>JBKOUY010000003.1:0-29311 GCA_046723645.1 Actinomycetota bacterium | reverse complement strand
GGGTGGGGGTCGGGCCGGACAGTGTCGGTCGTAGACCGACGCGGTCAGCGGCGATCGTCCGAGGCCGACTCGGACACGGCGCCCCCGCGCGTGGTCCCGAGCGGAACCTGACCGCTGATGTGCGGGACCTCGATCTCCACGGTGACCGTGCCGTGGTCGCGCTCGTACCGCACGACGTTGAGCGCGGCCGCGTAGACGATCAGCCTCGCGGTCAGGGCGAACCACGCCAGGATCGCGAACACCACACCCAGCGACCCGTACAGCGCCGACGACGAGGCCACCGACCGCGGCACGAACACCGATCCGATGATCTTCAGCATTTCGAGGCCCACGGCGCCGAGCAGGGCCCCGGGCAGGTGGGCTGTCCAGGGGACGTCCACGTTGGTGAGCGTGACGAACAACCAGATGAACAGCAGGACGTCGAGGACGAGCCCAGCCAGGACCGTGGGCACCACCGCGGGCCCCGGAAGCTCGTTAATCAGCGGGCCGAGGGCCATCGAGCCCAGGAACAGCAGGCCGGCGCCCGCCAGCCAGACCACGGCCGCCAGCCGGGAGGTGAACCCGCGACCGGTCACCTGCCAGGTGGCGTTCAGGGCGTTCTCGAGCGCGCCCGCCACGCTGAGGCCCGCCCACGCCAGTCCGATCAGCCCGACCACAGAGGCCGCCCGCCGGCTGCCCTCCGCGGTGTCGATCGCGTTGGTGACCTCGTGGGCGGCCCGCCCCTCGAGCCCGAGCTGGTCGACGACCTCGGACGCGAAGTCGGTGTTCCCCGCGGAGACGAAGCCGAGGACGGCGACGCCGACGAGCAGCAGCGGGAACAGCGACAGGAACCCCGCGAGCGCGATCGAGGACGACAACGGACCCCCGCCCACCGCCGACACACGCTCGTGCACGGGCAGGATGGACCGGACGACGGGCAGCCGCCGAAGGCGTTCCACATCCCATGTGGTACCCCCGGAAGGGGTCGGCCGTTACCCGGGTTGCAGGATGTAGGTTGCGCGAGTGACCCCCGACGGCTCCACGACCAGCGCGACCGTGGCCGCAGACATCGATCTCGCGCGCATCCCGACCCACGTTGCGTGCGTGATGGACGGGAACGGCCGCTGGGCGCAGCGCCGGGGCCTGCCCCGCACCGAGGGTCACGCCGCCGGCGAGCAGGCACTGTTCGACACCGTCGAGGGCGCCCTCGACATCGGGCTGCGGTGGCTGACCGCGTGGGCGTTCTCGACCGAGAACTGGCGGCGCCCGCCGGACGAGGTCCGCTATCTGATGGGCTTCAACGAGGCACTCCTGGTGCGGCGGCGGGACGAGCTGCACGAGAAGAACGTGCGGGTGCGCTTCATCGGGCGGCGGGACTGGCGGGTCCCCCGGCGGGTGTTGCGCCGCATGGACGAGACGGTCGAGCTGACGCGCCGCAACACCGGGCTGAACCTCACCATGGCGTTCAACTACGGCGGCCGGGCCGAGATCCTCGACGCAATGCGATCGCTGGTGGCGTCGGGCACGCCGGCCGACAAGATCACCGAGAAGCGAGTGCGTGACCACCTGTACGCCCCGGACATGCCCGACCCCGACCTGGTGGTGCGCACGTCGGGCGAGTTCCGGCTCTCCAACTTCATGCTCTGGGAGCTGGCGTACAGCGAGCTGGTCTTCACCGACGTCCTGTGGCCCGACTTCCGCCGGGAGCACCTGTTCGACGCGATCCGCGAGTACCAGAGCCGCGAGCGCCGCTTCGGGGGCGTGCGGGCGGGTTAGTGGCCCTCTACCACGACCGTGGGGTCGTGCTGCGGACCCACAAGTTGGGCGAGGCCGATCGCATCGTCGTCCTGCTCACCCGCGGGCACGGCAAGGTGCGGGCGGTCGCCAAGGGGATACGCAAGACGAAGAGCCGGTTCGGCGGCCGGCTGGAGCCGCCGTGCCACGTCGACCTGCTGCTCTACGAGGGCCGCGAGCTCGACATCGTGAGCCAGGCCGAGACCGTCGACAGCTTCCGGACCTTGCGCGACGACCTCGACCGGCTGGGCCGGGCGGTCGCGATGCTCGAGGCCGCCGACCAGCTGGCGTTGGAGCGGCAGCCGAACGCCCGGCTCTACGACATGCTGGTCGGCGCCCTGCGCGCCCTGGCGGAGCAGGACGCGCCGCTGGTCGTGGCGGGCTTCTTCCTGAAGGTCCTGGCCCTCGAGGGCTTCGGGCCCCACGTCGCGGCCTGCGTGGTCTGCGGTTCGCCCGGGCCCCTCGTGTCGTGGGCGATCGAGGAGGGGGGACTGCGCTGCAGCGCCCACCGCCAGGGTCCGGCGGTCAGCCCGGAGGCGGTCGAGGTGCTCCAACAGGTCCTCGGGGGGCGCCTGGGGACCGCCCTGAACGAGACCCGGCCGCCGGTGGTGTCGGAGGTGGACCACCTGGCCACCCGGGCGCTGGAGCACCAGCTCGAGCGCCGGCTGCGCTCGGTCGCCGCGCTCCACCGCGCCTGATCCCCCGCCGGGCCGTTCCTGGCGCCGAATTGGTTGCTCAGCAACCAGAACTGCGCCAGGAAGTGCGCGTGGCGGCCGTCAGAGCCGCTTCCACTCCTTGGCGGTGTCGTCCCATCCCAGCCAGTGTCCCCGCTCGGCGGACCACACGATGTACGTCCCCCGGGCCGGATCCCATTGCGGGTTGTAACCCGGCGTCGCCGGCTCGGCCGCCGCCGGCGCGTCGGCTCGGGCCTGCTCGGTGGCCGCAGCGTCGCGGGCAGGGGCCGCTGACGCCGGCTCTGCGCCGGCCTCCCGAGGTTCGGTGGTCGAGGGCGCCTGCTCCGCCCGTTGGGGCGCGGGCCCCCACGCTGGCGGCGGCGCCCATGCCTGCGCGGGCTCTCTTGGCGGACCGGGCTGTGCGCCCCAGCCGCCTCCGGGCCCGCCCGGCCCACCGGGCTCCACAGGACCACCGGGCTCCGCAGGACCACCGGAGGGTCCACCGGGCGGGGGACCACCGGGGTACCCGGGATACCCGGGGTACGCCGCGTAGCCGGGGGTCATGCCGGGCACGACGATCGGGCTGCCCATGTACTCCTTGCCCACGACGAAGGTCTTGGCCGCCATGTCGCCGACCCGGCGGTGGCCCCTGCTGGTCAGCGCCACGATGAGCCCGACCAGACCGGCGCAAAGGTCGTCGACGATGAACAGCAGCCAGCGGATGATCGCCCGGCCGAGCCCGGGCACCCGGCCATCCTCGGCGACGGTCCGGACCCCGAAGAGCAGCTTGCCGGGTGTCCAGCCCTTGAACGCCTGGATCAGGACGTTGATCAGGATGGCCAGGCCGAGCCCGACCGCCCACGGCGCGACCGGGACGCCCTCGCTGAAGTAGACCCGATCGCCGGCGTCGAGGCAGACCCCCTCCTCCCGGTCCATGAACTCCTCGCAGAAGTCGACGCCCGACTGGTTGAGCTCCGATTCCTCGAGGTACTCGAGCTCGCTCGTGAACAGCGCCACCGAGGGCGCCAGGATGATGATCGAGTCGACGAGCCAGGCCGCCACCCGGCGTCCCATCACCGCCGTCGGGTCGCCCGCCGGAAGCGTCGACCGGTACGACGGCTCCGTCGCCGGATACGGGTACGAGGACGTCACGCCGCGTGTCTACCACCCGCTCGGCCGGCGCTCCTCGTGATCGGCGGGCGCCATTTGGCCCACTAGGTGCGAGGCGGCGGTCCGTACACTTGGGCGCCATGTCGCCGGCCCCCGACCCCGCCCTGTTCGACAAGGTCGTCAACCTCTGCAAGCGGCGGGGCTTTGTCTTCCCGTCCGCCGAGATCTACGGCGGCTTCCGCTCCACCTACGACTACGGGCCGGTGGGCGTGCTGCTGCTGCGCAACGTCAAGGAGGAGTGGTGGCGCTCGATGGTGCAGCTCCGCCACGACATCGTCGGGCTCGACGCCGCCATCCTGTCGCCGCCGGCCATCTGGGAGGCGTCGGGCCATCTCAAGAACTTCACCGACCCGCTGGTGGACTGCCGGAAGTGCCGCGAGCGGTTCCGCCTCGACAAGCTCGACGATCCCGACGAGTGCCCCAATTGCCACGCCAAGGGCAGCTTCACCGAGGCGCGCCAGTTCAACCTCATGTTCAAGACCTATGCCGGGCCGGTCGAGGGGACGGGCGCCGAGGTCTACCTCCGGCCCGAGACCGCGCAGGGCATGTTCGTGAACTTCAAGAACGTGATGGAGACCTCACGGAAGCGGCCGCCGTTCGGCATCGCCCAGATCGGCAAGTCGTTCCGTAACGAGATCACGCCCGGGAACTTCGTCTTCCGCACCCGCGAGTTCGAGCAAATGGAGATGGAGTACTTCGTGCCGCCCGACGAGGCGGGCAAGTGGTACGAGTACTGGCGCCACGAGCGGCTCCGCTGGTACGTCGACCTCGGGATCCCGGAAGACCAGTTGCGGCTGCGGGCGCACGACGAGGAGGAGCTGTCGCACTACTCGTCGGCCACGTCGGACGTTGAGTTCCTGTTCCCATGGGGCTGGGACGAGCTCGAGGGCGTGGCCAACCGCACGGACTACGACCTGCGGCAGCACGCGAAGGCGTCGGGCGAGAGCCTCGACTACTTCGACCAGGCGCGCGGTGAGCGCTACGTGCCGTACGTCATCGAGCCGGCGGCCGGCGCCACGCGCACCGCCATGGCGTTCCTCATGGCGGCCTACGACGAGGAGGAGGTGGCCCGGGAGGGCCAAGGCCAGGGCGAGACCCGCACCGTGCTCCGCTTCCACCACCGCATCGCGCCGTACAAGGTGGCGGTGCTGCCGCTGTCGAAGAAGCCCGAGCTGCAGGAGCCGGCCAACGAGGTGCTCGGCCTGCTCCAGCAGGACTACATGTGCGACTACGACGAGACCCAGGCCATCGGGCGGCGCTATCGCCGGCAGGACGAGCTGGGCACCCCCTTCTGCGTGACCATCGACTTTGAGACCCTCGAGGACCGGGCGGTCACCGTTCGGCACCGCGACTCGATGGCGCAGGATCGGGTGCCGATCGACGGGCTGCTCGATTACCTGAGCCCGAAGCTGTCCTGACGCCCGGGGCGCCCGGCGATCCAGATCATGCTGCGACCCGACACCGCAGGCGCCCTGGGCTCGTCGTCTTCGATGCGGTCGAGCCGGTAACCCAGCCGGGCCGGCACCGCCGCGCTGGCGACGTTGGCCTCGTCGCAGTGGATCTCCACCCGCTCGACATCGGGCAGCGACCACGCCGCCTCGGTGAGCGCCGCGGCGGCGGCCGTGGCATGGCCGCGCCGCGTGTGGTCGACGTGGACCCAGTAGCCGATCTCGATCGCGCCCGGACCGATGCGGCGCATGAGCCCGCAGCCCCCGATGACCCGCCCCTCGTCGGCCGGGAGGATCGCAAACTCGTAGTCGCTGCCGTCGGTCCAGCTGGCATCCGCCATCACCAGCCGGTCCCGCTGCACGGCGACCTCGGCGGCGACCGGCACCGCCCAGGGCATCCAGTGGCGAAGGTGGTCGAGGCTCTCGCGCACCGCCTCGGCGAACGCCTCGGCATCGCCGGGTCGAGCCCGGCGCAGCACGGCCCCGCTGGCCGTCGGCATGCGCTCCGGTGGGTGGCCGCGCCCGGCGGTCACACGCCTTCGTGGCGCCGACCGGACCGGCGCAGCATGCAGTCGCAGCCCGATTCCCGCGCCCAGTTCCCGGTCGGCCCAGGCGAACGCAGCCGCCGCCCGCGGCGCCAGCGGCGGCCCCAGCGGGGTGGCCTCCGGGCTGGCGGTGAAGCGGATGAAGGCGCCCTGGCTCGACGGGCCGGTCGTGACGACGCCGTTCGCCGCGCCGTCGTCGGCTGCGGCCTCGCAGCCATCGTCGTCGACGGTGACCGGATGATCGCGGGTCTCGCGCCAGCGCGTCCGGCCGGCCATCCACCCGCCACCTCCCCGGTGGGCATCGGCCGCCGCAGTGACGGTCGACTCCAGCTCCTCGGGCGCCACCGGGCACGGCGAGCCGGCCCCGACCGCCCAGTGGAGTGCCAGGAACGGCAGCTCGGGCACGCCTTGGACCAGCGGCGTGATGCCCGCGCCCAGCCGCGGGTTGAGCTCGGTCGGGCGGAAGCCGTCCTCGGTGAGGACCCCGTCGATCGTGTAGGTGCCCAGGAACCCCACCTCGTCCCGCAGCAGGGAGCCGACCCGGCGGGCGACGATCCGCATCCTCGCCCGGTCGGCCTCGGGCGGATCGAAGAAGGTGGCGGCGCCCCCGTAGTGGAGCGCGGGCGGGTCCGCCGACCGCAGCGTCATCGCCTCCACGGGTCGGAACACCGCCAGCCCGTCCTCGGTGGCGAAGCCGTGGATGTTGCAGGGCGTCCCCTCGAGGAACGGCGTGACCCGGACCGATCGGCACCGGTCGGCGAACCAGCGCTGGGCGCGGCCCGCCTGCGCCTCGTCGGTGACCCAGCGCACGAACGTGCCGCCGCCGTTGAAGCCCTGCCGCGCGTCCCCCGACCAGACGGTGCCCTGGCCGCCGTCGAGCCGGGATGCGGCGGCGCCGAGGGCGGCCCGGTCGACGGCGGCCACGATCTCGCAGCGCGGACGGTCGACGCCGGCGCGGTCGAACAGCGCATCGTTCGTCGTCTTGTCCTCGAGGGCCACCCACTCGGGGCGGCGGCCGCCCGTCACCGGCCGGCCGCCGATCGCTGTGACCGCCTGGAAGGGGGCGACGAGGACCAGAGCGTCGCCCTGCGGGTCGAACCGGTCGAGCGCCTCCGCCATGGCGTCGGGGGGATCGGCGGCCAGGCGCTCGAATTGACGGAACTCGTCGATCGGATCGGACGCGCGGATGTCCAGGTCGATCCACTCGGCGTGCTCGGGGTCGGGCAGGCCGCCCGTCCCGAGAGTGGTGCCCACGACCAGGACACGCGAGGCGCCCAGGCTGCGCAGCTGCTCGATCCATCCGCTGGTCGCGGCGATCGGCATGCCCGCCAGCACGACCGGGCGCGTTCCGACCCAGTCGCGCAGGGACTCGCGGATTCGGTCGGCGACGGTCTGCCTCACCTCAGTCCTCGCCCCGGTGGATGCGGCGGGCGTGGGTGCGCATGATCTCGCTGGAGCGCGTGAGTATGTCGGCGAAGACAGCCAGCTCCTCGTCCGAGTAGTCGCCATGCAGCGCTCGCAGGTCGGCGATCAGGCCCTCGAACATGGGCCCGACCCGCGTCATCGACTCGGGCACGAGGCGCACGACGACCCGCCGCCGATCGCCCGGGTCGCGCGCCCGGCTGACGTAGCCCGCGCCCTCCAGGCGATCCAACACGCCGGTGACCGCGCCCGTCGTCAGCCCCGTGAGCTCGGCGAGCTGCCCGGCCGTGAGCGGCTCGGGGAGCGCCTCGTTGAGCAGCAGGACGCATCCCCAGTCGGTCGAGTGCAGCCCCAGCCGGTCGGCGCACGCGGCGAGCAACATCGACGACGAGTTGCCGAGCGATCGGCCGGCGACCAGGACGGCGTCGGACAGCTCGGCGCGGCGTGCGGGAGCGTTCACGCGGCTCCTTTTCTCGTGACGTCTCGGCATCTTTGTGCCAGCCTGGGCTTGTCCCCGAGATATCGATTGCGGCTGAGAGTCTCAGTCGTTAAGGTAACTCACCCGCCGCCGCGACAACACAAAGAGAACGGACGACCCGCACACGCGTCCGTTCTGCCCACCCAGTGTCTTGTCATCGGAGGTTCCCTCATGCTGCAGCGCCTCGCCCGCTTCTGTTATCGGCGCCGCTGGCGGGTCCTGGGAGCCTGGGTGCTCCTCCTCGTCGGCCTGTTCGTGCTCAACTCGACGGTCGGCGGCAAGTTCCTGGACGAGTTCGACCTGCCTGGATCCGAGAGCCAGGAGGCGGTCGACCTGCTCGAGGAGCACGGCTTCAACGACCGCGCGGGCGCCACGGGGCAGATCGTGTTCAAGGCGGACGACGTCACGGACCCCACCGTCCAACGCGAGATGGAGCCGCTGTTCGACCGGATCGCCGAGATCACCGCCCCCAGCGAGGTCGTGAGCCCCTACAGCGAGGAGGGCGCCCACCAGATCAGCCAGCGCGGCCCCGAGGAGGGCAAGATCGCCTACGCCGAGGTCAACCTCGCCGACCGCGACAGCGACGAGCTGTACGACATCGGCACGGAGGCCCGCGAGGTGGTGGCGGACGCCGACATACCCGGCGTTGAGGTCGAGCTGGGCGGCGACATCGCCTTCGAGCAGTCGGAGTTCTCGAGCGAGGTGATCGGCTTCGTCGCCGCGCTGATCATCCTGCTCATCGCCTTCGGTTCGCTGCTGGCTGCGGGCTTGCCGCTCGTCACCGCCATCTTCGGCATCGTCACCGGCATCGCCATCGTCGGGCTGGCGGTCAACGTCATCGGCATGCCGAGCTTCTCGAACCAGGCCGTGGCGATGATCGGCATCGGTGTCGGCATCGACTACGCCCTGTTCATCGTCACCCGCTATCGCGAGGGCCTGAGCGAGGGGCTGACGCCGGAGTGCGCGACGATGCGCGCCCTCGACACCGCCGGCCGGGCCGTGCTCTTCGCGGGCTGCACGGTGATCATCGCCATCCTCGGCCTGTTCACCATCGGCCTGGAGATGATCCGGGGCTTGGCGGTCGGCATCTCTATCGGCGTGCTCATGACGATGCTCGCGTCGCTCACGCTCCTGCCGGCCATCCTCGGGTTCGTCGGCACCAACATCGACAGGCTCGGGCTGCCCCACCGCCGGCGCGCCGAGCGTGCCGGTCGGCAGTCGTTCTGGTACCGCTGGAGCCGGGTGATCCAGCGCCGGCCCTGGCCGGCCCTGCTTGCCTCCGCGGCCGTCCTGCTCCTGCTGACGATCCCGCTCTTCGGGCTCCGCCTGGGGTTCGGCGACGCCGGGAACCAGCCGACCGATCAGACCGTCCGGCGCGCCTACGACCTGATGTCCGAGGGCTTCGGCCCGGGAGCCAACGGGCCCTTGTTGCTCGCAGCCGAGACGCCGGGCGGTCAGTCCGACTTGGATGCGCTCCAGGGGCTGTCCCGAGAGCTCAACCAGACCGAGGGAGTCGTCTTCGCGACGGAGCCGATCCCCAACGACTCCGGCGATGCGGCCATCATCCAGGTACAGCCGACGACCTCGCCCCAGGACAAGGAGACTGCGCACCTGGTGAACCGCCTGCGCGACGACGTCATCCCCGAGGCCGTCGCGGGCACGACCGCGGACGTGAAGGTGGGCGGAGCGACGGCCGCCGTCGTCGACTTCTCGCGCTACATCGCGGATCGACTGCCATGGTTCATCGGCGCGGTGCTCGTGCTGTCGTTCGCCCTGTTGATGCTCGCATTCCGCAGCCTGCTGGTGCCGCTCAAGGCGGTGATCATGAACCTGCTGTCGGTCGGCGCCGCCTACGGGATCCTCGTGGCGGTCTTCCAGTGGGGCTGGGGGGACAGCCTGCTGGGTGTTGGTCGTGAGGGCCCCATCGAGGCCTGGATCCCGATGTTCCTGTTCGCCGTGATCTTCGGCCTGTCGATGGACTACGAGGTGTTCCTGCTGTCGCGCATCCGGGAGGACTACGACCGGACCCACGACAACGCCACGGCGGTCGCCAACGGCCTCGCTGCGACGGCCCGGGTCATCACCGCGGCCGCGGCGATCATGTTCTGCGTCTTCTTCAGCTTCGTGCTCGGCGACGATCGGTCGCTGAAGATGTTCGGGTTCGGGTTGGCCGTGGCGGTGCTGATCGATGCCACGGTCGTCCGGCTCGTGCTCGTGCCCGCCACGCTGGAGCTGCTGGGCGACCGCAACTGGTGGCTGCCGCGGTGGCTCGACCGTGTGCTACCGGTCGTCCACGTCGAGGCCGAGCAGGAAGTGGTGGCCGGGACCGCGCCCGAGCTGCGCGAGCCCGAGAGGGTGGGCTGACCGGCCCTACCCCGGAGAAACCTGCCGCGGGATCGGTGGCCATTACCACCAATCCCGCGGCAGGTTTCTCAATCGTTGTCGGGTCGCCAGGCGCGTGAACGCTTCCGTTCGGCGGCTCGGCGCTTGGCCTCGAGCCGGGCCTCGCGTGCGGCCCGCGACGGTCGGGTCGGACGGCGGGTCGTGACCACCGCCGCAGCCTCGTCGAGAGTGGCGGCGAGCCGGCCCCGGGCGATGGTCCGGTTGCGCCACTGCGAGCGGGATTCGTCGGCGCGCGCCCTTACGACCGGGCCGAGCCGCCGGCGGACCCGGTCGGCGCCGGGCCCGTCGAGCGCCGTCAGGTCGGCGACGACCTCCACGGCGGACGCGGTCACGTTGCGATGCTGTCCGCCCGGGCCCGACCCGCGCGCGAACCGCTCGTCGAGCGCGGCCGCCGGCAGGCGGAGCCCCCGACGGGTCACGAGGTCGCCGTCGCTCACGGGAGCAGCAGCGTGCCGAGCCGGCGGCCGGCGACACGGAGGCCGATACCACCCATGGCCGCCAGGTACGCGGCGTTCAGCAGCATCGTGGGGGACAGGTCGCCGAGGACGAGCCCCCGCTCCAGGGCCACGCCCTGGTAGAGGGGGCTCAGCCGGACCACCCACTCCAGGGCGGCGGGGTACTGGCTGAGCGGGAAGAACGTCGCCGAGAACAGGAACAGCGGGACGATCGCCAGCTGCACGTAGTCGAAGTCCACGAACGAGCGCATGAAGGTGGTCAGGCCCATGCCCGCGCCGGCGAAGCCGAACCCGATCAGCAGGGCCGCCGGCAGCGCCAGCACGGTCCAGCCGGACGGCGTGAGGTCCATGGCCCACATCGTCAGCAGGAACACGGTGGCGTAGAGCAGCGCCCGCAGCAACGCCCACGTGACCTCGCCCCGCACGACGTCCTGCACGCCGAGCGGCGTGGCCAGCATCCCGTCGAACGTCTTCGCGTACTTGAACTTGAAGAAGAAGTTGAACGTCGTGTCGAACACGGTGCCGTTCATGGCCGACGTCGCCAGCATCGCGGGTGCGACGAACTGCTCGTAGGGGATCGGCCGGCCGCCGGGCCCCGGGAGGGTGCCCACCAGCTCGCCGACCCCGATCCCGATCGAGAAGAGGTACAGGATGGGTTCGATGAAGCCGCTGAGGAAGACGGGCCACATCCGCAGGTAGGAGCGGGTGTTGCGCTCGACGATCCGCAGGGCCCGCCGCGTGCCGAGCATCGCAACGGCCGTGCTCATTGCTTCCCGCTCTTGCTGCTTCGCAGCAGGCCGCTCGGGCTGCGACGCGTTGCTGGTCCGCTCCCACGGCCGCTCGGGCCGGGCTCGCTCTCTCGTTGTTTCCCCGTCACCCTCGACGGACGCTTGCTCACGGTGCGAGCTTCCGTGTGAACGTGCGGATGCCCCACCACGAGCCCACGGCGACCCAACCCGCGAGGTAGGCGATGTGACCCAGGGCCGGCCCCCAGCCAAGCGAGCCGGTGGTGGCGCCGCGGCAGAGCTCGACCCCGTGCCACAGCGGCGACACCCACGCGACCGGCAGCAGCCAGTCGGGCAGCTGGTCCACCGGGAAGAACGTGCCGGAGAACAGGAACATCGGCACCACCACGATCCGCATGATCAGCGGGAACGGCAGGTCGCTGTCCTGGCCGCCCGAGAACGCCGTGAGCGGCGCGCCGAAGGCCACGCCGGTCAGCACGGCGGCCGGCACCGCCAGCACGCCCCACGGTGACGGAATGGCGCCGAGCGCGGCGGCGACGACGACGAACGCCGTGGCCGTCATCGCCTGGCGGGCGGCGATCCAGAGCACCCAGCCCCCGAAGACGTCCCGGGGCGCCAGGGGCGTCGCGGCGGCCGCGTGGAAGGTGCGGACCCACTTCATACCGGCCATCACCGGCCAGAGCGACTCGCCGGCCGCGCCCTGCATCGCGGTGGCGGCGAGGATGCCCGGCGCCACGAACACGAGGTAGTCGACGCCCTCCACCGAGCTGCGGTTGTCGTCCACCAGGCCGCCCAGCCCGATGCCCAGGGCGCCGAGGAACAGCAGGGGCATGAGCACACCGGAGACCGCCGACGTCCGCCAGAACCTGCGCCACACGCGCGCCTGTCGCTCGGTCACCCGCAGCATGGGCACCGCCGCCGCCAGCGTGTCGAGGGGTGACCCGGTGGTGGTGCCCGCAGCGTCACTCATCGAGGGTGCGTCCGGTGAGGGTCAGGAACACGTCCTCGAGCGAGGCGCGGCGGACGAGCACCGAGTCGGGCCGGATGCCGTCACCGGTGATCCGAGCCAACGCCTCGTCACCGTGCGGCGTGTACAACAGGACCCGGTCGCCCAGCGGCTCGACCCGGTGGCCGAGGGCGCCGAGCGGCTCGATCGCTGCGTCCTGCTGCTCGGGCAGGCCGAAGCGAAGCTCGACGACCTCCCGGGTGCAGTACCGGTCGATCAGCTGGCGCGGCGATCCCTCCGCCACGATGCGCCCGTCGTCCATGATCACCAAGCGGTCGCACAGCTGCTCGGCCTCGTCCATGTAGTGGGTCGTGAGCACGAGGGTGACGCCCTCGCGCTTGAGGCGGTAGAGGCGCTCCCAGAGCATGTGGCGCGCCTGGGGGTCGAGGCCGGTGGTGGGCTCGTCGAGCAGGACCAGGTCCGGCCGGTTGATCAGCGCCCGGGCGATGATGAGCCGCCGCTTCATACCTCCGGACAGGGGATCGACGCGCGACGCCCGGCGGTCGTCGAGCCGGGCGAAGTGGAGCAGCTCGGTGGCCCGTTCTCGGATCTGGGCCATTGGCAGCCCGAAGTAGCGGCCGTAGATCACGAGGTTGTCCCAGACCGTGAGCTCGGTGTCGAGGTTGTCGTCCTGGGGGACGACACCGAGTCGCGCCCGGATCGCGGGGCCGTCCGTCGTCGGGCTCATCCCCAGCACCCGCAGCTCGCCCTCCGTGATGGGCGAGACGCAGGCGATCATCCGCATCGTCGTGGTCTTGCCGGCGCCGTTGGGTCCCAGAAACCCGAAGACCTCGCCGCGCTCCACCGTGAAGTCGACGCCGTCGACCGCGACGTAGTCGCCGAAGCGCTTGGTGAGCGCCTTGGCCTCGATGAGGGGCGCGTCGGCGAGTCCGGCCGATTCCGACATCACGCCGAACCTATCGGCGGTCTGCGCAGGTCGAGACAGGGGTTTCGGGCCACGGTCGCCGGCGGCGGTCCGTCATGCCCCATGATTGGAGGGTTCTGACCGGCTCGTGAGCTCTCGGCCGTGCTCATCGCCCATCTGGGTGATGTAGAGGACGCATCGTGTGACGAGTGTCGTGCCGCGGGCCCGAAGGAGGTGAGACACGCGTCATGGGACGTGATGCGCGAGCCGATCCGCCGACGGGGACTGTGACGTTCCTGCTCGCCGACGTCGAGGACCCGGCCGCGGGCACGGTCCGGTCCGAGGGGATCATCGACGCCGCGGTCACGACCCACGGCGGCACCCGCCTCGAACAGCTGGGCCAGGGCGCCGGCGCGGTCGCCGTATTCGAGTCCGCCGCGGACGCCGTCGCCGTCGCGCGGGACGTCCAACGTGCCCTGATGGCCGCCACCGACCAGGCAGGTCCCGCGGGTCGGCTGCGGATCGGGATCCACACCGGCGAGGCCGATGTCCGCGCGTCCAACGCCTACGGCGGGCCGGCCCTGTGTCGCGGCGCCCGCCTGCGCGACGTGGCGCACGGCGGCCAGGCGCTGCTGTCGTCCGTGACCGCGTCGCTTGTCGCGGACGGGTTGCCGGCGGGCGCCTGGTTGGTCGACCTGGGGACCCATCGGCTGCGCGACCTGTCGGGCCCCGAACGGGTCTTCGAGCTGCGCGACGCGGCGATCGAGGACGAGTTCCCGCCGTTGCGGTCCCTCGACGGGCTAGCCAACAACCTGCCGTTGCAGGTGACCAGCTTCGTCGGGCGCGATCGCGAGCTGGCGGTCGTGCAGGATCTGCTCGGCGGCGAACGACTGGTGACGCTCACGGGATCGGGCGGCTGCGGCAAGACCCGCCTGGCGTTGCAGGCGGCGGCGGGCGTCGCCGACCGTTGGCCCGACGGCGTCTGGTGGGTCGACCTCGGCCCGGTCACCGATGCGGCCCGGGTCGCCGAGCTGGTCGCCGCCGGCACCAGGGTCATGGTCGAGCCCGCCGGCGGGCCCCTACGGGCCCTGACCGTGCAGTTGCGGGACCGGCGGCTGCTGGTGTGCCTGGACAACTGCGAGCACGTGCTGGAGGCGAGCGCCGAGCTCGTGGACGCCCTGTTGCGGTCGTGCCCGGAGGTGTCCGTGCTCGCGACGAGCCGCGAGCCGCTCGGCGTGGCGGGAGAGACGGTCTGGCGGGTGCCGTCGATGGTCGAGGCCGAGGCCGTCCGCCTGTTCGGGGAGAGGGCCAACCAGGTGCTGCCCGGGTTCGTCGTCGACGACGGCAACACCGATGCAGTACACACCATCTGCCACCGGCTCGACGGCATTCCACTGGCCCTCGAGCTGGCCGCCGCCTGGGTGCGGGCGCTGACGCCCGCGCAGATCGCCGCCGGCCTGGACGACCGGTTCCGCCTCCTGGCCGGCGGGCCGCGAGGCGTGACGGCGCGCCAGCAGACCCTGGAGGCCTCGGTCGAGTGGAGTGACCACCTGCTCGACGGCGCCGACCGCCGGCTGTTCCGGCAGCTGGCCGTGTTCCAGGGCGGGTTCACCCTCGAGGCCGCCGGAGCGGTCTGTGCCACCGCGGGGCGCGACGACGTGCGCGTCCCGCTGGGCAGGCTGGTGGACAAGTCGTTGGTCCTGGCCGATCAGGGCGACGGCCAGGCGCGGTACCGGCTCCTGGAGACGATCCGCCAGTACGCCGGCGACCGGCTCCGCGAGGCCGGCGAGGCGGCGGGCTGTCACGACCGCCATCTCGACCACTTCCTCGCGCTCGCCGAGGAGGCGGAGCCCGAGCTGTATCAGCCCGATCAGGACACGTGGCTGGCTCGGCTCGAGGCCGAGCACGACAACCTCCGCGCCGCCCTCGAGTGGGGCCTCTCGGCCGCCGACCCGCACCGCGGCCGGCGGCTGGCGGCGGCGCTGCCGCGCCTGTGGATCCTCTACGGCCACGCCCACGAGGGGATCGAGCACGTGAAGCGGGCGCTGGCCTTGGCCCCCAACGACCGCACCGGACTCCAGGCGAGGCTCCTGGCCGGGGCCGCGCAGCTGGGCGCCACCGCCGGGGACTACGAGCTCATGGTCGATGCCGCACGGCAGGGCGCTGACGTCGCCACCGAGATCGGCGACGACCAGTCCCGTGGTCGGTGTCTCTCCGTCGAGACCTTCGTTCACCTGTACCGCGACGACGCCACGGCCCGCCGGGTCTGCGCCGAGGCCCGACGCCGCAGTGAGGCCGCCGGCGACGAGTCGGGGGTCGACGTGGGTCTGGTGCTCGAGGCGGTTGCCCTCACCAACGGCGACCGTCACGAGGACGCCCGCCCGGTCCTGGACATGGCGGTTGAGCGCTGCCGCCGGCGCGGCGACCGGGTCCTCCTGGCGTTCGCCCTGGGAGCCCAGGTGTACCGCGCCCTGCTCACGGGGAACCCGCGCGCGGCGCGTGCACTGGCCACCGAGGCGGTGGGGCTGGCGCGGCCCATGGCGGAGTACTTCAGCGTCAGCACCAGCAACCTCGCCTGGGTCGTGGGCCTCAGCGGCGACATCGAGGCCGGGCTGGACCTCATGCAGCCGGTGGTGCGTGCCGCGGAGGGCGCGGACCACGCGGTCGACGCCCCCTCGATGGCCGTCACGTTGGGCAAGCTGCACCTCTGGGGCGGCGACCTCGAGTCCGCCCGACACTGGTTCGAGCGGGCGGCCCGGTACGGCGACCCGTTCGTCGACAACTGGTTCGTCGCCCGGGCGCTCCCCGGGCTCGCGTCCGTGTGCCGCCGCCTCGGCGAGCGCGAGCTCGCCCTCGAGCACCTCGACCGGGCGGCTGCGCTCTGCCGGAAGCTTGATGCGGCCCACCCCCTGGCCGAGGCGCTCGACGAGAGCGGGGTTCTGGCCGCGACCGACGACCCGGAGCGGGCCGAGCGCCTGCACCACGAGGCACTCGCCATCCGGGTCGACCACGGGCTCCGGACGCTCTACGTGGACAGCCTCGACGCCCTCGCCCGGCAGGCGCTGGGCGCCGAGAGCTATGCGGAGGCCGCCCGGCTCTACGCCGCCGCCGACGCCGGTCGAGAGCTCTTGGGCTATCCGCGGCCACCTGTCGACCGCCCCGACCACGCCGCTGCGGTCGCGCGCCTCCGGGCGTCACTGGGGGGCGAGCAGTTCGCCACCGCCTGGTCCGAGGGCGCCGCGCTCACGCTCGACGAAGCCGTCTCCTACGCCCGGCGCGCCCGCACCACGCGCAGCCGGCCGTCCAGCGGCTGGGCCAGCCTCACCCCGACCGAGGTCGAGGTGGTTCGACTCGCCACCGACGGCCTCACCAACCCGGAGATCGCGGCCCGCCTGTTCATGAGCCGCAACACGGTCAAGACCCATCTGTCGCACGTCTACGCGAAGCTGGGCGTCAACAACCGCACCGAGCTCGCGACGGCGGCCACGGCCCGGGAGAGCCGCCCCACTGGCGCCGCTGACGAGCTGCGCGGATAGGTCCGTCGTCTCGGCGAACCGTGGTCAGTGTTGCCCGGAGGCCGAGCTGTGAACCCTGGGCTTACGCTGCTAATCCCGTACGGTTCGGTGCCACATGCGGGCCTATCCGCTCGGCCTCTAACTAAACGGGACGGGCCATCCGGCGGGGCCGACGCCTTCTGGCGGCAATTGCCGCCGGAGGGCGGTCACGAGCCGAAGTATTGCTCAGTAGGCTCGGCAACCGACCGCATTCGTTGAGCAGGAAGCACAGGGACAGGAATCGCCGTGCCGTACGTCTACGCCTTCGACCACCGCCACAAGCGCCCGCCCATGGACATGAAGGACCTCCTCGGGGGGAAGGGCGCCAACCTGGCGGAGATGACCTCCGTCCTGCGGCTGCCGGTGCCGCCGGGCTTCACCATCACCACCGATGCCTGCCGCGACTACATGCGGTCGGGGTGGCCGAAGGGGCTCAACGACGAGGTGGCGCGGCACGTCCGCAACCTCGAGCGGCAGATGAAGCGGCGCCTGGGCGATCCGTCCGACCCGCTCCTGGTCAGCGTGCGCTCGGGGGCGAAGTTCTCGATGCCCGGGATGATGGACACGGTCCTCAACCTCGGCCTCAACGACCGCAGCGTGAAGGGCCTGGCACAGGCCACCGACGACGAGCGCTTCGCGTACGACTCGTACCGCCGCTTCATCGCGATGTACGCCCGGATCGTGCTCGACCTCGACGCCGCCCCGTTCGACGACGAGCTGGAGGCCGCCAAGGAGAAGGCCGGGGTCACCAGCGACGCCGACCTCGATCCCGATGCGCTCAAGGAGCTGTGCACCACGTACAAGCGCATCGTCAAGGACGAGACGCGGCGGGCCTTCCCGCAGGACCCGCAGCGCCAGCTCCACGGCGCCATCGAGGCGGTCTTCAACTCCTGGGACAGCCCCCGGGCCCGCGCCTACCGCGACCGGGAGAAGATCCCCCACGATCTCGGCACCGCCGTCAACGTCCAGGCCATGGTGTTCGGCAACCGCGACGACGAGTCCGGCACCGGCGTCGGCTTCACCCGCAACGCGGCCACCGGCGAGGACAAGCCCTATGGCGACTTCCTCGTCAACGCCCAGGGCGAGGACGTGGTGGCCGGCATCCGCAACACGCTCGACCTCGACGACCTCGGCGAGCACTTCCCGGGGATCAAGGACGAGCTGCTCGACATCTTCGGCCGCCTCGAGGCGCACTACCGCGACATGTGCGACACCGAGTTCACCATCGAGCGCGGCAAGCTCTGGATGCTGCAGACCCGGGTCGGCAAGCGCACCGGCCGAGCGGCGCTGCGCATGGCGGTCGACATGACCAAGCAGGGGCGCAAGCGGGGCTGGTCCATCTCGCGCGAGGAGGCCCTGCTGCGGATCAACGAGGACCATGTCGAGCAGGTCCTCCATCCCCAGTTCGCGTCCGCCGACGTCCAGGTGATCGCGTCGGGGTTGGCGGCGTCGCCGGGCGCCGCAGTGGGCAAGGCCTACTTCACCGCCGACGCCGCCGCCGAGGCGGCGGCACGCGGCGAGAAGGTGATCCTGGTCCGCAACGAAACCTCGCCCGAGGACGTGCACGGCATGCAGGCGTCGCAGGGCATCCTCACGGCCCGCGGCGGCCTGGTCAGCCACGCCGCCGTCGTCGCCCGCGGTTGGGGCATCCCGGCGGTGGTCGGTGCCGACGCCCTGCGCATCAAGGGCGCGGCCTTCACCGTCGGCGACACGGTCGTGTCCCAGGGCGACGTCATCTCGCTCGACGGCACCACCGGAAAGGTGGTGCTGGGCGAGGTGGGCCTGTCCGCCAGCGAGGCACCGCCCGAACTCGACGTCATCCTCGGTTGGGCGGACGCGATCCGCCGGGGCCGCAATCCCGCCCGGGCCCGCCTCGCCGTGCGGGCCAACGCCGACACCGGTGCCGACGCCGCCAACGCCCGCGCCCGCGGTGCCGAGGGCATCGGCCTGTGCCGCACCGAGCACATGTTCCTGGGCGACGACCGGCTTCCGATCGTCCGGGAGATGATCCTGGCCGACACGCCCGACGACGAGTCGGCGGCGCTCGAGAAGCTGCGGGCGGCGCAGCGGTCCGACTTCGTCGAGATCCTCGAGGCGATGGACGGGCTGCCGGTCACCGTGCGGTTGCTGGACCCGCCATTGCACGAGTTCCTTCCCAGCGTCGAGGAGCTGCGGATCCGCGAGGCGGTCGAGGGCCTGTCTGACGAGGACAAGAAGCTGCTCGCGGCCGCCGAGTCGTGGCGGGAGCAGAACCCCATGCTGGGCACGCGGGGCGTGCGGCTCGGCGTGGTCAAGCCCGGCCTCTACGCCATGCAGGTGCGCGCGCTTATGGAGGCCGCGCTCGACCGGGCGAAGGCCGGCGGCAAGCCGGTGGTCGAGATCATGATCCCCCTCACGGTGACCCGGGAGGAGATGGAGGAGGCCAGTTCCTGGGTCACCGACGCGATCGCCCAGGCGTTCAAGGGCTCCCGGCGCCATCTCGATGTCACCATCGGCACGATGATCGAGACGCCGCGCGCCGCCATCTGTGCGGACGAGATCGCCGAGGTGGCCGACTTCTTCAGCTTCGGCACCAACGACCTCACCCAGATGACCTTTGGGTTCAGCCGCGACGACGTGGAGGCCCGGATGATGCCGGCCTACCTGGCCGGGGGGTTGTTGCGCCGCAACCCGTTCGAGTCCATCGACGAGGACGGCGTCGGCGACCTGGTGAACACGGCGGTCGAGCGTGGCCGGTCGACGAATCCCAAGCTCAAGCTCGGGGTGTGCGGGGAGCACGGAGGCGATCCGGCGTCGATTGCCTTCTTCCAGCGCGCTGGGCTCGACTACGTCTCGTGTTCGCCGTTCCGGGTCCCCGTGGCCCGGCTGGCGGCGGCACAGGCCATCGTGGGCGCAGGAGGATCCGACACGCGCTGATCACGGGCTCTTCCGCGTGCCGTCTGGCGTGTCTTCCGCGACCGCCCGCTGGCTGTAGGCTGGCGGGCACCGAAGGGGAGTAGCCCTCGATGTGCGTCATCGTCAGGACGGCCTCGTGCCCGGTGACCACGGCCCCAGTGGCGGGCGAGACCTTCGGCTGGAACCCCGCCCACCCAGCCGGAGACCGCCGTGTTCGCCGTCCTAGCCTCCGATTCGTCGGGTAGCCGCGAGAACTTCGCCAGCTTCGACGTTCCCATCTGGGTCTGGTTCGCGTTCCTCGCGCTGATCTCGGTCCTGCTCATCGTCGACCTTCTGCTGGTCCACCGGACGCCGCACGCGCCGACCACCAAGGAGGCGGCCATCGAGTCGGCGGTGTGGATCAGCATCGGCCTGGCCTTCACCGGGGCGGTGTTCGCGTGGCACGGCGGCCAGGCGGCCGGCGAGTACATATCCGGCTACCTGATCGAGAAGAGCCTCAGCGTCGACAACGTGTTCGTGTGGGCCCTGATCATGAGCTACTTCGCGGTGCCCCGGGCGTACCAGTTCCGGGTGCTGTTCTGGGGGGTCTTCGGCGCCCTCGTCCTGCGCTTTGTGTTCATCTTCGCCGGCGTCGCCCTGCTCGAGCAGTTCGAGTGGCTGCTGTTCGTGTTCGGCGCGTTCCTGCTCGTCACGGCGTTCCGGATGCTGCGGCATGGCGATGAGGACGAGGTCCATCCCGAACACAATCCGGTCCTGCGACTGGTGCGGCGGGTCATACCTTCGACGACCGAGTACAACGGCCAGCACCTGTTCGTGAAGCACGGACGCAAGCTGCTGGCCACACCGCTGCTGGCCGTGCTGATCGTGATCGAGACGAGCGACGTCGTGTTCGCCGTCGACTCGATCCCGGCCATCTTGGCGGTGAGCCGCGAGCAGTTCATCGTGTTCAGCTCGAACGCCTTCGCCATCCTCGGCCTGCGCGCCCTCTACTTCCTGCTCGCCGACCTGCGCGACCGCTTCCGCTACCTGCAGCAGGGGTTGGCGGTGATCCTGGCCTTCGTCGGCGTCAAGATGATCATCGCCGAGTGGTATCACATCGAGACCTTCATCAGCCTCGGCGTCATCGCGCTGGTGCTGACGGTCTCGATCTGGTTGTCGATGCGCCGGGAAGCCCGGGAGGATGCCGCCCAGGCCCGAGCCGTGGCGGCCGGATCAGGCGAAGGCCACCAGGCCGACAGCCATCACGCCGACGGCAACGGTGCCGACCGGATCGAGCCCACTCGCGACCGTCGGGCAGAGGCCAGGCGAAAGCCCGGCCGGCCGGGCTGACGCCGCCGGCCGGGTCCCAGACTCAACCGGCGAAGCCGCACCGGGCGGTCACAACCACCGTGCCCCCGCCCGGGCCCGATCCGACCACCACGCAAGCTCGTCGTCGTCGCCGAGCGCCTTCTCCCAGCCGAACTGCACCAGGGTGCCCATGAGGCAGAGGTCGAGCTGGCGCTCCCACCAGCCGGACGTGGCCACGCCGTGACGCTCGAGCGACGAGCGGAAGCGCTCGATGCTGGCCTCCTTCGATTCCGGGAGCCGCGCCCGGTTGATCGCCAGGTACCAGCCGAGCTCGTGGCATGCCGGCCCCTCGCCCGGGTAGGCGCAGTCGATCAGGATCGTCCGCCCGTCGGCGTGGTTTCCGAGGTTGCCCATCTTCCAGTCGCCGTGGAGGAAGGTCGCGGGCGTCGTGGCGACGGCCTCGCTGATCGTCCATGGCGCCCGGCGCAGCTCGGCGACCAGGCGACGGACGTCCTCGGGCGCCCGCTCGGCGAAGGCCTGCCAACCCGTGGCCACGATCCTGGGGACCTCGTCCGGCCAGCCGCGCCCGCGCTCGACCTCCAGCATCTCGTCGCCGAAGAAGGCCCACCGCAGGCTGGGTGGCGTCAGCCCCACCGTGTCGGTCCAGCCCCAGAAGCGTGCGGACAGCTCGGCCAGGTGGTCCAGGAAGTTGGCGTGCTGGTCCAGTGGCACCGTCTGGTCGCCGGCGGGCACGAGCCGATCGCCGACGTCACGCATGAGCAACGCCGCGCCCCATCCATTCCGGCCCAGGCCGGAGGCGGCACCGACGACCGTGTGGTCGATTGTCGACGGGTAGGCCTCGAGCAGCCCGGCCGCCCACACCCGCACCTGCCGGCAGGTGACGTCGCCCATCGACCGCGCCAGCCAGTCGTCGTCGACATGCATCGCCTTGAGTACGTAGCGCTCGCCGTCGATCTCGATCCGCTCGAACGAGGAGCCCGACTTGGCGTCGCTCGTGCGGAACGGCCGGCGCGCGGTCGCGCCGTCGATCAGCTCCGCCAGGGAGGACGCCACTTGGCGCGGTGCCGGCGCCGGGTGGCCGCCCTCCGCCACCGTTCCGCCCGTGCCGTCCACGCACACCAGCCTCGCGCGCCCCCACGGTCGCGCCCTATCCCCAGCGCCCCCGACGGATGCCCGGAGCGGCGGACTGTCGACGGGTCGT
Organism: Actinomycetota bacterium; assembly: GCA_046723645.1. Taxonomy (GTDB): domain Bacteria; phylum Actinomycetota; class Acidimicrobiia; order Acidimicrobiales; family VFJN01; genus DASQUK01. Next base: position 7,368 of record JBKOUY010000003.1, on the reverse strand, counting down.
CCGCGTTGCGGAGACCCAGCGGGGGACGGTCACGGTCGCCGCCGCGCCACCGCAACCATCCCCCGGGGAGCTGGCGCGTCGTCAGGAGGCCCGGCGGTAGCGACGCACGGCCAGGGGGCCGAATACGGCGATGATCCCGAGCGACCAGGCGAGCGAGCCGACCACCGACCAGCCGATGGGCTGGTCGAGCACGAGGTTTCGGGCGGCGTCGATGGTCACCGTGACCGGCTGGTGGTTGGCGAAGACCTGCAGCCACCCGGGCATGAACGACGTGTCCACGAAGGCCGACGACGCGAAGACCAGCGGGAACACCAGGGGGAACAGCGCCGCCTGCGCCGCCTCGCCGTTGGAGGCCCCGAGGCCGACGGTGGCCGCCATCCACGACAGCGCGTAGGTGAACAGCAGCACCAGGGCCAGTGCCGCCAGATAGGCGGGGACGCCGCCGTGGATGCGGAAGCCCACGAGCACGCCGACCGCGGTCATCAACACGAGCACGAACGCGTTGCGGCTGGCGTCGGCGATGGTGCGGCCGGCCAGCACCGCCGAGCGGGCCATGGGCAGCGATCGGAAGCGCTCGACCAGGCCCTTGTTCAGGTCCTCGGCGAGGCCCACGCCGGTGCCCAGCGCCCCGAACACGGTGGCCTGCACGAAGACGCCGGGCATGAGGTAGTCGACGTAGTCGATCGACGGGTTCGACAGGTTGATCGAGTCGCCGAACACGTAGCGGAAGAGCAGCACCAGCATGATCGGCTGAATCGTCGAGAACACCAGGAGCTGCGGTAGCCGCACGTAGGTGAGGAGGTTGCGCCAGGTCATGGTGACCGCATCGGCGACGGCGTGGCGCCGGGGGATGCGCCGCGCCGCCGCCGGTGCCGGCAGCGGGGCGGTGGGGGGAACGCTGGGGCTGAGGGTCGTGGAGGTCATGCGGCACCTCGGGCGAGTGGATCGGCCTGTCGGTCGGTGGGATCGGCGTCCTCGGGTGACTCGCCGTCGGCTCGGTGGCCGGTGAGCGACAGGAAGACGTCGTCGAGGCTGGGCTCGCGCACGCCGAGGCCGGCGGGCGCGATGCCGGCACCGTCGAGCGTGCGCAGCACCTCCACCACGGTTCGGGCCCCGTCGTCGACGGTGAGGTCGAGCGAGCTGCCGTCCAGGCGGACGGCGCCGTCCCCGGCGGCCGAGCCGGCCCTGGACGTGGCGAACGGCTGGAGCAGCGTCGCGGCGCGCACACCGGCGGCCGGATCGTCGAGGGTGATCTCGATGACGGTGCCCCCGAGGCCGGCCTTCAGCTGGGTGGGCGTGCCCTCGGCGATGACGTGCCCCCGGTCGATGACGGCGATGCGCTCGGCCAGGCGGTCCGCCTCCTCGAGGTACTGCGTGGTGAGCAGCAGCGTGGCGCCGTCGGCGACGAGCTCCTCGATCACGCGCCACAGGTCGCTGCGGCTCGCCGGGTCGAGGCCCGTGGTGGGCTCGTCGAGGAACAGCACGGGCGGCCGGTGGACCAGGGCGGCCGCCAGGTCGAGCCGGCGCCGCATCCCGCCGGAGTAGGTGCGCACCGGCCGCTGGGCGGCGTCGGTGAGCCCGAACCGCTCGAGCAGCTCGTCGGCGCGGGGACCGACGTGTTCACGGTTCAGGTGCGCGAGGCGGCCCACGAGCCGCAGGTTCTCGCGGCCCGTGAGGTTCTCGTCCACCGCCGCGTACTGCCCGGCGAGGCCGATGCTCTCGCGCACCGCCTGGGGATGCCGGGTGACGTCGAGACCGAGCACCTCGGCCCGCCCGCCGTCGGGCTCGAGGATCGTGGTGAGGATGCGCACCGCCGTGGTCTTGCCGGCGCCGTTAGGTCCGAGCAGCCCGTAGATCGTGCCGGTGGGGACGAGCAGATCGATGCCGGACAGGGCCTGAACGGTCCCGAAGCTCTTGGTGAGCGCATCGGCCCTGATCGCGAGTTGGGGCGACATGCAGGCGATCGTGTCATAGATCATTGATCTGAGTCAACGATGTTTTCGAAATAACGGTTGAGTCTGGGCAAACAGTAGTTGCATCCGGTACCATCGCCGCCGTGGACGAGACCCCGACCGGAGCCGTTGCTCGGGAGGTGACGAAGGCGCTCGCGGACCTGTTCTTCTCCGCGGAGAACCAACAGCGGTTCCACGGCACCGCCGACGATCTGGGCCTGACGCTTCCCATGCTCAAGGGCCTGCTCGAGCTCGAGCCGGGGAGCGGCCGGTCGATGCGAGACCTCGCGGAGCTGTGGAACTGCGACGCCTCGTTCGTGACGGTCATGGTCGACGGCCTCGAACACCGCGGCCTCGCGGAACGCCGGGTCGCCGACTACGACCGCCGCATCAAGACCGTCGAGCTGACCCCCGAGGGCGTTGCCACCCGGGAGCGGGCGCTCGACGCCGTCTACGCACCGAGGGCGGGGTTCATGGCGCTCACCCCAACCGAGCAGGCGGAGCTCGCCCGGCTACTGGGGAAGATGACCGAGGCCCAGGCTGCCCACGACGAGCAGCTGCTCGACGATCCCGAGGTCCGTGCCGGGATGCGGCGTGCTGCCCAGCAGCGGACGCGCGAGTACCGCGCCCGGGGTGAGGGCCGGCGCTCGGGTGGCGAGTGGCGCGCCCAGCTCGAGCAGCATCGCGACGAGCTCCGCCGCCTCAAGCGCGAGGTCGACCGGGTCAAGGCTGACATGAGGGAACAGGCGCGGCGGGCCGCCGCGGACGCCAGGGCCGCGAAGAACGACGTCAAGGCGGCGGCCCGGGACGCCGCGGCGCCGCTCAGGGGAGGCCGCGGGCGCCGGTAAGGGGCCGAGCGGACGGCCGCCGGTAGTCTCTCCAGCCCGATCACCGCCCCTGATGGCGTCGGTCTACGACCGACCGTAGTTTCTAGGTATGGGCATCCTCGACGAGGACGTGGCGGCGGTCAGGGCCGCGTCCGACATCGTCGGGGTGATCAGCCAACACGTGCAGCTGCGCCGGGAGGGGCAGCGCTGGAAGGGGCTGTGCCCCTTCCATAGCGAGAAGACACCCTCGTTCTCCGTCAACGCCAACGAGGGCGTGTGGTACTGCTTCGGCTGTCAGGCCCGGGGCGACGTCATCACGTTCGTGCGCGAGGTCGAGCATCTCGGGTTCCCTGAGGCGGTCGAGTGGCTGGCGGCCAGGGCGGGCATCACGCTCCGCTACTCCGACCGCAACGAGGCCGAGGGCCGCAAGCGCCGCGCCCGGCTCGTCGAGATCGTGGGCAGGGCGGTGGCCTGGTACCACCAGCGCCTGCTGTCGGCGCCGGACGCAGGCGCGGCGCGCAGCTACCTGCGGAAGCGGGGGCTCGACGGCGACGTCGTGCGGGAGTACCAGCTCGGCTGGGCCCCCGACGCCTGGGACGCGCTGTGCCGCGCCCTGCGGCTCGACGAGGCCGACGCCCGCGACACGGGGCTGGGCCGCGTCAACCAGCGGGGGCGCCTGCAGGACCATTTCCGGGCGCGCGTCCTGTTCCCGATCCACGACGCCGAGGGGAACCCGGTCAGCTTCGGCGGGCGCATCCTGCCCGGGACCGAGGGCCCCGGGAATCAGGGCAAGTACAAGAACACCGCCGAGACCCCGCTGTACAGCAAGAGCCGGGTGCTCTACGGGCTCGACCGGGCCAAGTCGGCCGTCGTCCGTGACGGCACCGCCGTCATCTGCGAGGGCTACACCGACGTGATCGGCTTCCATCGCGCCGGCGTGCCGCTCGCCGTCGCCACGTGCGGGACCGCGCTCACCGACGATCACGTGGCGCTGCTCCATCGCTTCGCCGCCCGCCGGCTGGTGCTGGCGTTCGACGCCGACAGCGCCGGCCTGGCCGCCGCCGAGCGCGTCTACCACTGGGAGCAACGGCACGACCTGGAGGTGGCCGTGGCGGACCTGCCGGTGGGACAGGATCCCGCCGACGTGGCCCAGTCCGACCCCGACCGGCTCGTGGCCGCGGTGGACAAGGCGACGCCGTTCCTGCGCTTCCGCCTCGACCGGGGGTTCGCCGCCGCCGACCTCTCCACCAACGAGGGGCGGGCCCGGGCCGCGGAGCGGGCGCTGTCCACCATCGCCGAGCATCCGACCGACCTCGTGCGCGATCAGTACGTGATGGACGTCGCCTCCCGCTGCCGGATCGAGCCGGACCGGCTGCGCGCCCAACTCGAGCGCCTGCGCTCCGGCGCGCGGCGGGCGGCGGAGGCCACCGGATCCCCCGGAGGCGCGAGGGCCCGCGGGCGGGCCATCCCCAACGAACCGCCGGATCACCGACTTGGCGACCCTGGCGCCGGGCGCGGGCCGGCCGGACCGATCCCGCGGTCGTCAGTCGCGCAGTCGCCCGGCCGAACCAGCGGGCGCCGGCCGGAACACGAGGGCCCGGCGGCCGAGGTGCTGCGCCACGCCATCCACGATCCGGAGGCGGTGTCCCGCTGGCTCTCCGCCGGCCTGTTCGACGATCCAGTTCAGGCCGGTGCCTACCATGCCCTGCTCGAGTCGGACACCCACACGGCAGCCCTGGCGATCGCCCCGCCACGCGTCGCCGATCTGCTGGCGCGCTTGATGGTCGAGGAGCCCTCGTCGGAGCCGTTCGATGCAGCCCGGCGGCTGCTCACAGAGGTCGCCCGCCGCCGAATCGGCACGCTGCGTTTGGTGGGCGCAACCACGGACGATCCCGCCCGAGCCCTCTCCGACCTGGCGTTCCTCAACCGAGCGATCGACGACCTGCGCGATTCGGACGCCGCGGCCGACTCCGCAGATCGGTTGCTAGCCTGGCTGAACGAACGGGTTGGAGACGGGGGATGACCGATACGCCATCAACGCTCGACGCCTGGAGCGGCTCGCTGGATGACGAGCTCACCAAACTGCTTCGGCGGGCCGGCGCCCGGGGCCGGTTGACGCAGCACGATGTCGTTCGCGCACTTCCCAACATCGAGCTGACCCCCGAGGTCGTCGAGGAGATCCTGCGCCGCTGCCGCGAGGCCGGCATCGAGATCGACGACGTGTTCGGCGACCTCGACGACCTGCGGGCCCTTGCCGCGGAGCCGGAGCTTCCAGGTGCCGAGCTCGTGCTACGCGAAGGGCAGCCCACCAACGTCGTCGTGCTCAGCGCCGACCACACGGGCACCAGCGCGTCCCGCCGGCGCCTGTCCGCCACGCTGCGCCGTCGCAACCGCCTGTCCGCGGATCGGGGGCTGGAGCGGGGCGTGGGAACATCCGATCCGGTGCGGATGTACCTGCGCGAGATCGGTCGCGTTCCGCTGCTCACCGCCGTGGAAGAGGTCGAGCTGGCGCGGCGCATCGAGGACGGCGCCGAGGCGTCCGAGCGCCTGGCCGACCTCGACGCGGTGGGCGCGCTTGGGGACTTGCCCGCCGACGAGTCCCGGGAGATGCAGCGCCGTGCCGACGACGGCGACGAGGCCAAGAGCGCGCTCATCCAGGCCAACCTGAGGCTGGTCGTGTCGATCGCCAAGCGGTACGTCGGCCGCGGCATGCAGTTCCTCGACCTCATCCAGGAGGGGAACATGGGCCTCATGCGGGCGGTCGAGAAGTTCGACTACACGAAGGGCTTCAAGTTCTCGACGTACGCCACCTGGTGGATCCGCCAGGCGATCACCCGCTCGATCGCCGACCAGGCCCGCACCATCCGCATCCCCGTCCACATGGTGGAGTCGATCAACCGCGTGCATCGGATGCAGCGCCAGATGGTCCAGGAGCTCGAGCGCGAGCCCACCGTCGACGAGCTGGCCGACGCCGTGGGCATGTCGGCCGACCGGGTCCGCGAGATCCAGCGGATCTCGCTCGACCTCCTGTCGCTCGACGCTCCGGTGGGCGAGGAGGACGACTCCTACCTGGCCGACTTCATCAAGGACGACGGCGCGGAGGAACCGCTCGACGCCGCGACCCGGCAGATGCTTCAGGAGGCGGTCAAGGAGGTCCTCGACGAGCTCAACGAGCGTGAGAAGGAGGTCGTGGTGATGCGCTTCGGCCTCGACGACGAGCAGGCCCGCACCCTCGAGGAGGTGGGCAAGCAGTTCGGCGTCACCCGGGAGCGCATCCGCCAGATCGAGTCGAAGACGCTCGCCAAGCTGCGCCACCCGCACCGATCACAGAAGCTCCGCGACTACCTCGAGGGCGAGTAGCGACCGCGCATCCCTAGCGGTCGGCCGGGCCGGCGGTCGTCCGTCCCGGTGGACGCGACGGCCAGAGCGCGACGAGCAGGCCGACGGCGGCGACGATGAGCCCCACGACCACGGCCGCAACCTGCTTGCCGGCGAACTTGTCGGGGCCCTCGCCGCCGAGCCCGATCTGGTCGGCCAGCGCCCCGACGCCGGCGATGACCACGCCGGCGGCCACGATGACCCAGCCCAGCAGCCTGCGTGCGTGAGCATCCATGGTGCGCGCCTCCATTTGGACGGCGGTTACCGAGGGCGTCGCTACGTCGTCCCCGGCAGGACGCGGAGCATAGGCCGCCTGCGGGCACCCGCGAGTCGTGTGCGGCAATCCTGGACTCGGCACGCCCTGTTAAGCTGCGAAGTTCGCAGTCCGGGGTAGCACAATTGGCAGTGCGGCTCCCTGTTAAGGAGATGGTTGTGGGTTCGAGTCCCACCCCCGGAGCTGACGTCGACATGACGTCTCTCCGCCCACGCCAGTCGACCGGGCCTGTAGCTCAGTGGTCAGAGCAGCCGACTCATAATCGGTAGGTCGTGGGTTCGATCCCCACCGGGCCCACACCGCCTCACCAGCAGTTTCGCCCTCATCGAGTGACGGCCAAGGCTACGATGAATCTTCGGTGGTAGCCGTTTGGTAGCCCGTTCGTCACCCCAGGCGGCCGGTAGCCCGTGCCCAGGCCTCGACGGCGCACGCAGACCCAGGGCCTGACCGACCCACCCGAGGCCGACCACTGCACCAGCAACAAGATCTTGTGGCTGGGCTGCCGGTCGCGCGTCGCGGTTGCCGGCTGGTCGGCAGGCTCGGTCTGCGGCTAGCTGCGAGTCCCTGGGGTGTCTCCGGTGCTGGCTGTCACGGCCCGGGCTGTCATGAAGACCTGCGGTATGGGTAGCGAGCGATGGACGTTTCCCAGGCCGGCGGCCCGGAGCTGGCTGGCGTAGTGCGCAGTGTGGGCCAGGTCGACGATCAGTACTCGCCCCCCGGGCTTCAGGACCCGTACGACCTCCCGGAGGACCTGATCCCGCTGCTCACGGCCAGGGATGTTGTGGATCACGAGGCTGGAGGTCACAACGTCGAATGTCGCGTCGGGGAAGGGCAGGTGCCGGGCGTCGGCATCGTTTACGTGAACGCGGCTGGCCACACCGGCCCGGCGCGCGTTGGCGATGGCGGCCCCCGGGGTGTTGTGCCACTGGTCCTTCTG
>JBKOUY010000057.1:0-10252 GCA_046723645.1 Actinomycetota bacterium | reverse complement strand
CGCGATCCCCACGACGACCATCGTCTGGCCCCACGGCGTCGCATAGGCCGCCCGGCCATTGCCGACCGACATGCCCACCAGCGCCATGCCCAGCGGCACGAGCAGCACGAACCGGCGCGCAAAGCGCACACCGGCTTGCTTGGAACGCGCATCCTTGCGCCCCTGGACGTCGATCACGCGGTCCTCCACCAGCGCCTCCAGCCGCCGGTCGAGGCCGCTCCCGCCGACCTCGTGCGCCACCAGCAGCGTCTCGCAGGCGGCGTCGGCGGTGGGGTCCGCCAGCCCGGCCTTCAGCACCGAGACCGTCCGCTCGAAGTCCGTCGACAGGGCCCACTCCCGCTGCGCCGCCGCGAAGGGCGGACGGAGGCTGACCGGGGCCCGCTCCCCCGCCTCGAACAGGGCCTGTGGCACCGATCGGCCCAGCGCTGCAGTGCGGATCCGGACCTCCTCGATCAGCCGCGGCCAGGCCTCCTGGGCGGTGGCCCGCAGCCGCTGGCGGCGCACCCGATAGGCGGCGAGCGGCGCCGCCCCCACGCACGCCGCCAGGAACAGCGCCGGCAGGCCCCCGCCGAACAGCGCCAGCCCGGCGACGGCCCCCAGGGCGGCCAGCGCCAGCGTGACGACGACGAACTGCCGCGCGCTGACGTCGCCGATGCCGGCCTGCACGAGCCAGTCCGACGCCCGCCGCCGGCGTCGCGTCGGTCGCGTCGCCGGCGGGCCCGGGCGCAGTCCCCGCCAGCCGAGGACCGCCGCCGTGTACAGGTAGTGGGTCCCGGCCGCAGCACACAGGGCCACCACGACCGCCGTCATCGGACGGCTCCCGGAACCTCGTGTCGCCCGAGGCCGGGGTCGGCCCGGTCGTCCAGCAGGCGGCGGACGTCGTGGCCGGCGTCCGCCAGCGGCCGGGTCGCCCGGACCGGCAGGTTGCCCGTCCACGCCAGCGGCCGATCGGGACCGGGCGGCCGAAACACCTCCGTGACGGTGAACTGCGTGGCGTCGAGGCCGCCCTGGAGGTCCTCCACCATCACGACCTCGGTCACCCTCGGCCCGCCCTGCGTGCGGGTGCAGTGCACGACGACGTCGATGCTCTCGCTCACCAGGCTGTTGAGCGCCGCCAGCGGCAGGCCACCAGGCGCACCGGCGAGCTGGCACACGAACCGCAGCCGGGTCAGCGCCTGGCGCGCCGAGCCGGCGTGGATCGTGGTGAATCCCGTGACGCCGGACGACAGCGTGAGGAGCAGCGGCAGCGCCTCGCGGTCCCGGACCTCACCGACGATGGCCACGTCGGGCGCCATGCGCAAGAACCCCCCGACCAGCCGCCGTAGGTCGACCGGCTCGCGGTCGGAGCGGGCGGCGCGGGTCTGCATGTGGGCGACGTTGGGCAGCGGGATGTCGGCCTCGAACACCTCCTCGGCCACCACCACCCGCAACGCCGGGTCGAGCTCGGCCGCCGTGCACGACAGCAGCGTCGTCTTGCCGGCCCCGGGATGGCCGGCGAACACGATCGACAGCCGAGCATCCACGCACGCCCGCAGGAACGCGGCCACCCGCACCGTCAGCATGCCCCGCTCCACCAGCTCGTCGAGCGACGCGAACGGGATGCCGGTGAACTTCCGGATGTTCACAAGCACGTGCCCGCCGCGGGCCACGTCCCCATGCACGATGTGGACCCGGGCGCCGTTGTCGAGCTGGGCGTCCTGGAGGCCGTCCGCCGGATCGAGCTTGCGGTGGGCGCTGGACGCGTCGTCGAGCAGCTTGGTCAGCGTCCGCAGCACGTGGTCGTCGTCGTGGAAGACCTCGTCGTGGTACCCGGACGGACCACGGTGGCGGCGGACGAACACGGTCGCGGGGTCGTTGACCATGATCTCCCACACGTCGTCGTCGTCGAGCAGCGGGGTGAGGGGGCCGTAGCGGGCGAGGTTGCGGAAGGCGCGCCCGGCAACCTGGTCGGGGTCGGCGAGCCCGAATGGCCGCCGGCCGCGCCGATGGTCGTCGCCCCACCGCGCCACCTCCTCGGCGATGAGCATCCGCAGCTTCGCCTCGCCGGCGGCGGACGACATCTCCAGCGACACGTCCTTGGCCCGCTCCTGCACCAGGCGCTCGATCTCCACCAACGGCGACGGCGTGGCCGCAACGACGGGATCGGACCGCGATGGGAGCGGCGTCACGATGCGGGCCCCTCGTCGGCGCCGCCATCGTCCGCGGACCAGCTGCCCAGCGACCCGGGCACCACGGCCACCGGTACGGGCGCCGGGGGCGGCGGGAGCTCGGACGTACGGTCGAGCAGCGCCCGGACGGCCCCGGCGACCGGACGGACGATCTGGGCCGGAAGGGGTGCGCCGTCACGCACCAGGTCGTCGAGCCGGCGCCGTTCCGGGACGAACACTGGCGTCGACGCCAGTGCGACGCCCGGGCACGCGGCCGCCAGCAGCGGGCCCGCGAGCGTCGCCCCGAGCTCGGCCCGCTGCCGCGGGCCGCGGGGCGCCCGGTTGATGATCGGGACGATCCGAGCGCCGGCGATGCCGAACTCCACCAGGTCCCGCACGACCCGCAGCTGCGCATGGGCCCCGGCCACACCCGGAAGGCCCACGACCAGGACGACGTCGGCGTCCCGCAGCGCCGTACGCGCCAGGAGGTTCCGATCCTCGACGTCCAGCGACCCGCACTCCGCCTCGCCCTCGACGTCGGGGTCGACGTCACTGACCACCACCCGGTACGCCCGCCGCAGGCCGTCGAGGGCCGCCGCCAGCGCCCGGGGCCGCAGCGCGGTCCAGTCGCGGTGGCGCCGGAGACCCAGCAGCAGGTCGTAGCCGCGGCCCGCGACCGAGAAGCAGACACTCCGCACCTCGGCGGCGTCGAGCCCATGTCCCCGGTATGCCTCGGCGAGCTCCACGACCCCGGGCACCACGTCGCCGGCATCGTGCAGCAACGCCTGCTGGGCGTGCAGCCCCAGGTCGGCGAGCACCACCAGGCCGGCATCGCGGGGATCGGCGGCGAGGCCGGCGGCGAGGGCCATGGTCAGCGTTGAGCGGCCGACACCGCCGGACCCGGTCACGGCGACGGAGCGGCCCCGCCACCCGGGCGGCGCTGGCTCGACCGTGCCGAGTGGGACGGCGGCGTCGTCACGACGGGCGATGGGCTGAGCCACGGCACGCAGGGCGTCCAGGAGCACGCCGCGCTCGACGTCGGCTGGGAGCACGGCAGCGACGCCGAGGTCGCGCCACGGCCGCGGCAACCGGCCGTCGTCGATCGCGATGACCGCGCAGCCGTGCCGGCCGGCCAGATCGATCAGGTCGCGATCGAGCGCCGCCAATCCCCCGTCGACGAGCAGCGCCGAGAACGGCCGGCCCGAGCGCAGGCGCGCCCGCACCTCCTCGCCCGACACCGTCTTGACGAAGTCGACCGGCAGCGCCGCGGCCGTTGCCCAGCGCGCCACCTGACCGAACCAGGCGGCGCGCGCCCGGGCCAGCCCGAGGACGACGTAGCGGTCGGCGGACATCAGCCGGCCTCGCGGGACATGTGCGTGCTGCGAACCAGCGTGACCTCTCCCTCGCGCACCGCCTGGATGAGGGGCTCCCGCAGGGAGGGATCGGCGATCGTCACCGTGATCGTCACGTCGCCGGTGGTTGCGAACGATGCGCCATCGTGTGCTGCGACGTCGACGATCTGGACGCCCTCGGCCACCGCCGTGGTGCCGCCGTCTTCGGTCACGAAAACGTCGACCAGGTCGCCGCTGCGCAGTCGCCCGTCCACGGCGCGGTCCCGCGCGATCGAGAACGACAGCTCCGCCGTCGCCCCCGCGTGCCCCGGGTCGCTCACCTGTCCGAGCTGCACCAGCTCGCCGTCGCCGATGGGGCCGAGCGCCACACGACCCTCGATGCCGGAGGCGTCGGTGAAGGCCGCCACCGACAGGCGGGCCGGCAGGTCGATCGGCTCGAAGCGGACATCGTCGGCCGTGAGCGACTCTCCGGGAAGGATCGGACGGGCCGCAACGGCATACGACTCGTCCGCCGAGCCCGTCGCCTGCTGCCAGGCCGCGAAGGTGGACACACCCGCGACGGCGACCAGCAGCCCGCCGACGATGGCGCGCGCGCCGGGCAGGCCAACCCGCCGGTCGATCGTGCGGCGCGGCGCGCCGCCCGGCACCGGCGCATGGATGCCGTTGGCGCGGCGTGTCATGACCACCGCGCCGCTGCCCGTGCCGCTCGCGTCATCGCGTCCGTTGAGCACCTCCCCCCAGCGCGGCCGGGCGCCCCCAGACGGCCCGATCGCCTACCCCTCACCAAGGCTTCCTCACGGGGCGTGATGAAGCGACTACACCCTAGCCGACCAATTCGTCGCCGGTGAGAATTAGACCGAAAGATGCCAAAACACCACGCGAGGGAGTAAGGTGTGTGGCGTGAACACCGACGAGACCGAGTGGCTCTCGACTCAAGAAGCGGCGCGCCGCCTCGGCATCACGCCCCGCACCCTGTATCGCTTCATCGATCATGGCGAGCTCCCCGCCTACAGGTTTGGCCGAGTCATTCGCCTCCGGGCGCACGAAGTTGACGACTTCATCGGCCGGTCACGCATCCAGCCGGGCGAGCTCGAGCATCTCTATCCCGAACCGGCCACCCGGGGCAGCGACGACGAGATGTGAGCCACCACGATCGCCGGCGAGTCGGCGGCGATCGTGACGCAGCGGCGCGGCTGGCCGGCCCCCCACCTGTGGACAACTGGCCGAATTCACAGGCTTGTCCTCTCGAAGCTCACAGCGCACCCGCCGTACCGTTCGCACCATGCCGACGTTCGAGGTGATGCTGCGAGACCGGAGCGTCGTGGCCGTCGACGGCGCCGACGCCTACCAGCAGGAAGGCCCGATGACCACGTTCTTCCGACGCGGCAACGGCCGCGAGGTCATCGACTCCTGGAGCACGCGGGTCGCTAGCTTCCGCACCGCCGATCTCCTCGCGGTTCGACGCCGAGAGGCCGCGATTGAGCAGCAGCTCCGCGCCGCCGGCTGATCGACGCACCGGATACCCGCTACCCGTCGACCACCACCTCGTCGATGGCGGCGATCGGCACGTAGGCGGTCACGCCGGCGCTACCGTCCCCGGCCACCCGCACCACCACGACGTCCTCTCCCACCGACCGGAGTGCGCCGGCAACCGGATCGTCCCCTCCCGCCATCGCCAGCACCACCGTCGCTTCCTCGGCCGCAAGTTCTCCCAACACGTCGATGAGGCGGCGCGACGTGGCGACCGGCCGGTCGCCGATGGTGGCCGCCTCGCCGGGCAGCGTGCGCACCGACGTCACGGCGGCCAGCGCCACGATCACGTCGGCCCGGACCGAGCGGAGGGCGGCGAAGTCCGCGCCCAGGGCCCGGACCTCGCCGCGGTGCCTCCGCCCGCCCCGAACGTGCACCGCGACCGACGCGCCACGCTCGGCGACGTCCGCCAGTACACCGGCGAGCGTTCCCTCTTCCTGAGCCTGGCGTCGGAGCCAGCGCTCGCGGGCCCGGAGCCGTGCCGCCTCGTCGACGCGTGCATCGGCGGCCCAGCGGTCGATCCGAGCGTCCAGACCCTCCCCTAACAGGCCGCCCGCGCTCGCCGGCTCGCGCGCGTCGTCGACCGAGGGAGGTTCCACGGGCGGGGAACGCTACCGGGCCGAGTGGGTCTCCTCGGCAAAGTCGTTTACCCCGGGACGCCTGCCGGGGAACGATGAGGGCATGACACGACAGCACCCCGTAAGAATCCTTGCCGCCCTCGTTCTGGTCGGAGCCGGCGCCGGCGCCCTGGCCGGCTGTGGCGACAACGAACCATCGACGGAGGAGGCGACGACCGAAGTGTGCGACGCCCGCGCGAACCTCGACGACACGCTGACCGAGCTCGGTCGCCTCGACCCGACCGACCGCTCCGAGCTCGCCGACGCGCGGGAGCAGATCTCCGACGACGTCGACGACCTCAGCGACTCCGGCAAGAAGCTCGCCGAGTCGCAGTGGAACGACGTCGAGGACGCCTGGAACAACCTGCGGAACACCGTCGACGACCTCGACCAGGACACGTCGTTCGCCGATGCGCGCCAGCAACTGTCGTCGGCGGGCGAGGAGCTCAGCACCGCGTGGCAGGAGTTCACCTCCCAGGTCGAGTGCTGACGGGAGCCCACTGATCGGCCCGCGGCTTCGCCACGAGAGGGCCTAGGCTGGCCCTCTCGTGGCGACCACGCAGGTCAAGATCTCCGTACCCGGCAACCATCTCATGGTCGATCTGCTCGGCCAGCGTGACGAGCTGCTGCGCGTGGTCGAGTCCGCCTTCGAGGGCGTCGAGATCCACGTGCGCGGCAACGAGATCGCCATCGAGGGCGACGAGGCCGACCGCGTGGGCCACCTGTTCGAGGAACTGGTGCTGCTGCTGGAGCGCGGGCAGCGGCTGGAGCCCGCGAGCGTGGTGCGCACGATCGACATGGTGCGCGCCGACCAACGCCCGTCCGAGGTGCTGACCGCCGAGGTGCTGCGCTCCTCCCGGGGCCGCACGGTCCGCCCCAAGTCGGCGGGCCAGAAGCGCTACGTCGATGCCATCCGCGACAACGTCATCACCTTCGGCATCGGCCCGGCGGGCACCGGCAAGTCGTGGCTCGCGGTCGCCATGGCGGTGCAGGCGCTCCAGGCCAAGGAGGTCGACCGGATCATCCTCACCCGGCCGGCGGTCGAGGCCGGCGAGCGGCTCGGGTTCCTGCCCGGCGACCTGGCCGCCAAGATCGACCCCTATCTCCGGCCGCTGTACGACGCACTGTTCGACATGGTCGAGCCCGAGGGTGCGCAGCGCCTCATCGAACGGGGCACGGTCGAGGTGGCACCGCTGGCGTTCATGCGGGGCCGGACGCTCAACGCCAGCTTCATCATTCTCGACGAAGCCCAGAACACCACGCCCGAGCAGATGAAGATGTTCCTGACCCGGATCGGGTTCGGCTCCAAGGTGGTGGTCACCGCGGACATGACCCAGGTCGACGTGCCGACCGGCCGCAGCGGCATGACCAAGCTCGCCCGGACCCTCCAGGGCATCGACGACCTCGAGTTCGTTCACCTGACGTCGCACGACGTGGTCCGTCACCGCATCGTGCAGGACATCGTCGATGCGTACGAACGGACCGACACCCCGGTCGGCCTCGACCGCAGCGCCGAGCCCGAGCCACGACCATCCGACGGGCGCACATCGCCCGGCTCCTGATGGGCCCGCCCGACGGTGCGGTGGGTGAGGTCGAGGTGTTCGGCGCCGACGAGCAGGGGGCTGCGCCCGTCGACGTCCAGCGCTGGGTCGACCTCGCCCGGAACGTTCTGCTCGCCGAGGGGGTGACCCGCGATGCCGAGCTGTCGCTGCTGTTCGTCGACGAGGACACGATTGCCGGGCTGAACCAACGCTTCATGGACGCCGACGGCCCGACCGACGTGCTGGCGTTCCCGATCGACGACCCCCGGTCCGTCGACCCCCGTGCCGACGTCACCCGCCCGGCGGCGGGGCCCCTCCTGCTGGGTGACGTGGTGGTGTGCCCCGCGGTGGCGGAGCGCCAGGCGCCGGACCACGGCGCGTCCTTCGACGACGAGTTGGCGCTGCTGGTCGTGCACGGGGTGCTGCATGTGCTGGGCCACGACCACGCCGACGCCGGAGAGACGGCGCGGATGCAGGCGCGCGAGCGAGAGTTGCTGGGGCGCTTCCACCGGCGGAGGTGACGGAACTGACCGGCTCGATGTTCGCCGCCAACATCTCCGTGGGCGATCGTTGGATGCTCGTCGCGATCGCGGTGCTTCTGATCGTGACCGGGCTCCTGGCCGGCGCCGAGACGGGCCTCGGCAGGATGCCGCGGTCGCGGGCGCAGGTCCTGGACGCCGAGGGCCGGCGCGGCGCGCGGCGGCTCCTCGACCTGGCGGGCCGCCCGGACCAGTTTGTCAACCCGCTGCTGTTCGCCCTGCTGGTCTGCCAGCTCGCCCAGGCCACGCTGGTCGGCATCCTCGCCGAGCGCCTGTGGGGGCTCGCCGGCGTGGCCGTCGGGATGGCCATCGACATCGTCGTGGTCTTCGTCGTGACCGCCTCGGCCCGCACCTGGGCGGTCCTCAACCCCGACCGCGCCGCTCTGCTCGCCGCGCGGCCGGTGAGCGCGCTGATCCGGTTCCCCCTGCTCCGCCTCACCACCCGGGGACTCATCGGCCTGACCAACCTGCTGCTCCCCGGCAAGGGGCTCAAGCAGGGGCCGTACGTGTCGGAGGAAGAGCTGCTGGCCGTGGCCGAACTGGGCGTCGAGGAGGGCGTGATCGAGGAGCACGAACGCGCCCTCATCGAGTCGATCATCGAGTTCGGCGACACGGTTGTGCGCGAGGTCATGGTGCCCCGCCCGGACATGGTGACCGTGGGCAAGGACTTCCGGGTGGCGGACGTGATGGAGGTCGTGCTGCTCAACGGTTACAGCCGCCTGCCGGTCGTGGGCGACGGCATCGACGACGTGGTGGGCATCACCTACGCCAAGGACCTGATGCGGGCCGAGCGCGACGGTGAGGAGGCCCTGCCCGTGTCGCAGCTCGTCCGGTCGGCCCGCTACGTGCCGGAGACCAAGCGGGTTCCCGACATGCTGCGTGAGATGCAGCGGGACAAGTTCCACATGGCGATCGTCGTGGACGAGTACGGCGGCACTGCGGGGCTGGTCACACTCGAGGACATCATCGAGGAGCTGGTGGGCGAGATCGTCGACGAGTTCGACGTCGAGGACCCGCTGGTGGAGCCGCTG
This sequence comes from Actinomycetota bacterium, assembly GCA_046723645.1. Classification (GTDB taxonomy): domain Bacteria; phylum Actinomycetota; class Acidimicrobiia; order Acidimicrobiales; family VFJN01; genus DASQUK01. The sequence goes on along the minus strand of JBKOUY010000057.1, from coordinate 1,495 downwards.
GCCGGCGGCGGCGTGCGCGTCGATGCCCGCACGCCGCTCGACGAGGTCAACGAGCTGCTGCACGCGGAGCTGCCCGAGGGCGACTGGGACACGATCGGCGGCCTGCTCTACCACCGCCTCGGGCACGTGCCCGTCGAGGGCGAGTCGGTGGTGGTCGGCGGCTGGCAACTGACGGCGCAGCGCATCCAGGGCCGGCGCATCGGCCGGGTGCGCATCACTCCCCAGGATGCTATGGAAGGCGCCGTGAGCACTCGCAGAGCCCTTCGCCCACCATCCGCCGGGGACGTGCCCCCCGAACCCCGCGCTGCGGGCGAGCGACCGACCGCCGCCGGGTGACCCGCCCCCGCGGCGACGACCGGGGGCAGGCGGGCGGCATCGAAGTGCTGCCTTTCGGGCTGCTCGTGTTCGTGGTCGGAACGCTCCTCATCGCCAATGCGTGGGCCGTCGTCGACGCGAAACTGGCGGTCGACGCCGCCGCCCGTGAGGCTGCCCGCCACTTCGTCGAGGCCGACGTGCCGGACGCGCGCGACTTCGCTGACGCGGAGGCTGGGGCACGCCAGGCCGGCTACGAAGCGCTGGCCGCCCACGGCCGGGAGGAGGCGCGCTCGAGCATCGAGCTGACCGACCTCGAGTCCCCGGACGGGCAGGCCGGCTTCACCCGCTGCGCCCGCGCCACGTTCACCGCCAGCTACGACGTCCCCGTCCTGCGCCTGCCGTGGATCGGCGGCTTCGGATCCGGGCTCGAGGTGACCAGCCGCCACTCGGAGCTGGTCGACCCGTACCGCGACGGCGTGCCGGGGAGCGCGGAGGCCTGCTCGTGAGCGCCGCGGCGTTCGGACGCGACCGGGGCAGCGCACTCATGCTGATGCCGGCCGGGCTGCTGATCGTGCTGGTCCTCGCGTCTATCGCCGTCGACATGTCGCTTGTCCACCTGCGCAAGCGCCAGGCGTTCGAGTTGGCGGCCGCCGCTGCCAACGACGCCGCCACGGCGGGCGTCGACCAGGCCGAGCTGCGGACGACCCGTGCTTACCTCCTCGATCCCGAGAGGACGCGCGCCGTCGTCGGAGACGTCGTGGCCGCGAGCGACCTGGCGCCCCACCTGGTGGGACCTCCGGTCGTGACCATTACCGGCGCCGACGTGCGCGTCGAGCTGGCGCTGGAGGCCGACTACATCTTCGCCGACGTCGTCCCGGGCGCACCCGAGGGCACCGTGGTGAGGGCCACGGCCACCGCCCGCGCGGTACCATCTGATAATTCTTGACAACTTTCGATAGTTTACAGTATACTCCGGTGCGTGAGCATGCAGGTGACGGTCGCGCTCCACCCCGAGGGGCCCATCGCGATCAAGGCCGCCTGGGGCGCGACCGACGCCGCCCGCCTCCGCCTCGAGGCCGAGCGCCTGGAGCGCGCCGCGCATCCCGGGCTCGTCGCGGTCGTGGCGGCCGTGCCGGGACCGGGCACCGGCGAACCACACGGCGGCGACTGCGGCGACGAC
>JBKOUY010000054.1:0-45404 GCA_046723645.1 Actinomycetota bacterium | reverse complement strand
GCGTCGTCGCCCCAAGGCAACCAGGTCGCCGGCCTACGGCGCCCAACCGGACACGTGGCAGAGCGCTACTGGGCCCGATCGGAGACGGCCACCACGGCGTCACTAGTCTGTTCCGATGCCGCAACGGTCGACCCGACGTGTGGCCCGCGACGTCGCGACGGCGACGAGACGAGCGATGCGCCGCCGTCTCGACCGGGCACGCCCCTCCGTCCGCACTCCGGAGCCGGCGGCCGAGCCCGGGGCCGCCGACAGGCGCTCGGTGCCGAGCGACTACTTCCACCAGGCCCTCCACGAGCTGCGCACCATCGAGTTGGAGCGGGTACCCAAGGGGGCTCGCCGCGCCCTGAGCGTGGGCGCGTCCGGCGGCTGGTACTTCGACTGGTTCGAGCGCAGCGTCGGGCCGCTGGAGTGCCACATCGGTGTGGAGGCCTTCGAGACCGAGCCCGACGACCTGCCTCCCTACGCGACCTGGATCGCATCGACGGCGGACCGTTTCGACGCGGTGCCCGACAACTCGGTCGACCTGGTCTTCGCCGGCCAGACCACCGAGCACCTCTGGCCTGATGAGCTCACCGGGTTCCTCCTCGAATCGCGCCGGGTGCTGGTCGAGGGCGGCCAGCTCGTGATCGACAGCCCCAACCGGCTGGTGACCGAGCACCTCGACTGGTCCCACGGCGGGCACACCATCGAGCTGTCGGCCGCAGAGATGGGCGAGCTGCTGGAGCTGGCCGGCTTCGAGGTGACAGCCACCCGCGGGCTGTGGTTGTGCCGGATCGGCGAGCGGGTGCTCGAGCTCGAGGAGGCCCTCGACAACGGCGGCGTGACGTGCCGGCGGATCGGCGACGCCGCCGACCGGCCCGACGACAGCTTCGTGTGGTGGATCAACGCGGTGAAGGTCGCGGCTCCCGACGCGGCCGCGCTGGCTGCGCGGGTCAGGGCGCTCTTCGGCCAGCACTGGAACACCCGGGTCAGTCGGGGTATGTGGCCCGGCCCCGGTTCCGACGAGCCCTTCCTCGGCGGCGACGGCCAGAGCCGCATCGCGTCCCTCCCGTTCATGATCTGCCCCGGGACGTGGACGCTGGCGGTGTCCACCCGCGACGAGGACGGCGACGTGGCTGGCATGACGGCCCGCATCGCGCTGCCTGGCGGCAACGCGCTCCACGAGTTGGGCACCCCTGATGTGGTCGAGGCGCGCACCGCCAAATGGACCTTCCACCAGGACGCGCTGGCCCTCGCCGTGTCCATCGAGGTCGTCGCGCCGCCGACGGCCAGCCCGGCGACGATCGTCATGCCCGTGGCGCTCACCCCCGACGGTTGGTGATGGTCGACGTCGTCGAGACCGCCGAATCGACGCACGCTCCGCCTGCGAACACCCGCGGCAACGTTCGGCGGCGTCGCGACCTGTTGACCGGCCGAGCGATCGCGGTCGCGGCGACGGCGACCTTCCTCGTCCACCGCATCCTCGTGATCAGCCTGGCCAGCGCGCCGCGCATCCTCCCGGACGAGGCGGGCTCATGGGCGGTGGCCAACATGTTGGCCGGTCGGGGAGACCGGATCAGCATGCTCTTTCAGCCCCAGTACCCACTCGGGGCCGGTGCGGTGCTCGCGCCGCTGCTGTGGATGTTCGACGAGCCGCTACTGCGCTATCGCGTCGCGCTGGCCCTCACAGGGGGGCTCGTGGTCGCGGCCGCGTATCTCGCCACTCGCTGCGTCCGGCTCGCGGGACACCACGACCGGCTGCTGTCCTTCGGCGCGTATGCCGCCGCGCTGTTGTTGCCCGCGCTCGCGCTTACCAGCGCGTTCGTGTGGGCGGAGGCGCTCGTGTACCTGACCCTGTTCGCCGTGTTGGCGGCCGTGGGGAAGGCGCTCACCAGCGGCGCTGCGACCTGGGTGGTGCTGGCCAGTCTCGTCAGCGGCGCCGCCCCGGCGGCGCACGACCGGTTGAGCGCCGTCGCTGCGGTGTGGGGGGTGGTGCTCGTCGGGATCGTCGTGGTCGGCCGACTCCGGTCCACCGTTCGGGTGTCCCGCGTTTCCGCTGCCCTCGGGATCTTCGTCATCGCGGCCTCCTACCTACTCACCAGCCGGGTACACCAGGCCGTCGTCGACGCCACCTGGATCGAGCCCAGGAGCGCCACGAGCGGGATACGGCATCAGATCACCGAGTGGGGCTTCTACAAAGCGTTGGTGATCAGCGCCGCGGGACAGCTCTGGTATCTGGGCATCGCCACGTTCGGGTTGGGCCTGCTGGGGATCGTGTGGCTCGTGCGCTCGATCGCGTTCGGCGACGGCGCGCGGCGGGTCATGTTGGCCACATGGGCGTTGATGCTGGGCGGCGTCTTCATGACCTCGTCGCTCTTCATCGCCTCTGGGGTGCTGCGAGGGAACTTCCGTTACACCCGCGCCGACTACGTCGTCTACGGCCGCTACATCGACGCCGTGACCGGGGTGCTGGCCGTCTTCGGCGTGGTTCTGCTGTGGGAGCTACGGGACCGGGTCTGGCCCGCGCTCGCGGCGCTCGCGACCTTGGCGCCGCTCGCACTGTTCATCCAACGCGAGCGGGGCCAACTCGGCACCGACGTTGTGTTCGGCCCTGTCATCGCCGGAGTGGCCAGCCTGCCGTTCGACCGTCCCGGCCTCGATCTGCCGACGTGGACCCTGCTCGGGCTGTTCGGCGGGACGATCATCATCGTCGCGGCGGGAGTTCGTCGGCCCGCCGGGCTGGTCGCCACCCTGCTGGTCTTTGCGACCGCCGCATCGATGGCCGTCTCCGATGCTCGCATCCAGCACCGGTCGTGGGATTACTCGGCGCTCTACGAAGCAGTCGGCGAACCGGAGTCCACCGGCGAGATCGAGGTGCCACTCGAGACGGTCCGCATCCCCGCCTACCAATTCACCGTGACCGGCCAGCAGTACATGCTCAGCGACGCGGGTTGGCGCTTCGAGTTCGTGGATCGCCCCAGCGCCGAGGTCGCTGCCCGACCGTCCGCCTCGGCCGAGATCATCGTCGTCCAGCTCGGCAACGCAGGGCCACCGGGCTGGGAACTGATCTCCACCTTCGGTCCGGTGCAGATGCTGCGCCGACCCTGAGACCGAGACGTGTCAGCCGCCGACGGGCTTGCGGCCGGTCAGGTGAACGGCGCTGGCGAGTTGGGCGAGGTCGGAGGGCGCGAGGGTGGCATCGAGGTCCCGGAGCGTGGCGAGCATGTGCTCGACCCGGTCGCCTCCGACGCGCCGGCGAGCGTCCAACAGGTCCACGAACCAGCCCATCGTCACCTCGAGCCCACCGAAGGTCCCTGAGTCCTCGACCTCCAGGGCCCGGCAGAGGTGTGCCAGCCCGTGGGGGGTGACGTTCATGAAGTGGTACGGCACGGCGTGCACCGGCTGCATGAACGCGACCTCGACGTAGAGCACCCCGCCGGGTCGCAGCAGCCGGACCATCTCGTCCACCGCGGCCTGGGGATCGGGCACGTGTTCGAGGACCGCCTGGCTCATCACCAGATCGAAGGCGCCGTCCGCGAACGGGAGGGCGAGGCCGTCGCCGTAGATGTCGACCAGGTCGTAGTCGAGGTACTCGAGGTTGATCACCCGGTCGTCGCCGAAGCGACGGTCCCCGCCGCCGCAGTCGAGGACCAGGCCGTCGGTGGGGACGTCGACGAGGAGCTTGGCGAAGCGCTCCGGGTAAGGGTTGCCCCGGTTGCGCGGGGCCAGGTTGGGTACCCGCGCCTCGTCGGCCCCGCTGCGCCGCACGATCCGCGCCACGATCACGTGGGACCGTTCCGGCACCGCCGCAGGCCCCAGGGCCACGAGTTCGACCTGGTGGGGGCCCGTCCCCAGCGGGCCGGAGTCGACAATCACCTCGCCTGGCTCGTACCGGTACAGGTCCGCGACGTTCGTCGCGTGACCGTCGACCCGTATCTCGACCCGCCCCGAGCGGGCGTGACCGTGGAACCGGACCTCGAAGCCCGGGGCGCCGGTCTCGAAGGTGAGCGTCTCGCCGGCCTGCCCACCACAGACCAGGCCCTCGCGGATCAGCCGCCACTCGCCGCGCGTCTCGGTGTCGCGGACCAGGTCGAGCGAATCGTCGATCACGCCGCGGGGCCGGGCGTCCCATCGGTCGAGGCAGCGGGGCAGGAACCCTGGCCGGAACGAGTCGATCACTCCCCGGCGGCCGTGGGTCGCACAGACCAACTCGGCCTCGGCCACCGTTCCGTGCGCCTCGACAAGTGAGGCCACGATCAGCCGGCCCCGGCACTCGGGGCAGGTCAGGCGGGAGAGCAGGCGACCATGGCGCTCGGCGAAGCGGGCGGCGTCGCGGCGTGGCGGGTCGCCCGCAAACGGGCTGGCGAGGTTGGCGGCCCGGTGGAGCTCGTCCAGCAGTCGGGCGGCGAACCGGGTGGGCCCGAACTGCGCCAGGTAGGGGGCCCGCGCGGCGCGGCGGGCCGGGGCGCCCGCGGCCCGATCGGGATCGCGGGCCTCGGTGACGGCGCGACCCAACGCGGCAGCCAATGCGGCAAAGTCACCCGCGGGGACCACGTCGCCGAAGCTACCCACGGTGTCGGGCAGCGCCCCCGCGTCGCTGGTCACCACGACGCAGTCGTTGGCGAGGGCCTCGATGACCGGGATGCAGAACCCCTCGTGGTGCGACGGGGAGACGAAGACGTCCGCGCCCGCGTAGCTGGCGTGCAACTCGTCGTCGGTGACGTCGAACCGGAGCTCCACCTGCTCGGCGATGCCCAGCACCGCGATCCGGGCCTCGAGCGCGTCGAGGTGGTCACGGTCGGAGTGGCGGGACGAACCGATCAGGACCAGCTCCGTGCCGGCGCGCGCGGCCGGGTCGAGGGCGCCGTAGGCCTCGACGAGGATGTCCGCGCCCTTGGCCCGCACGAATCGGCCGACCGATTGGATCCGGAGCCGCGGGTGGGCGACCCGGGGCCGAGGCTCGGCCTCCACCATGGGCACGCACAGCGGCAGCAGGCGGACCTGGTCGCGCTCGACGTCCGCGTGGGTGACCAGCACGTCGGTGTTGTGGCGTGAGTCCGACCACACGACATGGGCACGGTCCGCGATCGAGATCTGGTCGATGGCCCGCGCCGCCGCGGCCGCGGGATCGCCGTCCAGGAGCGCAGGTGGGGTGACGTTGTGGAACCGCACCACCAGCGCGGCGCGGGGGTGGCCCAGCAGCAGCGCGTTGAACAGCTCGTACTGGATGCCGTAGTGGAACACCACCACGTCCGCGTCCCGGTAGGCCGGGACCTGCTGCAGCTTCCACGGGTCCACGATCACGACGACCTCGTCGCCGGCCAGGCGGTCGGTGAAGTGGGTGAACACGGTCACCTCGTGACCCGCGGCGACCAGCACCTCCCGCTCGGCCATCACCGCGTTGGAGATGGCGTCGCGGTGCTGGCAGAGCCCCGTCACCAGCGCCACCTTCACACCCGCACCCCCGCGACCACATCGACAAGAAGGCGCTCGACGCGCTCGGCCATGGCGGCTGCGCTGTAGTGCTCCTCGAACCGACGCCGACCGGCCGCACCCATGCGGTGACGGAGGGCCGGGTCGGCCAGCAGCGCGGAGATGGCCGCGGCCAGCGCGTCGGCGTCGGCCTCCACCAGCTCGCCGGTGGCCCCCGCGACCACGACCTCCGGTGCGGCGCCGGCGTCGAGGGCGACGACCGGGCGGCCGGCCATCATCGCCTCGACGTACACGAGCCCGAAGGACTCGAAGCGCGACGGGGCCACGAAGACGTCGCAGCGCCGGTAGGCGTCCCACAACTCGTCGTCGTCGACGATGCCGGGCATCTCGACCCGGTCCATCCACGGGGCCCCGGCGTGCTCCCGCAGGAACACGTCCCGGTAGCTCTCGCCGTGCTCGCCGGGCAGGTCGTGGGCGCCCAGCAGAACGAATCGGACGGACGGGTGGGTGGCCAGCACCTGGGGGATCGCGCCGAGCAACAGGTCGATCCCCTTGCGCTTCTCGAACCGCCCCACGAACAGCACCGTGGGATCCCCCTCGGGAGGCGGTGCCGGCGGGCCGAGGTGGTCGACGACCCCGAGTGGCGCGACGGTGGCCCGGGCCGGATCCACCACGGCCGCGCCGACCTCGGACGCTTCGGTCAGGATCGCGTCGCTGATGGCGTGCACCGCGTCGGAGCGCTCCATCAGCCAGCGCTCGAGGGCCAGCATCGGCTCGCCGAAGTCGGCCATGAATGCCGGATCCGTGGTCCATTCCGGGCGGGTCCTCAAGGTGATGCCCAGTGTGGTGACCAACGTGGTGACCACCGGGATGGCGGTGCGTTCGCGCACTGCGATGGTCTCGACGTCCCACATGACGCCCAGCACCACGTCGACGGGACGGATGGCATGGAGGCGCTCGACCTCGTCGGCCACGGCCACGGCGTTGTGCCAGATGCGGGCCGGTACGCGGGCGTGGATGGTCGACGGCGGCCGGGGCCGGGTCTTGACCAGCCGGTGCACCCACACGCCCTCCTCGAGGTCGACGGTGTCGTGGCCGACCGAGCTGCTGGTGAGGATGTGGACGTCATGGCCCCGTGCCGCCAGCTCGCGGGCCGTGTCCAACACGAACCGACCGGTGCCCGACGTCTCCTCGGGTGGCAGGAACTGCGAGACCAGGCACACCCTGAGGGGCCGTTCGGGCCGCTCGATGGTGGCGTAGGGCAGGAAGGGTGGCGGGTGGGCTGCGGCGTCCGCATCCAACATGACCTGACGGCCCCGGGCCCCGACCCGCAGGCCCGCTTGCCAGCCGTCATCGATGCGGCGGAGTCCGTGGGCGAGGTCCTCGTCGGAGATCCGCCCCGCACGGTGGTGGGTCTCGAGGTCCTCGGTCAGGAGTCGGACCCACTCGGTATGGGAGGCCATGATCTGACTCGTGGGCGCCTCGCCCATCGCGTGGAGGTGCGAGAAGTAGAGGCGGTTCTTGACTACGGAGTAAAGGTCGACGGTGACCCGCTCGTTGTTGCGGACCGCCGACGGCAGGAACTTGTGGTGGACCTCCGCGCCGGGGAGCTGACGCAGGCGCCAGCCGCGGTCCATCAGCCGCATGCACACATCGGTCTCGTCCAGGTAGAACTCGAACTCCTCGTCGAAGCCGCCGACCTCCACCAGCCGCTGGCGCCGGAAGCTGGCGTTGGTGCCGATCAGGTACGGGACCTCCCACGAGCCGGGGACGCACAGCTCGTCGAGGGGAACCTCTCCCGAGGGGTCCGCGTTGCCGATGCGGTCGGCTCGGCAGAAGCGGCACTGGAACGTGTAGCCGGTGTGGTCGCGGACCGCGCCGCCGACCCCGGCCACGTCGGCACCGTCGTAGCCGGCCACCAGATCGTCCAGCCAGGTGGGCTCGGGGATGCCGTCGTCGTCGATGAAGGCCACGATGTCGCCGGCCGCGGCCGCGATCCCGAGGTTGCGGGACCTCGAGAGGTTGGCCTCGGGGCAACGGACGACCTTGACCCGCCCCTCGTAGGGCGCGAGCACGGCGAGGGTGTGGTCGGTGACGGGTCCGACCACGACCACCACCTCGAAACGGGGGTACGTGAGGCGCCGCAGGGCCGCCAACAGGTCGGCGAGCGCGTCGGCGCGGTTCAGGGTGTTGCAGATCACCGAGACCGACGGCGGCTCGGTCATCGGTCGCCGGGACGGCGGGCCGAGAGCTGCATCTCGAGGCACGCTCCGTTCGGCCGACCCTCGGCCTCCACCTTCACCTCCACCAGGCCGGCGTCGCTGAGGATCCGGCTCAAGGTTTCGGTCGTGTACATGTTGAAGTGGAAGTCGCCCTCGTACTCCTGACCGCCGAAGAGGACCTCGCGGAGGTCCTCGTAGCGGACGCTGCCGTCGGCGAAGCCGCTCAGCATCGCCCCGGCGTCGGGGAGCACGGCCCGGAAGCTCCCCCCGGGTCGGATGAGGGACACCCAGTACGGGAGCACGTCGCGGACGAACTGCTCCTGCGGGAAGTGCTCCACGAGATGCGCGCTGTACAGCTCGTCGATCTCGCCCTCGTTGAAGGGGAGCTGGTCGACCGGGGCAAGGACGTCGACACCGGGCATCTCGCGGAGGTCGACGTTGATGTAGCCGTCGAGAGGCAGGTGCCCACAGCCCAGGTTGACCCGCAAGCCTTCGGCGCGTGCCGCGGCCAACTTGGACTCGTCGAGGACCTTGGGCTCGCTGGTGAACTCGGCCGTTCGAGCCCGGTCCCCGTAGCGGACCTCGAACATCAGCTCGCGCCGGATGACCTCGATGCGGACCCACAGGTCGGCCACGGACCTTGCCACGTCGCCCTCCCTGCGGGTGATCCGACGCAGGATCCCATTGTTGGACGAGATCGTGTTCAACAGGATCGGCAGGTGGTGCTCGATCTCCCGAAGGCGGCGGCCCTCGTCCTCCTCCAAGGCGCGGATCGCCGCCTCGAGCGCCTCGATGCGCGCTGCCCGCGTCGGCTGGCGCCCGGTGACGGTGCGCACGCCCCGTCGGACCTGTAGAGCGGCCTTGCGGGTTGCCGGCGAGGAGTTCGCCACCTGTACGAGCTTGTCTCGCAGCGTCACGTCACATGCTCCTCGACTGGCGTAGGACGTCCGGTCGCCTCACCGTTCCCAACCTGCCGGGGGTTCACGCTCCAGTGCCCGTCGAGGCGTACGAGGCCCGCGCTGGGGACCTCGTCGCCTCGCCGGACGATGAGCTGGTACTCCCGGTCGCGGCGGTCGAAGAGGTGTTGGACGTGCTCGTCGTTGATGCCGATCGTCAGGTCGAAGTAGCCGGGCTGCAGCGGCAGGGCGTCGAAGCGCACGGCGACCTCGCCGTCGCCGTCCAGCACGCCGGTGTCGCACCCGCCGATCTGCGTGTTGGTACCGGTCACGTGCGCGCCGTTCTCCGCGCGGATGAGCACCCCGAACACCGGGGACTGCACCGGGCGGGAGGCGCGGTAGCCGATGTGGATCACGAGGTCCTCCCCGGCGGTGGCGGTGCTCACCGGACGGCCGTCCCCATCCGTGTAGCGGAGGCCGGTGATGCCGATGTCCTTGCCGAACTCGTCGTTCCAAGGCTCGACCGCCCGGTGCCCGCCGGCCGGCAGCGCGGCGCTGGCATCGCGCGCTTCGGCCTCACGCTCGTTGACCCGCTGGAGGTACGCGGCGGCGACCTTGGCCGCGTCGCCCTCCATTTGCAGCACCCCGTGGTCCAGCCAGGCCGCGCGGTCGCACATGGTCTCCACCGTGGCCAAGCCGTGGGTGACCACCACGATGGTCACACCCTGCCTGCGCAGGCCGTAGAGGTGGTCGAAGCACTTGCGCTGGAACTCCTCGTCGCCGACGGCGATGACCTCGTCGATGAGCAGGATCTCCGGCTGGACGTGCACCGCGACCGAGAAGCCGAGCCTGACGTACATGCCGGTGGAGTACACCTTGACCGGCGAGTCGATGAACTGCTCGACGCCCGCGAACTCCACGATCTCGTCGAACTTGGCGTCGATCTGCTTGCGGCCCATGCCGAGGATGGTGGCGTTCAGATAGATGTTCTCCCGGCCCGACAGATCGGGATGGAACCCCGCCCCGAGCTCCAGGAGGGTGGAGATGCGACCGTCGACCGTCACCCGTCCGCCGTCGGGACGGTAGATGCCGGCGATACAGCGCAGCAGTGTGGACTTGCCCGACCCGTTGTGGCCGATCAGTGCATACATCGACCCCTCGGGGATCGCCAGCGACACGTCCTTGAGGGCCCAGAAATGGCGTTGCTCCCGACTGCGGTCGCGGCGGGTGACCAGCTCCTTGAGGGAGTGGGCCCGGTCGGCCTTGAGGCGGAACTGCTTGGAGACGCGGTCGACGACGATCTTCGACACGTCACAGCTCCTCGATGTACTGCGGTGCCTTGGCACCGAAGAACGTCCAGCCCGCCGCGAGGGCGAGGAGCGCCGACACCACCATGGCTGCCCAGTTTCCCAGCGTCGGCACCTCTTGGAGGTACGTCACCTTCCGCATGCCGTCTACGAAGTGGGTCATGGGGTTGAGGCCCAGAACCCGCGAGGTGTCGAACGGGCCGATCGTCTGGGGGATCAGGTCGAGGCGGTACACGATCGGCGTACCGTAGAACATGATCTGCAGCCCGATGCCGACCAGGTAGTTCACGTCGCGGTAGCGCACGTTCAGCAGGCTGACGATCATGCCCAAGCCGAGGGCGAGGGCCGTGACCAGGACCAGGATCGGGGCCACCAGCAGGAACGTCCAGCCCATGTTGCCGATCGCGATCATGAAGCCCAGCAGGATCGCGGTCTCCAGTCCGGTCTGGATGGCGACGGTCGTCGAGCCGGCGACCACCGGGCACTCCGGGGGAAAGTACGTTCGTGTCAGCAGCCCGCCGGAGCCCAGGAACGACTGGATGGAGTCGTTGATGCCTCCGGAGAAGGCGTTCCACACGACCAGCGCTGCAAACAGCCACAGGGCGAAGCTGGAGGTATGGCCGTTCCCGGCGAGAGGCGCCGTCCCTTTGAGGAAGTACCCGAAGACCAACGTGTAGATACCGAGGGAGACGGCCGGGTTGATCAGTGACCAGCCCCACCCCACGACGCTCTTCTTGTAGCGGGACCGCAGCTCCCGCAGGGCGAGGTTCCCGACGAGGGTGCGGTACTGCCAGACCTGAGCGGGGGTGGACATCGTCTCCAGACTCTTCGATGACCGCCTGTTGAGGGGCCGATGGAACCTACCAGCCGAGTGTCCTCGAACCGGACATCGGGGCCCCTGTGACACCGGTCGCCAGTGGCACGATCACCAGCGATGCTCGCATTCAGCGCTCGATCACCACCTCCGCCAGCGTCTCGTGTACGCCCAGGACGCGGAACCCCTCGAGTTGCAGCAGCGCGCCCGCCAGCCCGGTACCGTCACCCACCGCAGGAGTCTCGAGGGACCTCCGCCCCGAGCGGGGGACCCCTCACTACCCGCCGCTCCCCACTTCAACGTGAAGAGCCGGATCGCTGCCGAGCGTTTCCACACGAACCTTGTCAGCCTTCGTGATGACGAACCAGATTGGAACCCAATGCCAACCCCGCTCTGTCCCGATGACACCTTCGGCTTCACGATCGCGTTCACCATACGGACCGGGAGCAACCTGCTGTGCAACCTTCTCGCAAGGAACGGCGCGGGATTTCCGACGGAGTACTTTCAAAAGCCGTATGGCGTGACCAACAAGTTCTGGTACGACAAGCTCGGCGTCAAGCCAGATGATTTCTCGGGCTTTGTCACTCGGCTCTTGGCCGAACGCAGGCAGAACGGAATGTTCGGTCTGAAGCTGGCCTGGTTCCAGAAGAATGAAATGCTGAAGACGATCCGGCGCGATCTCGAGCCCGACATCGCGCACGTCAGTGACCTGTTCCACCGTCACCAGTGGATCTTCATGCGGCGCCGTGACAAGTTCGCTCAAGCGGTCTCTGCATGGACGGCACAGCAGACCGGCCTGTGGACGTCGCACCACCGCTCGGACGAGCCAATGCCAGCGCTCGAATACGATTTCCACGGGCTGCAGACCTATTTCGAAGAGGTCCTCGTCGAGGAGTATCTCTGGTATCTCTACTTCGACCGAAACGGCGTCCAGCCGATCGATGTCTGGTACGAGGACCTCGTCGCCGATCGAGCTGGCGTCGTCGGTGCACTCGTGCGCGAGCTCCACGACCTCGCCGGCACCGAACCTCCAGCGGTACTCGACATGGAGACCCTTCTCGAGCAACAGCGCACCGAGCTGACGGTGGGGTTCAGGGACCGGTTCGAGAATGACCTGCACCGCATCGGCGCGTGATCCGAGCGCGTCGAGCGGCGGTGGTTCGGTCCTCGCTCAGGTCACCGTCGCCTTCCGGATGTACGCTCGTGGCCGTTCTCAGGTCGCCAGCCACCCGGGGCGTGGGGACGGCGCTGCGAACGTCGATCGTAGGTCTCCGGACTCGTGAAGCTCATCATCCAGATCCCGTGCCTCAACGAAGAGGACCAGCTCCCGGGCACGCTCGCCGACCTTCCGCACGCGCTGCCGGGCTTCGACAGCGTCGAGTGGCTGGTCGTCGACGACGGCTCCACCGATCGCACCGTGGACGTCGCCCGTGCGCACGGTGTCGACCACATCGTCAAGCTGACCAACAACAAGGGGCTGGCCTCGGCGTTCCAGGCGGGACTCGACGCCGCGCTCAAGCTCGGTGCCGACGTGATCGTAAACACCGACGCCGACAACCAGTACTCCGCGAAGGACATCCCCAGCCTCGTCGCGCCGATCCTGGCCGGCGAGGCCGACATGGTGATCGGCGACCGCGGCGTGACGACGATCGAGCACTTCTCGCCGACGAAGAAGCGCCTCCAGCGCCTGGGGAGCTGGGTCGTGCGCCACGCATCCGACACCGACGTCCCGGACGCGACCTCGGGCTTCCGCGCCTACAACCGGGAGGCAGCGCTGGGGCTAACGGTCGTCTCGACATTCACCTACACGCTCGAGTCGCTCATCCAGGCGGGCAAGAGCCTGGTCGCCGTCGACCACGTCGCGGTCGGCACCAACGGGAAGGCGAGGGAGTCGCGCCTGTTCAGGTCGATGTCGTCGTACATCGGCCGCAACGTCGTCGCGATCTTTCGGATCTACACGGGCTACGAGCCGCTCAAGGTCTTCTCCTGGATCGCCGCGCTCGTCCTGTGCGGCGCGATCGCCGCGTGGAGCCCGTTCCTGTGGAGCTGGTTGGTGCAAGGCAACCGGTCCGGGCACCTGCAGTCGATCATCCTCGGTGGCGTGCTGCTCATGGCGGCGATCCAGATCTTCGCCCTCGGTGTGCTCGCCGACCTCATCGCGTCACACCGCATCGTGACGCAGCGGACCCTCGAGCGGGTGCGTCGCATCGAGCTCGAGCTCGGCGTCGCTCCATCGCACTATCAGCCCGGCGACAGCCGTCCCCAGGGCGATGACGGTGGGGCCGGCGACCAGCCGCCGCGGGGTCAGCTCGACGCGATCCGTTCGTAGACCTCGACGAGGCCGCGGGCGCAGGCATCTCAGGAGTAGTGCTGCGCCCGGGCGAGGCCGTCGCGCACCAGGCGGTCGCGCAGCGCGTCGTCCTCCACGCCAGAGTAAGCGCGTCGGCGAGGGCCTCGACGTCGCCGACCGGGACCGTCAGGGCCGCGTCCCTCACGATCTCGGGGAGTGCGCCGGCGTCGGTGATGACGACCTGGACGCAGGCGACCACCTCGAGCGGCGGGAGTCCGAACCCCTCGTAGACCGACGGGTAGGCGAGCACCCGGGCGGCGTGCACGAAGTCCGCCCGTGTCCGGTCGTCGACCCAGCCGAGGCGCATGATGCGATCGCGGTGCGCCGATCTGCTGATCGCATCGTCCACCTCGGTGGTGCCCCAGCGACGCTTTCCCGGCCAGGACCAGGCGGAGGGCACGTCCGGCCGGGGTCGCGGCGACGGTGTCGAACGCCGGCACGAGCGACACCAGGTCCTTGCGGGGCTCGATCGTGCCGAGCGCGAGCACGAACGGCGCCTCTCCGGCGACGTGTCGCCCCCGCTCGGCGTCCCCGCACCGTGGCGGAGTGACGCCGTTGTGCACGACGTGGATGCGATCCTCGGGCACGGCGAAGTGCTCGGCGACCTCGGCGGCGATCGTGGCCGACACGGTGTGGACGTGCGCCCCACGGCGCAGGGCGGTGGATATGTAGGCCGGATAGCGGCGGGTGTACGCGTCGCACAGCTCGGGGTATCGCACGCACGCGAGGTCGTGGATCGTCACCAGGGCGACCGCGCTGCTCGTCGGCCGGACCACGTAGTTCGGGCCGTGCACCACGTCGACGGCGCCGGTCCAGGCCTCGATGGTCGGGGCGGGGACCCGCAGCCACAGCGCGCGCATCGTCCGGGCCGGGATGGGCCAGGTCGTTGCGCGGACGCCGGCCGGGAGTCGGCGCTCCAGCTCCGCCCGGTAGCGGCGGGTCAGCCCGTACCCCACCACCTCCAGGTCCTCGCGAGCGCCGAGGCGCTCGAGCAGCTCGCAGGTGAAGACCGAGATGCCCGTGGGCACGTCGAGCAGGGGGTGGCGTCGACCGCGACGCGCACGTCGACCAGCCTCCCGCCGTCAACTCGCCTGATCGCCGAACGACCTCAGCACCCAGAGGTCGTAGACGGGGCGGTCGGGCGAGAGCTGGAGGCGGTGGTCGGGCTCGATGCGCGACGGTGGGCCCGTGAGGGCGTAGTCGGGGTGCCGCAGCGGAGCGCCGAAGACGTGGAGCTTCTGGCGGACGACCAGGCCGGGATACGGATCGGGCGACGAGCTCACGACCACGAGGTCGCGGCCCTCCTGCGCCCATTCGTCCTCCAGGCGGAGGACGTCGGCGCCGCTGATGTCGACAGCGCCGCCGGTGGGCACGCCACAGAACGCGCGCAACGAGTCGGGCAGCGTGATGACGTTGTGTCCCGGCCCCGCGACGAGGATGGCGGCGTTCGGTCCCGCCGCGTCGCAGACGGCCTCGACACCGTGGCGCATGGGGACCTCGACACGGGTGTCACGGAGCGGCCATGTGACGAGTGCCGCCGGCAGTACGAACACGAGCGCCCCGGCGACCCACGCCGACGTCGGGAACCAACGGGGTCCGCGCCATCGGCGCACCAGCTCGGCCAGGACCCACGCCGCGGCGACGAGCAGGCCGGGGAGCGTGAGCGGCAGGAATCGGCGCATGGCCCACACCTGGTCGAGGGAGATGTTCGGATTGTGCAGATAGACGATCGTGGTCGTCGCGACCAGCGCGGAGAACAACAGGGACGAACGTAGACCCTGTGTCTGCAGCCCCTTCCAGACCAGGGCGATGAGGCCCGCGATTCCGAGCGCCAGGACGACGGGGCCCAGGTACCAGTCGAGCCACTCCATCGTCTGGTTGTACGCCACGGAGCTCGCTTGCCGACGACTCTCTGCATCGACGGCGGCGGCGACCGCCGCCTCCACGGCCGCGCCGTCCGGGCGGATGAAGCGGGCCCAGAGTGCGGTCGCTCCCGCGACCAGGCTGGCGAGGGCCAGCCCTCCTGTCGCCAGCGGCGTCAGCGCCGAGCCGTTGCGCCTCCACGCCAGGCGGGAGGCGAGCACCACGGCGGGCCCGGCGACCACGGCACCGACGAGCAGCGAGCCGAGCCGCGGTCGCAGCGCGGTGTTGTAGTAGCCGGTGCTGAAGTACCTGACGTCGAACCAGCCGAGCGCCGCCACCGCCGCCATCGCCACCAGCGCGGCGATGCCGACCCGGCGAAGGGAGACACCCTGCTCCCCGGGCGCGCCCCGTCCGGCGGCGCAGAGGGCGAAGGCCGCGGTGGCGGGGACGACGCTGATGAAGCCGTCGATCCTTGCCGCGCAGGATGCGCCGATGAGGGCACCAGCGACGAGCCCGAGCAGCGGCCGTGACCTCACGCCGGCCAGCTCCCAGACGAAGAAGCCGCCGAACAGCGTAATCATCGCGAGGGGCTCGCTGTACAGGTCGCGCGAGAAGTAGACGAACGGAAATGACGCGGCCAGGCCCGCGATGGCGAGGAAGGCCCAGCGTGGCTGCATGAGCGTTGCAGCGACGGCGAACACGACGACGAGCGCGATCCCGCCGAGCAGCGCGTTGGTCATGAAGAGGAAGGCGTCCCCTCCGATCCGGGCGATGACGCCGACGACGGCCGGCGTCAGGTGTGCGAACTGGGCGTCTAGCCCCTCCTCGCCCCGCGCGCCGTAGAACCCGGCACCGACCGGCCGGATGCCCTCCTCGTCCTCGAACGCCCCGGTCGGTCCGTCGATGTAGAGGCCGCGGTCGTCCGAGAGCCACTTCGCGGTGACCAGGTACACGCCGGGATCCCGTTCGACGACGAGGTGCTGCGCGTGGTTGACCCCGTTCCACACGGACGCGGCGACCGCGACGACGATCGCGGCCACCCACCACCGGCTCCGCGAGCGGCTCGACGCGGTCGTCGGGTGGCGCAGGACCGCGCGCGCCGTCAGGGAGGCTGCGGGACCGCCAGCGACGATCGCGAGCGCCACCGCCGCGGGCGTGCTGAGGATCCCGAGGATCGACAGCACCAGCCAGCCCAGAGCGGTCGCCGCCCCGCCGGCGAGGAGCGCCGACAGCGAGACGGCGGCCCAGCGGGGCACGATCTGGCCGGAGGAGCAGGCTATTCCCATCGGCCTGTTCGCCGGACCAGCCGCCGGCGTTCGTGAAACACAAGGGCAGGAAGCTACCCCGGGCACCCGAGGGCTGCCACCGGCGCACCTGCCCGGGTCGCCGCCACGCAGGCGGCGGCCCGCGCCCGATCAGGGAGCGTGCGACGGCGGCAGTAGGATCGCCCGTCGTGACCGGATCCCCCCCGGTGTTCTACGCGCAGAACGGCGAGGACGTGGTGCTGTGGCGTGCCCTGGGACACCTCGAGGGTGGTGTCTACGTCGACGTCGGGGCATACGACCCGGTGGACGACTCCGTGACCAAGCTGTTCTACGACCGGGGCTGGCGCGGGCTGGACGTCGAGCCGGTGGCCGAGCACGCACAGGCGCTCCGTGCCGACCGCCCGCGCGACGTGGTGGCCGCGGTCGCCGTCACCGGCGACGACCACGGCTCGGTCACCCTGCACGAGGTCACCGGCACGGGTCTGTCGACGCTGAGCGCCAGCATTGCCGACGAGGCCGCGGCCCGGGGCTTCGCCACCCGGGACGTCACGGTCCCCACCCGCACGCTGCGCAGCCTGGTCGACGAGCACCTGGGCGAGCAGGACGTCCACTTCTGCAAGATAGACGTCGAGGGAGCGGAGGCCGAGGCGATCGCCTCGGTCGACCTGGAGGCCTGGCGCCCGTGGGTGCTCGTGGTCGAGTCGACCCACCCCAACACCGCGGAGCCCACCCACATGAAGTGGCAGGACCGCGTCCTGGCGGCCGGGTACCGCCTATGCCTGTTCGACGGCCTGTCCCGCTTCTACGTGAGCGAGGAGCACGCCGCGGAGCTGGGGGAGAAGCTCTCCTACCCTGCGTGCCCGCTGGACGGCTACGTCCACGTCTCTTCGGTTGAGCTGCGCAACCAGCTCGACGAGCTGCAGCGGAGCCACGACGACGCGCACGAGGAGCTAGGAGTTCGACAACAGCGGATAGAGGCGCTCGACCGCGAGGTCGAAGACCTGCGCCACGCGCTCGTCCGCTGGCGCCGCGCCGCCGTCGAGTCGTGGGCCGAGTCGGTTGCGCGGGGTGGTGGCCCGGCGACGGAGCTGCAGGAAGTGCTCGACGCGATGCGGGAGACGCTCCCCTGGCGGGTGATACGTCGGCTACGCGCCGTCCGCTCGCGCCTGGGCAGCCCCCGATGACCGCGGCCGTCCAGGGCACCCACTACCTCGTGGCGCTGCAGCAGCGTCTGGCAGCGATCGCCCCTCACCTGCTGGCCGATCCCGCCCCGGTCGACGGCCACGACCCCGTGGCGACGTGCGAGGACCTGCTCCGCCGGTTGGTCGAGTCGGTGACGGAGGTCCCGACCTGCGACCGGATCTGGCTCCTCCTCGTCGGTCTGACGGCCACGTTCCCCACCGACGACGAGGTCCGGGCCGCCCAGCGGCAGCTCGAGATCGAGTCGATCGACGGCGCGGCGTTCTGGTTGCTCGACCAGGCCTACGACGCGGCCGTGTCGAACGGATCGGGTGCGCACCACCTCCGGGTCGCGGGCGGCGTGGTGGTGGACGTGGACTACACGGCCACGCACGATCTCCTGACCGGGATCCAGCGGGTGGTCCGCACGGTGGTGCCGCGGTGGCACCGCGACCACGGTGTCGAGCTCGCGGTCTGGACCGAGCGGGCCGGCGCCTTGCGCGAGCCGGTCCCGGACGAGCGCGAACGGGTGCTCCACTGGCGGGGTCCGCTCCGCCGGCCCACCCTGCCCCCGGCCCAGCCGGTCGTCGTCGTCCCGTGGCGGGGCACGGTCGTTGTGCCCGAAGTTCCCGGCATCATCCAGTGCCGGAGGCTGACGAGCCTCGCGGCGCACTCACCCAACCGCGTAGTTCTCGTCGGCTACGACTGCATCCCCGTCGTGAGCGCGGAGCTCGTGCCGATCGCCGAACCCACCCGCTTCGTGCAGTACCTCGCCCTCGTGAAGCACGCCGACGTGGTCGCGGCCATCAGCGAGTCGGCGGCTGGAGAGTTCCGCGGGTTCGTCGATGCCCTCCCCTCCCAGGGCCTGACGGGCCCCGAGGTCACAGCTTGCCCCCTTGCGTTCGAGCTGCCCGACGCGGCTGCGGACAGCGGCAGCGCAGCGTCGGGGCGCGAGCCCGAGGTGGTGGTCGTCGGGAGCCACGACCCGCGCAAGAACCACCTGTCGGTGCTGCACGCATCGGAGGTGCTGTGGCGCGAGGGCCTGCGGTTCGAGCTGCGGATGCTGGGCAGCGGCGGGTGGACCACCACGGCCTTCGACCGCCGGGTCGCGGACCTGCGCCGGGCCGGCCGCAGCCTCACCGTCGAGCGCGAGATGGACGACGAGCACGTCTGGGCCGCCTACCGCCGGGCCCGGTTCACCGTGTTCACCTCGCACCACGAGGGCTTCGGGCTGCCGGTCGCCGAGTCGCTGGCCGCGGGGACCCCGGTCATCGCCGGCAGCCACGGCGCCGTGGCCGAGACCGCGTCCGGTGGCGGTGCCGTGCTCGTCGACCCCGACGACGATGGGGCGCTGGTCGACGCGATGCGGCTGTTGCTGACGGACGCCGGCGCGCTCGACGACCTGCGCCGCGCTGCTCGGGCCCGCCCGACCCGCACGTGGGACGACTATGCCGCCGAGCTTTGGGCGATCGCGGCGGGGTCGCGGTGATGTCCGCCTCCAGGATGCTGAGGCGGGGATTGGACGCCGGCGCGTCCCTCGGCGAGCGGGCCGTCGCGGTGCGCCGGCCGGCGGGCCTGCGGACTCGCAGCCTGCAGCATGTCGTCGGCCGGGCCCGGGGCGCGCCGGCCCGGCAACTGGCCGACCGGCTGGGCGCCCTCCTCGCCGCCCTCGACCATCCCGTCCCGGTCGCCGACCTCCGAGGCCTCGCCGGGGCGACCGAGGACGCGCTGGCGGACGCCGACGCGTCGAGGATGTGGCTGGCCCTGGCCGTGCTGACCGGTCACCTGCCGCGCGACGACGACGTCGTCGCTGCCGTGCGGCGGCTCGATGTCGACGGTCCCGGCGCGGCACTGGCACCGGCCGCGGCGTCGGTCACGTCGCTGCTCTCGATCGACCGGTATCGCCCGGCACGGGTCGAGGTCGTGCGCCGGGCCGTGGTCGTCGACCTGCACCACACGAGTGCGACCGACCTGGCAACCGGCATCCAGCGGGTCGCCCGGCAGGTCGCCGCACGATGGGACCGTGACCACGAGGTCGTGGTCGTCGGGTGGTCGGGCGACGACACGGCGCTCCGGCGCCTTGACAACGCGGGCCGCCGGCGCGCGCTGGGAGAGCACGTCGGCGATCGGCGGTCGGGAGCATCCCGCCGATCCCGCGAGCGGGCGACCACGGTCGTGGTGCCCTGGGAGTGCACGTACGTCCTGCTCGAGCTCGCCCCCGAGGAGGCCCGGACGGCGCGGCTGTTGGCGCTGACCCGGCGCTCCGGCAACCGGACGTGCGCCATCGGCTTCGACTGTGTGCCGCTCACGACGGCCGAAACGGCCGACGAACCAATGGGCGGCGCTTTCGCACGCCTGCTGGCCGCACTGCGCCACATGGACACGGTGGCGACGATCTCCGAGGCGGCGGCCGTCGAGTACCGGGGCTGGCGCGAGATGCTCGCCTCCGTCGCCGTCGAGGGCCCGGCCGTCGAGGCCGTTCCGCTGCCGACCGAAGCGAACGAGCCCTCCGCGGCCGCGGACCCGGCCGCGCGGGACCGTCTCGCCATCGGAGACCTGCCCCTGGTCCTGTGCGTCGGCAGCCACGAGCCGAGGAAGAACCACCTGGCGGTGCTCCACGCCGCCGACTTGCTGTGGCGCCGCGGCCTCCGCTTCTGTCTGGTCTTCGTGGGCGGCAACGCGTGGAAGAGCGAGCGTTTCCGGGAGCGGCTCGCAGACCTCCAGGGACAGGGTCGGTTCGTGGAGTCGGTGTCGACCCTCGACGACGACCTGCTCTGGGCCGCGTACCGCCTCGCCCACGTGGTCGTGTTTCCGTCGATCAACGAGGGCTTCGGGCTGCCGATCGCCGAGGCGCTTGCGTGCGGCACCCCCGTGGTCACGTCCCGCTACGGCGCTATGGCGGAGCTGGCGGTCGAGGGCGGCGCGCTGCTCGTCGATCCACGCGACGACCACGAACTCGCCAACGCGCTCGGACGGGTCCTCGAGGACCGGGACCTGCACGCGGAGCTGGTGGCCGAGGCGCGGCGTCGACCGCGCCGGACCTGGGATGAGTACGCTGCCGAGCTCTGGCAGCTCTTCGTCGGCTCGCACGGCGAAGGACCGGCCGAGTTCGGCGCTGATGTCGCCGCCGAAGCCGGTCGACCAGGGTGACGACGCGATGACCCCGCAGGAATTTCGTCCGTTGTAAGCATGCACTTGACCGGCGGCCTTGCGGTCGGGGCTGCTCGCCAGCGACGGTCGGCTGGCGGCCGTTCCAGGCTGGGTGGGTGCCCTCGGACGGCGGGGGCGGCAGGCGGACGCCGCTTGGGCCGGGACTCGACGATGAGGTCCTGGTAGCGGACCGGTTCGTGGTCCACGGCGAGTTCGAGGACTCTGGAAGACGAGCCCGCGGCTGCGTGGGTGCGACGGTTGAAGCGGAACACGAACTCGTCGAGGTAGCCGGGCAGGTGGGTCTCCTCGACGGAAGGACAAACGTCGCTCGGCGCTGGCGTCTGGGCATCGTCACGTGTGCCACAATGCGGCCCGACATGAACGCCGGGTTAGCAGATGCCGACCGTCGGGTGGCCGCTGGGTAACATCCGACGAATGTGCTGTGCCAACAGCGGGCGGTCCTAATTGGGGGCGTCGTACCGGACACAAGGGGGACCGACGTGACGATCGGATATCTCGACCCGGGTTCTGGCAGCCTCATCGCCTCGGCCGTTGTGGGTGGCTTCGCCGCCGCCGGCGTCGCGGTGAGGCAGGCCCGGCACCGCATCACGGGGAAGTTCTCGCGGAAGCAGGGCGAGGCCGAGGCAGCATCACCGGAGGCCGACTCCGGGGCCGACCCGGCGACCCCGGACGCCTAATCGCCGCCCGCTCGTGGTGTCGAGCTACGAGCCCGGGTCGTTCCGGGATCCCGACAGCGCCGTCTTCACCGTCGGGAACACCGTACTGCGGGGTCTCTCGGGCCCGGCCGCGGCCCACTTCGATCGTCTGAGCAGCACGTCGTTCTTCCCCCGCCTGATGGCGTCGGGGCGGATCGTGCGCACGTCCCAGCACGACGACGAGGCGCCGCCCTCACCTCGGGGGGCGCCGTGGGCGCGGGTTCTCGAGCACGAGCGCGTGCCCGTCGTCTCCTACCCGTATGAGTGGCCGTTCGCGATGCTGCGCGAGGCGGCCGTGCTGCAGCTGGAGGTGTTGCGGGCGGCCCTCGACGAGGGCATGTCGCTCAAGGACGGCACCGCCTACAACGTGCAGTTCTTCGGGTCGCGCCCGACGTTCATCGACGTGGGATCGTTCGAGCCGGCGTCGGGGCCCTGGCTCGGGTACCGCCAGTTCTGCCAGACGATGTTGTTCCCGTTGATGATCCAGGCCCACCTGGGGGTGCCGTTCCAGCCGTCGTTGCGTGGAGCCATCGACGGCCTGAAGCCCTCGGACGTGGCCAGCATGTTCTCCGGGCTCCGCCACTTCCGCAGGGGCGTGCTGCGCAACGTCACGCTCCACAGCATCCTGGAACGCCGCGTCAGCACAGCGTCGGAGCAGGTGAAGACCGAGCTCAGGGCGTCGGGATTCACCACCGAGATGGCGAAGGCCACGACGAAGAACCTCGCCAAGCTCGTGGCTGGGCTAGAGGTGAAACGGCGGAGGTCTACGTGGTCGGACTACCGCGAAACCTGCTCCTACGGCGATGCCGACGCCCACGCTAAGCGGGAGTTCGTGCTCTCCGCGGTAGCGGCAGGTGAGTCGGGCCTCGTGCTCGATCTGGGGGCGAACGATGGTGCCTACTCCCGGCTGGCCGCCGAGCTGGCCGACTACGTCGTGGCCGTCGACAGCGACGAGATGGTGATCGATGGCCTCTACCGGCGGCTGCGCGCCGAGGGGAACGAGAAGATCCTCCCGCTGGTCATGAACCTCGTCGATCCCTCGGGCGGCACCGGCTGGCGCAACCGCGAGCGTGCCCCGTTCAGCGAGCGGGTCCGACCTGACGTCGTGCTGGCCCTGGCGCTCGTCCACCACCTCACGATCGCCGCCAACGTGCCCCTGCCGGAGGTCGTGGCGTGGCTCAGGTCGTTCGGGGGCCGGCTCGTCGTCGAGTTCGTCCACGCGGATGACGTGCAAGTCAGGCGCTTGCTAGACAACAAGCCGCCGGGCTTGTTCGACGACTACCAGCAGGAGGCCTTCGAGCGGCTGCTGGCCGAGCAGTTCCTCGTCCACGAGCAACAGCGGCTCCCGAACGGAACGCGCACGCTGTACCTGGCCGAGCCCAAGCCGTAGCGAGTGCACCTGGCGCAGGTCGGTGTTCATCGTGATCTGCCTCCTGGTCGGCAGTTCCCGCCAGCGATGCTGCCACTCACGCCGCGGGACGGCCCACCTCGCAACCTAACCGGCGTCCACTCCGTGGGCGTCCAGCAGCCGGCGCGCCCCGGTCGTAGGGGAGAGGCGACCGGCGCGGACCGCGGCTTCGGTGCTCGACCAATGCTCGGCGACGCCCGGGTCCTGACGGAACGAGTCGACCAGGCGCTCTCGGATCTCGTCCCACATCCACGCCGCCGCCTGCCCGGCCCGCAGGCGGCCGAGGGCATCGCCCTCGCGGAGATGCGCGACAAACTTCTCGACGGTGCTCCACACCTCGTCGACACCCGTGCCCTGCAGCGCTGACGTGGCCAGCACGGGCACCTCCCAGCCGGCGTGCTTGGGCCGGAGGAGGTGGGCGGCCTGGCGGTGGTCGGCGATCGCGCGCCGTGCGGCCGGCAGCAGGTCGCCGTCGGCCTTGTTGACGACGACGACGTCGGCGAGCTCGATGATCCCCCGCTTGATCCCCTGGAGCTCGTCGCCGGCCCCGGGTGCGGCGATCAGGCAGAAGCAGTCGACCATGTCCGCCACCGCCACCTCCGACTGCCCCACCCCCACCGTCTCGACGACGATGACGTCGAAGCCGGCGGCCTCGCACAGCAGAGCGGCCTCCCTGGTGCGGCGGGCGACGCCGCCGACCGAGCCCCCGGACGGCGACGGCCGGATGAAGGCGTTCGGATCCCGGGCGAGGCGTTCCATGCGAGTCTTGTCGCCCAGGATCGAGCCGCCGCTGCGGCGGCTCGACGGGTCGACCGCCAGCACCGCGACCCGATGGCCGGCGGCCGTCAGGTGGCCGCCGAGCTCCTCGATGAACGTCGACTTGCCCGCGCCCGGGGTGCCGGTGATCCCGAGGCGGATCGCCCCTCCGGTGCGGTCGAGCACCGCGTCGAGCAGGGCGGACGCCTGTGACCGGTGGTCGGGGCGCGTCGATTCGACCAGCGTGATCGACCGGGCGAGCGCGCGCCGGTCGCCGTCGACGAGGCGCGTGGCGAGCTGCTCGGGGACGCTCACGAGCGCGGAGTCTAAGAGGCCGGGCGGATAGGCCCGGATGTGGGCACCGGACCGTACGGGATTAGCAGCGTTGGCCCAGGCCTCACAGCTCGGCCTCCGGGCAACACTGACAACGGTTCGCCGAGATGACGGACCGACCGCGCATCTTCTGAGAGGGGTCGCCGGATCGGGCCGGCCCAGGCGCATCGCCACGCGCGCCCGACGTCCGAGGAACGCCCCGTCGACGAACGTGACGCCGCGGAGAACAGCGGTCGTCCGGAGCGTGAAACATCGCCCGCAGAGCGCGGGCGAGGCCTGCCGGCGGGGGCAGTGTTAGTGTCACCGAGCGCGCGGCGTTGGGCCCCGCGTCGTTCGACACCAGTGCCGCTGGGGCGGCTGCCCGTACAGAGCTAGTTCCGGAGCTACCAGTGTCCACGAGCGTCCCGACCGGTAACACCTACGACAAGTACCGGTCGAAGAACCCGATCGAGCGACGGCTCATGAAGGGGTTCTTCGCGGCCCTGTCGGACGCGCTTCCACATGAGCATCCCGCGACGGTGCTCGAGGTCGGCGTGGGGGAGGGGGAGATCAGCGCCAAGCTCCGGACGCTCTACCCCGAGGCGCACATCGTCGGCATCGACCTGCACGACGACACGCTCGCCGTCGAGTGGCGGACGCGAGGGTTCGTCGGCGTCTACGCCGACATCGCCCACCTGCCGTTCCCGCCGCTGGCGTTCGACCTCGTGATGGCCATCGAGGTGCTCGAGCACGTCCACGACCCGGTGGCCGCCCTCGCCGAGCTCGTGCGCGTCAGCCGCGGCGGGCTGGTCCTGTCCGTGCCGCGGGAGCCCATCTGGCGGGTCGCCAACATGGCACGCGGCAAGTACCTCGCCGACCTCGGGAACACGCCCGGTCACGTGCAGCACTGGTCGCGCCGGGGTTTCGCCGAGCTCGTGGGATCGCAGCTGGACGTGGTGAGCGTGAGCACGCCGTTCCCATGGACGATGGTCGAGGCGCGGCCGCGCGTCCGCCACAACGGCAGCGCCCCGACCACGGCGACGCCCGCCGTTCCGGCCGCGCCCGTCCGGCAGGCATAGCGCCCCGGCGCGACGTGGCCACAACGGTCGCACGCCCCAGCGACGCCGCGCCGGTGGCGGCGCCCCCGCCGCCCGGCGGGTCGACGCGCGCCTCGGGACCGCCGTGGCGGACCCGGTTCGTGCTCATGCTCGTGGCCGCCCTGCTCGTCGGGTTCGCGCTCCGGGTTGCAATCGGCCTGACCGACGATGCTCCGGCCACCGACGAGACGGCGTACCTGCGGTCGGGCGTCTCGCTGGTCGAGGGGGACGGCTACCGGCGCGAGGGCCACCCTGAGCTGCACTTCCCGCCGTTCGTGCCGTTCCTGCTGGGCCTCGCCAGCGAGGTCACCTCCGACCCGCACACGGGCACGGTGGTCCTGACGTGCCTGACCAGCACCGCCCTCGTCATCCCCCTGGCGTTGTTGGGCCGGCGGATCGCAGGCCCGGTCGGCGGCATCGCCACCGCCTGGGTCGCGGCGCTCGGCCCGGGCCTTTCGACGACGCTCGTGAACCGCGGTGCCGGGTCCGAGGCCGAGTACACGCTGCTCGTCGCCAGCGCTCTGTGGCTGGTGGTCTCCGCCGTCGATAACCGGGGGCGCGCCCGGGCGTGGCGGGTGTTCGGCGCGGGGCTCCTGGTCGGGTTCGCGTACCTCACCAGGCCCGAGGGGCTGTTCATGGCGCTCCCGCTCGGGGTCGCGGTGCTGGTCCTCGCCGCCCGCCGGCCCGGCGAGCCCGCTCGCCTGTCGCGGCTCGGCCTCCGCGGCCTGCGCGCCGGCGCCCCGCTGCTCGCCGTCTTCCTGCTGCCGATCGTCGCCTGCATCGTGCCGTACGCGGTGTACCTCCACGACAACACCGGCCAGTGGCAGCTCAGCGCCAAGACCCAGGACGCCTCGATCGAGGCCTGGCACGCCGTGGCCCGCGCCGACCGCGAGGCGCGCGACTCCGTGCTGTACGCGCTCGACGACACGGGGTTCCGGTTCGCCGCCGGGCGGTCGTCTTTGGCGACGCTGGCTCGTGAGGATCCCGCCGGCTACCTCGGGATCGTCCGTACGAACGTCGGCGAGTTGGGCAGCTCCATCGTCAGCCCGGTGACCAACCAGCGGCTGTCGTGGCTGCTGTTGCCCCTTCCGCTGTGGGGTCTGGCGGCATTCGGTGCCTGGCGCCACCGTCGGTCGGGGGTGGTCAGGCTGCTGCTGGTGGTCGGCGCCCTACCCGTGGCGACGGCGCTGGCGTTCTTCGTGCAACCTCGCTACCTGATCGTCGCGGTGGCGCTGGCGACGCCGCTCGTCGGCGCCGCGATCGCGGCGCTGTCGACCGCATGGCGGCGGCCGGTGATGCTCGCGGTCGTCGCCCTGCTGGCCCTCTCGTCGGTGCAGGCGTTCCGCAGCGAGGCCGCCGGTTGGTGGCACCCCTCCGACCACAGCGACCAGCGTGAGGCCGGCGAGTGGATCGCCGCCAACACGCGCCCCGGCGACCGGGTCATGACCCGGAGCATGGTCGTCGACTACTACGCCGAGCGGCCGACGATGGCGATCCCCTACGCGAGCATGGGCGAGATCCTGCGCTACGCCCGCCACTACGGCGCTCGGTACCTGGTCGTCGACTGGTACACCGCCGTGCGGCTGCGTCCCCAGCTCGAACCTCTGCGGACGACCGACCGGATACCGGGCCTGCGGCTGGCGCACGAGGTCCGAGCCGAGGGCCGCACCACCCGGATCTTCACCCTCGCCCCGCCGCCGCCGAGCGCGGGACCCATCGGGTCGTCGCTCGGGTTCGTCGGCGACGGACAGCCCTAGTGGGCCCCCGCGCCCTCTAGCTACGCTGCGCTGCGCCGGGAGCGCAGCTCCGCCAGCACCTGGTGGGCGGCGGCCGGGATGTTGGTGCCCGGACCGAAGATGGCGGCGACGCCGGCGGCCCGGAGCATGTCGTAGTCCTGCGGGGGGATCACCCCGCCGCAGACCACCACCACGTCGCCGCCCCCGGCACCCCTCAGCTCCTCGATGAGCTGCGGCACGAGCGTCTTGTGGCCGGCGGCCTGGCTCGACACGCCCACCACGTGCACGTCGTTGTCCACGGCGTCGCGGGCGGCCTCGGCGGGCGTCTGGAACAACGGGCCGACGTCGACGTCGAAGCCGAGGTCGGCAAAGGCGGTGGCGATCACCTTCGCGCCCCGGTCGTGGCCGTCCTGGCCCATCTTCACCACCAGCATTCGCGGCCGCCGGCCCTCCTCGCGCCCGAACGCCTCCACCTCCCCCTGCACCTCGGCGAACGCCCGGTCGCCCTCGTACGCCGATCCGTAGACGCCGTGGATCGAGCGGATCTCGGCCTTGTGCCGGCCGAACACCTGCTCCATGGCGTCGCTCATCTCGCCGACCGTGGCCCGGGCCCGGGCGGCGTCGATGCAGAGCGCCAGGAGGTTGGCGTCGCCGGCGGCGCCCTCCGTGAGCCGGCGCAAAGCACCGGCGCACGCCTCGGGATCGCGGGTGGCGCGCACCCGCTCGAGCCGGGCGATCTGCTGGCGACGCACCTCCGTGTTGTCGATGTCCAGCACGTCGACGTGATCCGGGTTCGTCGGCTGGTACCTGTTGACGCCGACGATGACCTCCTCGCCCCGGTCGATGCGGGCCTGGCGAAGGGCGGCCGACTCCTCGATCCGCAGCTTGGGCATGCCCGAGGCCACGGCCTTGGTCATGCCGCCCAGGCCCTCCACCTCCGCGATCAGCGCCCACGCGTCGTCGGCCAAGCGCTGCGTGAGCGACTCGACGTAGTAGCTGCCGGCCAGCGGGTCGACCACGCGGGGGATGCCGGTCTCCTCGGCCAGGATGAGCTGCGTGTTGCGAGCGATGCGCGCCGAGAAGTCGGTGGGAAGACCCAGCGCCTCGTCGAAGCTGTTGGTGTGCAGGCTCTGTGTCCCACCCAGGACTGCGGCCATGGCCTCGACTGCCGTGCGGACGATGTTGTTGTAGGGGTCCTGCTCGGTGAGGGAGACGCCGCTGGTCTGGCAGTGCGTGCGCAGCGTCGCCGACCGGGCGTCCTTGGGGTCGAACTGGGAGATGACCCGGTGCCACAGCAGCCTTGCGGCCCGCAACTTGGCGACCTCCATGAAGAAGTTCATCCCGATGGCGAAGAAGAAGGACAACCGCCCGGCGAAGCGGTCGATGTCGAGGCCCCGGTCCAGCGCGTAACGCACGTACTCCAGCCCGTCGGCGATCGTGAAGGCCAGCTCCTGCGTGGCCGTCGCCCCGGCCTCCTGCATGTGGTAGCCGGAGATCGAGATCGAGTTGAACCGCGGCATGTGCTCGGCGGTGTACTCGATGATGTCGGCCACGATCCGCATGCTGGGCTCGGGTGGGTAGATGTACGTGTTGCGGACCATGAACTCCTTGAGGATGTCGTTCTGGATGGTGCCGCTGATCCTGGACTGATCGGCCCCCTGCTCCTCGCCGGCGACGACGAAGCACGCCAGCGTGGGCAGCACGGCGCCGTTCATCGTCATCGACACCGACATCTTCTCTAGGGGGATCTGGTCGAAGAGGATCTTCATGTCCTCGACCGAGTCGATCGCCACGCCGGCCTTGCCGACGTCACCCTCGACCCGGGGATGGTCCGAGTCGTAGCCGCGGTGGGTGGCCAGGTCGAACGCCACCGACAGGCCCATCTGCCCGGCCGCGAGATTGCGCCGGTAGAAGGCGTTCGACTCCTCGGCGGTGGAGAAGCCCGCGTACTGGCGGATCGTCCAGGGCCGGTTGGCGTACATGGTTGCCCGCACGCCGCGCACGAACGGCGGGAAGCCGGGCAGCGAGTCGACCGCCTCGACGCCGGCCAGGTCAAGCGGCGTGTACAGGGGCTTCACGTCGATTCCCTCGGGGGTGGCCCACACCAGGCCGTCGGGGTCGGCACCCTTGAGGTCCTCGGCCGCCAGCGCCCGCCAGTCGTCCAGGGTCGGCTTCTCGGGGGACGCGGTCACAACCCTGAAGCCTACGGAAGGGGATGCCGGGCGACGAAGCCCGCCCTGCCCATAGGATGCGCCGTCGATCCGCACCCAAAGGACCCGCGCATGCCCGACGCCCAGGCCTGCCTCTCGGTTGTCATCCCCTGCTACAACGAGCGCGACACGGTCGCAGCCGTGGTGGCGCAGGTGCTTGCCTCCCCGTGGACGGCCGAGGTCGTCGTCGTCGACGACGGATCGACCGACGGCACCCGCGACGTGCTGGCCGGTATTGGCGACCCCCAGGTGCGGGTCCTCCTCCAACCCGCCAACCAGGGAAAGGGTGCCGCCCTGCGCCGCGGCTTCGCCGAGGCCACGGCCCCGTACGTGATCGTCCAGGACGCCGACCTCGAGTACGACCCCGGTGAGTACGGGGCCCTGGTCCAGCCGCTCCTCAGGGGCGACGCCGACGTGGTCTTCGGGTCGCGGTTCATCTCCAGCAACCCGCACCGGGTGCTCTACTTCTGGCACTCGGTGGGCAACCGGTTCCTCACCACGCTGTCCAACGTCTTCACCAACCTGAACCTCACCGACATGGAGACCTGCTACAAGGTGTTCCGCCGCGAGGTCATCCAGGCGGTCGACCTCGAGGAGTGCCGGTTCGGTGTGGAGCCCGAGGTCACGGCGAAGGTCGCGGCCCACCCCGAATGGCGGGTGTACGAGGTGGGCATCAGCTACCGCGGCCGCACCTACGCGGAGGGCAAGAAGATCGGGTGGCGCGACGGCGTCCGGGCCGTGTGGTGCATACTCAAGTACTCGCCGCCGGGCGAGCGCGTGCGTCGTGCGCTGCGTAGCCCAGGCGGGCGTGCGGGCGCACCGCCGGTGGGTGGCGCCGGCGACAACGGATACCGGGCCGACGGTGCCACCGCCGCCCACGGTGATCGCTCGAGGGTCTGACCCGAGCGCGCACCGGCGCGTGGGCGCGCCGCTGTTCGAACTGGACGCGGTGGCGCTCGAGATCGACGGCCGCCCCATCCTGCGGGGCATCACGCTCGCGATCTCCGACGACGGCATCACCGTGCTGCTCGGCCCGTCGGGCGCCGGCAAGACCATGATCCTGCGGCTGCTCAACCGCCTCGAGGTTCCGACCTCGGGCGTCGTCCGCTTCCGGGGGGAGCCGGTGGCGTCGATCGATCCCCTTGCCCTCCGCCGCCGGGTGGGGATGGTCTTCCAGCGCCCCGCACCGTTCCCCGGGACGGTGCGGGACAACCTGCTCGTGGCGGACCCCGCAGCGAGCGACGAGGCACTGCTCGCGGCGCTCGCCGGTGCCGGCCTCGCGTCGACGTTCCTCGACCGTTCGGCCGACGACCTGTCCGGCGGCGAATCGCAGCGCATGTGCCTGGCCCGCACCCTGGTCACTCAGCCCGAGGTGCTGCTCATGGACGAGCCCACGTCGGCGCTGGATCCCGACGCCCGCCACCGGCTCGAGCGGACGGCGCGGGATCTCGCCGCCGAGGGCCGGCCGGTGGTGTGGGTGACCCACGATCTCGACCAGGCCGACCGGTTGGCCGACGACGTGCTCGTGGTCATCGACGGACGGCTGGCGTCCGCCGAAGAGCGTGACCGCTTCCTCAAGAGCGTGCGCGGATAGGAACGTGGTCTTGAATCACCGTGGTCAGCGTCACCGAGAGGCCGAACCGTGCGGCCTGGGCTAACGCTGCAAATCCCGTACTGTTCGGTGCCCGCCTGCGGGCCTATCCGCTCGACCACAAGGAGGTCGACGATGGTAGAGACCCATGGATGAGGCCGCGATCGGGTGGGGCGGGCTGGCCCTGTCGCTCATCCTCGTGGCGGTGGCCGTCGCGCTGTCCATGTGGCAGGGGCTGCGGCTGGAGCGCGAGATCCTGTGGGCCTGCGCGCGGGCCATCACCCAGCTGCTCGCCGTGGGCTACCTGCTGGTGCTGGTGGTCGACGAGGACGCACCCGTCGTCTGGGCCTGGCTCTGGGTCGTGGCGATGGTGATCTTCGCCGCCGTGACCGTCCGGCGCCGCGCGTCCGAGATCCCCGACATCCTGCGGCTGTCTGCGCTCGCGATCGCCGCGTCGGCCGCCATCAGCCTGCTTGTGGTGTTCGGCCTCGGCGTCTATCCCAACGTGGGGCGGGCGGTGGTGCCCATCGCCGGCATGATGATCGGCAACTCGATCGGCAGCGTGGTGGTGGCCGCTCGCCGCATCGTGGGCGAGCTCGCCGACCGGCGCCCCGAGGTGGAGGCCCGGCTGGCGCTCGGGCAGCCGTGGCAGCAGGCCTCCAAGCCCTTCGTGCGCAGCGCGCTGCGGACCGCGCTCACGTCACAGCTGGAGAGCACCAAGGCCGTCGGGCTGGTGTTTCTGCCCGGCGCCATGACCGGCCTCATCCTGGCGGGCGTCGACCCGGTCGACGCCGTGCTGGTGCAGGCTGCGATCATGTACCTGATCCTGGGCTGCGTCGCCACCAATGTCGTGGTCATCGGCCTCGGGCTGACACGCCGCCTGTTCACACCCGACCACCGGCTGGTCCGGTTGGCCCGAACGGCGGCCTGACGTCGGGCGCGGCCCGGGAGGCCGGGCCCGACGGGGTGAGGTTCGAGGCCGGGCACGTAGCCTGGTGCGGTGCCCCTCCGCTTCGTGATCATCGGCGGTGGGCCCGCCGGGAACACGGCGGCCACCACCGCAGCCCGCCTCGGCGCCGAGGTGACGCTGATCGAGCGCGACATCGTGGGCGGCTCCGCGCACCTGCGTGATTGCATCCCGTCCAAGGCGATGATCGCCACCGCCGACGCCATGGGGATGGTCGACCGCAGCGCCGGCATGGGGTTGTCCGGACCGGACGCGACGCTCGACCTGGAACGGCTCAGGAAGCGCATCCAGAGGATCGAGGACCGCCTCGAGTCCAACATCGTGCAGCTCCTGCATAGCCAGGGCGTGCGCATGATCCAGGGCACCGGCCGGCTCAAGGGGCCGCACGAGATCGCCGTCGAGACCGACGAGGGCGTGAGCGAGATCGAGGCCGACGCCATCCTCGTGTCCACCGGCAGCCGGCCCCGGGTCCCCGAGTGGGCCGACGTCGACGGTGAGCGCGTGCTGACGACGCGCGACGCCTATCCGCCGAGCGAGATGCCCGAGCACCTGGTGGTCATCGGGTCGGGCGTAACCGGCGTCGAGTTCGTGCACATGTTCTCGTCCCTCGGCAGCAGGGTGACGTTGCTCGTCAGCCGCCAGCAGGTGCTGCCGCAGAAGGACCCGGAGGTGGCGGCGGCGCTCGAGGACGAGCTCCTGCGCCGGGGCGTCCAGCTGCTGAAGGGTGCCCGGGCCGACGGCATCGAGCGCACCGAGGACGGCGGGGTGGCGGTCCACTGCACCGACGGCAGAGTGGCCGCAGGCAGCCATGCCCTTCTCGCCATCGGCTCGATCCCCAACAGCGACGGCCTGGGGCTCGATGCTGCGGGCGTGGAGGTCGATGCGGGGGGCTACGTGCCGATCAACCATCACTGCGTCACCAGCGTGCCCCACATCTACGCGGCCGGCGACCTGTCGGGAAAGCTGCCGCTGTCGTCCGTGGCGGCCATGCAGGGCCGCAAGATCGCCGAGCACGTCATGGGCCTGCACACGCGGGTCCACCGCCACCTCGACTACGACAAGGCGGCGTCGGCGATCTTCACCGAGCCCGAGATCGCCGACGTGGGCCTGGCGGAGGCCGATGCGTTCGCCGAGGGCCGCAAGCTGCGGGTGACCAAGGTGCCGTTCTCCGCCTCGGCGAAGGCGCTCATCAACAACGAGACCCAGGGCTTTGTGAAGATCCTGTCCGACCCCGCCACCGGCGTCGTGCTCGGGGGGTCGATCGTCGGGCGCCAGGCGGCGGAGCTCATCTCGGTCATCGCCGTGGCCGTCACCAACGGCCTGCGAGTCAACGACATCGTCGAGAGCCTCCTCGTCCACCCGTCGCTGGCCGAGGCCCTCGCCGACGCCGCCGAGTGAGCCCGGGAGCCGGCTATCCGGGGCTGACCCGCCTCGAGGCTGCGGCGGTCAGCTGATGCCCTGAGCCGTACAGTCGAGCGTCCACCGCACGCTACTGCGCGTGGTGTGGGGCGCACGGTGACAGGTGGCCCGCGGGCGTCAAGGGCATTACACGCGGCGCCCTTCCGGTGCTCCAAGATGACACCATCCACGAGCACGACAACGGAGGAACCAATGCCGGATACGCCCAAGCCACCGCTCCCGTACGACCACCTGCCCCCGGTCCCGTCCTTCACGGTGACGAGCGACGACGTGGCCGACGGCAAGACGTTGGACAACGACCATGTGGCCGACGCGCGCTTCGGGCTCGGCGGCGGCAATACGTCACCGCACCTGCGGTGGGAGGGCTTCCCGCCCGAGACCAGGAGCTTCGCGGTCACGGTGTACGACCCCGACGCGCCGACCGGCAGCGGCTTCTGGCACTGGGTCGTGTTCGACATCCCGGCCGACGTCACCGAGTTGCCCCGGGGGGCCGGCTCGGGCGACAAGGCGGGGCTGCCCGAGAGCGCCATCCATGCCCGCAACGACGCCGGCGACCAGGCGTACATCGGCGCCGGCCCGCCGCCCGGCCACGGCCCGCATCGCTACGTGTTCGCGGTGCACGCGCTCGACGTCGACAAGCTCGGCCCGGACGCCAGCGCGTCCCCGGCGTTCGTCGGCTTCAACCTCGGCTTCCACACGCTGGCACGCGCGGTGATGGTGCCGACGTACGAGGTGCCGGGCTGACGCAAGGCGCCGGTCCTGGGCGGGCGCCTTGCCCGGGGGCGGGTAGCGATCCAGCCGCGGTCAGTCGATCACGACCACTACGTCGCCCGAGCCGACGGACTGGCCCGCGGTCACCTTGACCTCCTTGACCGTCCCGGACTTGTCGGCGGCGATGTTGTTCTCCATCTTCATCGCCTCGAGCACGCACACGGCCTGGCCCGCCTCCACCTCGTCGCCCTCGGACACCAGCACCTTCACGATCGTGCCCTGCATGGGCACGACCACCGCCCCGCTCCCCGCCGCCCGGGCCGATGCGCCGGACGACCGGCGGGGTCGCGGTGAGGCCCTGCCGGCGGCGCCCGGGGTGGCGACCGCCGGGCCCGCCTGGGACTCGGGCACCCACACGGTCACGCCGAAGCGGCGGCCGTTGACCTCCACGTCGACGTCGCGCCGCACCTTGGGCTCGGCACCGCCCTCGCGGTCCTGGGGCGGTGGGCGGAGGTCGGCGGCCACGCCCGACAGGTCCAGCCGCTCCTCGACCCACTTGGTCGAGTGCTCGGCGGCGACGAAGTCGGGGTGGCGCAGGATGGCGACGTCCGCAGGGATGGTGGTGGGGATCCCCATGACCTCGAACTCGTCCAGGGCCCGCAGCGTCCGGGCGATCGCCGCGTCACGATCGGCGCCCCAGCAGATCAGCTTGCCGAGCAGGTTGTCGTAGAACTGGCTGACCTCGTCGCCGGCCTCGTAGCCGCCGTCCCAACGCACGCCGTAACCCTGCGGCACCCGCAGGCTGGCGATCGGCCCGGGCGAGGGGACGAAGGCGCCGCCCGCCGGATCCTCGGCGTTGATGCGCACCTCGATGGCGTGGCCGCGGCGCACGATGTCCTCCTGCGCGAACGACAGCGGGTCGCCGGAGGCCACCCGGATCTGCTCGGCCACCAGGTCGAGCCCCGTCACCAGCTCGGTGACCGGGTGCTCGACCTGAAGCCGGGTGTTCATCTCCAGGAAGTAGAACGCGCCGGCCCGACCCCCACCCGCCGCCCCGTGGCGGCCTCGGCCTTCGGCCGAGCGTGGCGTCTCGTAGAGGAACTCCACGGTGCCGGCGTTGACGTAGCCGCACGCCTTCGTCACCCGGACCGCGGCGTCGCCCATGGCCTGGCGCGTCTCGTCGGGAAAGCCGGGCGCCGGGCTCTCCTCGATCAGCTTCTGGTGGCGGCGCTGCGCCGAGCAGTCGCGCTCGCCGACCCAGACGGCGTTGCCGTGCGTGTCGGCGAACACCTGCATCTCGATGTGCCGTGGCCATGTGAGGTAGCGCTCGAGGTAGCACTCGCTTCGCCCGAAGCCCTTGAGCGCCTCGGACTGGGCGGACTCCAGGGCGTCGGCGGCCTCGGTCGCGGCGTGGACCACCCGCATGCCCCGTCCGCCGCCGCCGTACGCGGCTTTGATGGCGACCGGCCAGCCGTGCTCGTCGCCGAACGCCACGACCTCGTCTGCCGATGTCAGGAACTCGGTGGTGCCCGGCACGCCGGCCACGCCCGCCCGCTCGGCCGCAAGCCGCGACGAGACCTTGTCGCCCATGATCTCGATCGCCTCGGGCGGTGGACCGATGAAGGTCACCCCCTTCGCCGTGATGGCCCGAGCGAAGTCGGTGTTCTCGCTGAAGAACCCGTAGCCGGGATGGACGCCGTCGGCGCCCGCCCTGTCGACGACGTCGAGGATCTTGTCGGTGGCCAGGTAGGTCTCGGTCGCGGTCTGGCCGCCCAGCGCGTAGGCCTCGTCGGCCAGCCGGACGTGCAGGCTGTCGCGGTCGAGATCGGAGTAGACGGCGACGCTGCGTATGCCGAGGTCACGACACGCCCGGATGACCCGCACCGCGATCTCGCCCCGGTTGGCGATCAGGATCTTCGAGAGCACACCGTATGTTTACGGGGATGCCTGGCGATGGCGCCAGAAACCTCGGCGACCGGGCGCGGGCGGCCCTCGCGGGGTCCCGGTTCGCAGACGTCCGTTGGCTGGCCTCGACCGGTTCCACCAACGCGGACGTGTTGGCCCTGGCCCGCGACGGCGCCGCCGAGGGGGTCGTGGTCGTGGCCGACCACCAGTCGGCGGGGCGTGGTCGCTACGACCGGGCGTGGGTGGCGCCCCCGGGCGGATCGCTGCTCGTCTCGGTCCTGCTCCGCCCCCCGTCACCGGTGGCGAGCACCGCGACCATGGCCACCGCGGTGGCGATGGCGGATGCGGTCGAGGCGGTGGCCGGCGTCTCTGCCGGGCTCAAGTGGCCCAACGACCTGGTGCTGGCGGGCGAGGGCGGCGAGCGCAAGCTGGCCGGCATCCTGGCCGAAGCGGACTGGCCCGCGACCGCCACGATCTCGGCGGGATGGCGGGCGCCCTCGGCGCACGAGCGGGCCGTGATCGTGGTCGGCATCGGGCTCAACGTGTCGTGGCCGGAGGACGACGACGCCGTCCGTGAGGTGGCCGGCACGGCGGTGGCCCTCAACTGGGTGACGCCCGAGCCGATCGATCGCGTCGACCTGCTCGTCGCCTTCCTGCACAGGCTCGAGCAGACCTATGGCCTGCTGGTGAGCGGTGGCCACGGACCCGTGATGGACGAGTGGCGGCGCCGGTCGGCGACGCTGGGCCGGCGGGTCCGCGTCGACCTCGGCGCCGAGGACATGGAGGGCATGGCCGTGGACGTCACCGCCGAGGGCCACCTGGTGGTGGAGGCGCCGGTGGGTCAGCGCCGGACGTTCGCCGTCGGCGACGTGGTGCACCTCCGCGACGCCCCGTAGGCGTCAGGCCCGACGGAGCACGCACCAGCTGCCCTGGCCCGCCCGGCTGGACGCGCCGCGCCACTCGCCGGGCAGGACGGCCGCCACCTCCTCGGTGTGCAGGTGGATCGGCGTCTGGTCCCCGCTGCTGTTCACCCATGTCACCGAGCCGTCGGGCGCCAGGACGCGGTCGACCTCGGCGGGGAACAGCAACGCGTTGATCAGCACGACCGCATCCGCACATCCGGTCCGGACCGGGAGCTCGGCGGCATCGGCCTGGATGCGCGTCGCCGGGTCCGCGGGCGCCAGCCGCAGCATGCCGAGGGACAGGTCGACCGCGGCCACTGTGCGGAACCGCTCCGCGAGGAGCGCGGAATAGTTGCCGATCCCGCTCCCGACCTCGACGGCAAGCCGGCCGCCGGCCACGCCGCCACGGTCGAGGGCGTCGACCACCACCGCCGTCCGTTGCGGCGACGTACGGGTGTGCCACTCGCCTGAGAGCTCGTCGAACACGTTCTCGACCCGGCTGCGGGCCTCGGCGTCCCAGCCGCCGGGTGCGAGCCCGGCCGCCCGCCGGGTCATGATCCGCATCGGATGTTCGTCGGATCCGAGCCCGGAGGCGCGATGGCCCGGGATCTCGACCGGCGGCAGCTCCTCGATCACGGTTACGGGTCCATGTCCCGGGCCTGGAGGTCGGCGATCGCGTCGATCGCTCGCTTGGCCGCCGGACCCTCGGCGCCGGGCAGCTCGCGGCCGTCGAGCACGCGCAGGGGCTGGACATCCCGGGTCGACGACGTCAGCAGCACCTCGTCGGCCTCCGGCAGCGTCCCGATCGGCAGGTTGTCCTCGTCCGCGTCGAGGAGCTCCTCGAGCAGCAGCGCCCGGGTGACGCCGGCCAGGCATCCCGCCAGGAGCGGCGGCGTGGACAGCACGCCGCGCCGCACCACGAACACGTTGGTACCCGTGCCCTCGCACAGGTTGCCGGCGAGGTTGGCCATGATGGCCTCGGTGGCGCCGACCCTCCGGGCCTCCGCGAGGGCCACGACGTTCTCCGCGTACGACGTGGTCTTGAGCCCCGCCACCGCCGATCGCTCGTTGCGCGGCCACGGCACCGTGATGGCCACGGTGTCCGGTTCCCACGGCTCGAGCGGGGCCACGGCCATGATCAGCGTCGGCCCCGACGTCCCGCGGCCGGACCCCGGCGGCGCCACCCCACCCGTCACCGTGACGCGCAGGCGACCGACCTCGCCTGTGGGTGCCGCCGCCAGCAGGTCGTCGATCGCCTCCCGTAGGTGGGCGTCACCCAACGGCACGTCGAGCCCGAGGCCCTGGGCCGAGCGGTGGAGCCGCTCGATGTGCCGCCGCAGCGCGAACGGGCGGCCGCGGATCAGCTTGATGGTCTCGAACACGCCGTCGCCGACCGTCAGGCCGTGGTCGAACACCGAGACCTTCGCCTCGGCCGCGTCCAGGATCGCCCCATCGAGCCAGACCAATTCATTCATGGCGGACAATCCTGGCGCGCGACCGCCCGCCCGCACCGCATCGGCCGGTCAGGCGGCCAGCCGGCGGCGCGCTGACCGGTGGGGGTGAGGGGTCCGGCGGCGGGGCGGCGCCAGGTCGATGATCACGGCGGGACCGTGGTCGCTTGGGTCGGAACGACCGGATGGGACCGGCAGCGCCCGCATCACGCGCGCGGCGAATCCGGGACGGCGGGCCCGGGCACGCTCCAGCTCGCTCCGGGCCTCGTCGTCCGCCATCGGCACCGCGCAGCCGACGACATTGCGCTCCCGCCCGATCGTCACCCGCACGAGCGGGTGGGCGAGCACGTTGCGGTACCAATCCGTGCCCGGGCCCGAGCCCGCGGCGACCAGGAGATGCCGTGACGTAGGATCCCAGCGCTCGACGCGGAGTGCGGTCCGCACGGGCCGCCCCGTGGTCCGGCCCCGATGCTCCAGGAGCACGACCCGGTGGCCCAACGGCCAGCCGAGGCCGAGGCGGTAGGCGAGCCACGGCGCCATTGCCCAATCACCGTATGGTCGGCGTCAGCCGAGGTGGTGGATGGTGGCGGCCGCGAGGGGAGCGCTGGCCACCTGGAGCAGCCGCCGGGCCTTGAGCTCCGTCTCCATCCATTCGCCCTCGGGCACGGAGTCCCAGGTGATGCCGCCACCGGTGCCGAGGTGCAGCATGCCGTCCTCGATCCAGAAGGTGCGGATCGCCACGTTGAGCTCGCCCCGGCGGGCGTCGGCGTCGACCCAGCCCACGGCGCCGCAGTACACGCCCCGCGGGGCGGTTTCGAGCCGGGCGATGTGATCGAGCGCCGCCAGCTTGGGCGCGCCGGTCACCGACCCCGGCGGGAAGGTGGCGGCGATCAGCTCGGGCCAGCCGGCGCCGGGGCGCAGGCGGCCGGACACGGTGGACACCAGGTGCACGAGGCCGGGGTGGTGCTCGACGGCGCACAGCGCCGGGACCTCGACCGACCCCCAATCGCACACCCGGCCCAGGTCGTTGCGGACCAGGTCGACGATCATCACGTTCTCGGCCCGGTCCTTGGGCAGGAAGGCGTCGGCCGTCGCGGCCGTGCCCTTGATGGGCGAGGACCAGACCCAATCGCCGTCCCGGCGCAGGAAGCGCTCGGGCGACGCCGACGCCACCTGGCAGCCGGCCCTGCGACCGGTGGGCGGGATCCGGACCACGGCCGCGTACGGGGCGGGGTTGCCCCGCCCGAGGGCTGCGCCGAGGGCGGCCACGTCGGCGCCAGGTGGCAGCGGCGCCGTGAGCCGGCGGGTGAGGTTGACCTGGTAGACGTCGCCGGCGGCGATCCCCGCCCTGATGGCCTCGACGCCGGCGCAGAAGCGGTCGCGGTCGAGCGAGGTGGTCCACTCCGCCGGCGACGGGCCGTGCCACGGGGGGCCGGGCCACGGGCGGGCCGGCCGGACGTCGGAGAACCGGGCGCAGATGGGCGCCCCCTCGAAGGGGAGCACGACCGCCCACGTGCCCCGCCCCTCGAGCGCGCCGAGGTCGTCGGTCACGTCGGCCAGCCGCGTCAGCAGCCGGCCTCCCACAACCGCGAGCGGCGCCACCTCCTGCACGGCCGCAGGATAGGAGCGCATCCTGCTCGGGTTCTCCGCCACGGCCGTACCTCATTCTCGGAGGGGGAGGGGTGGTCGCTGGTTGGG
This sequence comes from Actinomycetota bacterium, assembly GCA_046723645.1. Lineage (GTDB taxonomy): Bacteria > Actinomycetota > Acidimicrobiia > Acidimicrobiales > VFJN01 > DASQUK01. Next base: position 6,067 of record JBKOUY010000054.1, on the reverse strand, counting down.
TGGGTGGCTGGTGTGCACGTGTCCGGTGGGGTCGGTGACCCGGAGGGTGGTGTCGGGGAGGAGCTTGGCGTCCCAGCCGGGCGTGTGGAGTAGGTGGTGGTGCCTCGCACAGAGGAGCACGAGGTTGTCGAGGGCGGTGGGGCCGCCGCGGGTGATCCAGCGCACGTGGTGGGCTTCGGTCCAGTCGGGGGGCCGATCACAGCCGAGGTAGCGGCAGTGGCGATCGCGGATCACGAGGGCGTTGTAGAGGGGCGCGGGGACCGTGCGGGTGGTGGTGCCGTAATCCAAGATCGCGGAGCGGCCGCCGGTGACGACCCGGTGGATGCCGGCGTCACAGACCAGGCGCTGCAAGGTGGCGGCGTCGAGGGGGGTCCCGTCGACCAGCCGGCCGTGACCCTGGTGTTGGAGGTCGTCGAGGGTGATGATGACATTGAGATGCGGGCGGTGGCGGCCGCCGCGTCGCATCTGTTGGTGGTCCAAGAACCGGCGGCACAGGTCGACGAGGGCGTCAGCGCGGCGTTGGGCAGGGCTCCGGACGGGTTCGCTGACGGCGTCGGGGGTCTGGGCGAGGCGCAGGGCGGTGGCGATGATGGCGCCGCCCTCGGGCTCGAAGCTCCCCGACAGCTCGCGACGGCCATCCAGGATGCGGGACAGGTGCAGCGACCGCTCCGGCACTGCCGGCTCGGGGTCGTCGCCCAGCACGGCGTCGGCGCGCCGGGCCCAGTCCTGCATCGCCACCGCGGTTTCGTTCACCGAGAGCCCGGCGAGCTCGGGGATCAGGTCGGCTTCGTGGTGGGCGAATAGGCCGACGGTGCGGTCCTTGAGGTTGACGACAATGGCTTGGACCTGCCCACCCGACAGCACCCCGTCCTGGTAGGCAGCGGCCGTGACCGGTAGGGCCCGAAGCCGGCGGGCGGTCCTGGTACAGCCGGCGGCCTGGCGACCGGATTGGCGGGTGTGGTGGCGCAGCCAGGCGGTCATGGAGGTGTCGCCGTTGTTGCGCCACAGCTCGGCGGCGTCGTGCTCACCCACGGCAGCTATCAGCTTGGCATTGAGCCGATCTGCCAGCGCGAACACTTCGGCTAGCAACCTCCCGTCGACGGGCAGGTTGAGGTCGTCGATCGCGGCTGCGAGACCTTCGAGGGCGCTGCTGACCTGCCCAGACATGACCAGTAGCGTACTAGTGTTCGCATACCTACGCAAATCGAATTGCCAGAATCGCACCCCAGAGAATGACTAAATAGCTGTTACAGCCGGCGGCCTAGCGCCCGCCTCCACCAGCCCTCCTAGCGGGCGCCGTGAGGGACGGGTCTGGCGCGGCCGGGGAGCCAGGCGCCGGCGGCCGCACCGAGCACGGGCCAGGGCAACCAATGCGGGAGGCCCCAGATCAGCGTCGTCGCCTTCAGCGCGTCGAGCGCGCCCCCGGCGGCGGTGAGGGGCGTGGACGGGGCGTCACCGTCGAGTAGGAACACCCCTGCCTCGCGGGCCCACAGCGCGCCCTCGGGGATGGCGGCGGCGAGAACGCCGATGAGGATCCCGGCGAGTGCCGCGACGGCGTGCTCGAGGCCGGTCCGCATCGAGCGTCCGGTCCACGCGGCAACGAAGCCCACGAGCAGCAGCGTGAGCTGCGGTGGGCCGTAGATGACGGCCCAGAGACTGCCCGTCGCGCTGCCGTGCAGCGACGCTCGAGACGTGGCGACGGTCAGGGCCGCGAACAGCACCGCGCACGCGGCGGCGACGATCCAGGGAGACCGCCCCCAGCCGCGGCGCAGCGCGGTCAGGGTGCAGCCCGCGGCGAACCTGAGCCGTTCGCGCGGGGCGGCGGTGATGCTCGCGAGCTCGGCGCGCATGGCGGCGCCCCACTCGTCCCAGCGTCCGCGCCTGCCGCTGGTGGCGAACGCGAGGAGGCGGGCGGGTGCGTCGGCCCCGACGGCGGCGCGCGCGGTGGCGACGACCGCCGTCGCGGCAGCGAGCGCGTGCGGCCAGCCGAAGAACAGGGCACCGACGACCACCTCGACGGGTGGGATCCCCGGGTCGTCGTCGGCGGTGAGCCCGGCCCGGACCACCAGGACCCAGGCCCCGAGGGTGACGAGGGCGGCCACAGCCGCGACCCACGCCGTCCGCCGCATGACCGGGCCGGGGACTGCCGCCGTGGGCGTGGCCCCGGGGCTCATGCCTTTGCCCCTGCGGCCGCTCCGCTGCCGGGAGCCCGGCGACCGGCAAGCCGTGGCCGGCGGGAGGAGTGCTGGGCATCGGCGCGGCGCAGCTCGCGCACGTGCTCGGCGCCGGTGGCCGACAATCGGTAGAGGTGCCGGGGCGGGCGCCCCTGCGGCGCGTCCTGCTCCCAGGCGGTCTCGACATACCCGCGTTCGGCGAGCCGGATGAGGATCGGATAGACGGTGCCGGCCTTCAGGCCCAGTGCGCGGCACAGGTCGTAGCCGTGGCTCCAGTCCGATGCCTTGGCGGCCAGCGCAGCGAGGACGGCGACCGTCTGCCGTGAGGGGCGACGCACTCTGGTCATGACGCGTAACTCTATCTAGATAGAGTTACGTGTCAAGCGATCGGGTGGAATGCGGTCGGCGCGGGGCTCGGCCGCGAGCGCCACGGGCCCACGGCCGTAGCATCGCGCCCGTGCACGTGGAGTTCACCGACGAACAGCGGGCGCTGCGCAAGCTGGTGCGCGACTTCGCCGATGCCGAGATCGCCCCGCACGCCGAGGCCTGGGACGCGAGCCACACCTTCCCGGTCGACGTGGTCCGACAGATGGGAGAGCTGGGCCTGTTCGGCATCCCGTTCCCCGAGGAGTACGGCGGTGGTGGCGCCGACCTCACCACGCTGTGCATCGCGATCGAGGAGCTGGCCCGGGTCGACCAGTCCATGGCGATCACGCTCGAGGCCGGCGTGGGGCTGGGCGCCAACCCCATCTTCCGCTTCGGGACCGAGGAGCAGCGCCAGCAGTGGTTGCCCGACCTGTGCGCCGGGCGGGCCCTCGGGGGCTTCGGGCTGACCGAGCCCGAGGCCGGCAGCGACGCCGGCGGCACCCGCACGACGGCCGTCCTCGACGACGGCGGCACCGAGTGGATCATCAACGGGGCGAAGGCCTTCATCACCAACTCCGGGACCGACATCACGTCCCTCGTCACCATCACGGCCCGCACCGGCGGCGCCGGAGCGGGGACCCCGGAGATCTCCTGCATCATCGTCCCGGCGGGGACGCCAGGGTTCGCGGTTGATCCGCCCTACCGCAAGATGGGGTGGCACGCCTCCGACACCCACGGGCTGACGTTCGACGACTGCCGAGTGCCCGCCGGCAACCTGCTGGGCGAGCGCGGGCGGGGCTTCGCCCAGTTCCTGCAGATCCTCGACGAGGGGCGCATCGCCATCGCGGCGCTGGCCGTCGGGGTGATCCGCTGCTGCCTGGAGCAGTCTGTCGCCTACGCCAACGAGCGACGGGCCTTCGGGCGCCCCATCGGCGCCAACCAGGGGGTGGCCTTCGCCTGCTCCGACATGGCCGTCATGGCGGAAACGGCCAGCCTGCTCGTCTACCAGGCGGCCTGGCTGCGCGACACCGGCAGGCCGTACAAGCGCGAGGCCGCCATGGCCAAGCTGTACGCCACCGAGTCGGCGGTGACCGCCACACGGATGGCAACCCAGGTCTTCGGCGGCTACGGGTTCATGGACGAGACCCCGGTGGCGCGGCAGTACCGGGACGCGAAGGTCCTCGAGATCGGCGAGGGCACCAGTGAGATCCAGCGCGTGGTCATCGCCCGCGACCTGGGCCTGCCGATGGCGTGACGGGCAACTCGCCGGTGCCGCCTGTGCCCGGCCGAGTCCATCCTGCAAGAATGGCTCCCCCGTGAGAGGTCTCATTCTTGCCGGCGGGGCTGGGACACGCCTGCGGCCGATCACTCATACGAGCGCCAAGCAGCTCGTTCCCATCGCCAACAAGCCGATCCTGTTCTACGGCATCGAGGACATGGTCGAGGCGGGGATCAAGGAGATCGGCATCATCGTCGGGTCCACGGGCGACGAGGTGATGGAGGCGGTCGGCGACGGCTCCGCCTGGGGCGTCGACATCACGTACATCCCCCAGGAGGCACCGCTGGGGCTGGCGCACTGCGTGCTGATCGCGAGGGACTTCCTGGGCGACGACGACTTCGTGATGTACCTCGGCGACAACATGCTGCAGCAGGGCCTGGCCGGCTTCACCGACCGCTTCGAGGCCGCGCGCACCGACGCCGCCATGCTGCGCCTCGGTGACGATGGGGCGTCGGTGCCGGCGGCGCAGATCCTGCTGGCGAAGGTGGACGATCCCCGGCAGTTCGGCGTGGCGGAACTTGCGGACGACGGCCATGTGCTGCGGCTGATCGAAAAGCCGTCCGATCCGCCGTCCGACCTGGCCCTGGTAGGCGTCTACCTGTTCGACCAACACGTCCACGACGCCGTGGCGGCCATCGAGCCCTCGTGGCGCGGCGAGCTCGAGATCACCGACGCCATCCAGTGGCTGATCGATCACGGCCACCGGGTCAACCACGAGGTGCTGGACGGCTGGTGGATCGACACCGGTAAGAAGGACCCGCTGCTGGCGTGCAACCGCCTGGTGCTCGAGACGCTGCAGCCGCGGGTCGAGGGATCGGTCGACGCCGTGTCGGCCATCGAGGGGCGGGTGATCATCGAGCGCGGCGCCGAGATCCTGAACAGCCGGGTGCTGGGCCCGGCCGTCATCGGGTCCGGCACGCGGATCGAGAACAGCTACGTGGGACCGTTCACATCGGTCGCCTCGGACTGCGTGATCGTCGGCTCGGAGCTGGAGCACTCGGTGGTGCTCACCCGCAGCCGCATCGTCGACGTCCCCCGGCTGACCGATAGCCTCATCGGCCGCGACGTCGAGCTGACCCGGTCGACGCGCCGGCCCCGGGCGCTGCGTGTCATGCTCGGCGACCACTCGGTCGTTGAGCTGCACTGATCGACGAGCCCGAAGGAGCCACGTTGGCAAACATCCGGCCGTCAGACGTCATCGAGGGGGTCGTGGTCGTCGAGCCCGACATCCATGGCGACGAGCGGGGGATCTTCATCGAGACGTACCGGCGCCAGTGGTTCAACGGCGGCCGGGAGATGATCCAGGGCAACCGCGGCGACCGCCGGGCCGGCGCCGTGGTGGGCCTGCATTACCACCTCCACCAGGCCGACTACTGGTACGTGCCGTTCGGGAGGTGCCGGGTGGTGCTGCACGACCTGCGGGTCGGCTCACCCACCGACGGCAAGACGTTGACCGTCGACCTCGGCAGCGCGCCGGGAACGCCGGGGGTCGACCACGACCACCGGGGGGTGTACATACCGCCCGGCGTGGCCCACGGGTTCGCGGCGCTCACCGACATGACCATCACCTACCTGGTCGACGGCTACTACAACCCCGCGGACGAGCTGGGGGTCGCATGGGACGACCCCGACGTGGGGGCCGACTGGGGCGTGTCCGACCCGGTGCTGTCACCCCGCGACCAGTCCAATCCCCGCCGTGCCGACCTAGCCGACGACCGCCGCCCGCACTCGGCGCTGCGGACGGGTTGACCCCGGGGCCGAGGATCGAGATCGCATGAGGCAGTTCGTCACCGGTGGAGCAGGGTTCATCGGCTCCAACTACGTCCGCTGGGTCCTGGGCAACACCGGCGACGAGGTGACCGTGTACGACGCGCTCACCTACGCCGGCAACCTGTCGACGCTGCGGGACGTCGACGACGATCCGCGCTACGGCTTCGTCAAGGGCAACATCTGCGACCCCGGCGTGCTCGAGGAGGCGATGGCCGGCCACGACGCCGTGGTGCACTTCGCCGCCGAGAGCCACGTCGACCGGTCGATCGCCGGGCCCGACGACTTCGTCAACACCAACTGCTTCGGCACCAACGTGGTGATGGACACGGCCCGGCGCCTCGAGATTCCGCGGGTCATCCACATCGGGACCGACGAAGTCTACGGATCGGTGGAGGTGGGATCGTCGCTGGAGTCCGACCCGCTCGAACCCCGGTCGCCCTACTCGGCATCGAAGGCGGGATCGGACCTGATCGCGCTG
>JBKOUY010000051.1:0-26187 GCA_046723645.1 Actinomycetota bacterium | reverse complement strand
CTCGACGGTGCCGCTGCCAGCCTCGTCCTCCGAGAACAGCAACCCCTTCGACATGTCCAGCTCGTAGATGCACTGCACGGGGCAGACGTCGACGCACGCGCGGTCCTTCACGTCGATACAGGCCTCGGTGATGATCGCGATCCCTGACATGGTCGGCTCCATGACTCCGCAAGCGGCTACCCCAGGTACCTTCCCGCCCGGCGGGCTCGCCTAACCAGCGCCGGACCACTGCGACGCCCCGGCTGAGCTTCCCACGGGTCTGCACCAGCCGAGCGCGTTCCGCGTATTCGCAGAGTGTGCGAGATCGACAGACATGCCCTATCGCTGCTCTCCGGCTGCACGCCCCTCTGAGAAGCACCGCGTATGCAGGATCGCATCGAATCGACCGAAGCCCCGGACTCCTAGCGCCAGATATGGGCGTGTTCGCCTCACGTAGACCATCCTTTGTCGCTCGGCCCTTTGTCGCTCGGCGTCCTCGTACGTCGGTTCTGGCCTGCCGGCGGCGGTGAAGCTCGCCATGTCCGAGACCGAGCGGGTGGTGGCAGAGAGAAGCGCATCGCATGTCCGAGAACCTTTCCGCCCCCAAGGCGGTGAGGGCGTCCACTAGCGCTTCCACTAGCGCGGCGCCCACGTTCAACCGGTGATCACCCACACCAACCAGACAGCGATCATCGACAGCGCAGCGGCGAACTGGACGACGACGGCGATGCCGAAGCCGGTGATCGTGGCCCGCGTCGCCCGCCAAGCCGCGATCGTGTCTCCGGTGCGCAGGCGCTCGCCCACGTAGATGCCGAGCACACCTCCGATGGGCAGCCCCACAACCGGCACGACGAAGAAACCGACCACGCCGCCGGCGACGCCCAGCCACACCGTCGCCTTCGAGACTCCGGCACCCGTGGCCCGGCGCTTCGGCACGGCGTACCCCGCGACGATACCTGCCACCGCCAGGCCGGTCATGACCGCGAAGGCGACAACACCGATGGCGCTGAATCCCCGAACCAGGCCATAGACGAGCCCGGCGCCCCAAACGAGCGAGATCCCCGGAACCAGCGGGACGATCGTGCCCACCGCCCCGACGGCCATCACCAGCCCGAGGAGGGGGACGAGGCCGGTCACGGCGCAGACGCCACGACGACGGGCCTCACAGCGGCATGACCGGCCCCGTGACCGACGCGCGGCACCGCCCGCTGAGACATCACCGGCAGCGTACGGGGAGACGGCGTTCGAACCGCAGCATTGGCGGCGCTGGCTCGCCCTCCGGTGGGGTGTCACCCGGTGCTGGACCACCGACCCCTCAGCGTGATCCCAGGCGTTGACCGTGACCTTCTTGATCACCACTGAGAATGCCGCCTCGGGTGAAGACGACCGGGTCGCCAACAACTCATGCAACCATGGCGGAACAAGATGGACCGGACGCAAGCTGCCGCAGAGTCCGGCGGTGGGAGCTCAAGCGACTGTGGGCCTCCGGTCGCGCCAGGGCAGCGCCTGCTCGAGCCGCGCGGCGACCTGAAGGCACAAGTCGTCGCGCCACGCCGGTGCTACGACCTGCACCCCGACGGGCAGCCCCGACGCCGCATCGTGGTGCGTGGGCACCGACGTGGCGGGCAGGCCGCACACGTTCCAGACGGCGGTGAACGCCGGGGGCGTGCATTTGATGAGTCCCATGACGGGATCGTTGTCGGTACCGGCACGCCACGAGCCGACCTCTGGCGGCACGCATGCCATGGTGGGCGTGACAAGCACGTCGAAGTCGCGCTCGAAGTTGGCCAGCACGGTGCGGGCGAGCTGCTGCGTCTGGCGAACCGAGGTGGCGAATGTGAGCGAGTCGACCCGCCGTCCACGCAGTTGCCCCGGAAACTGCCAGGTACCGCCCGGTAGGCGTCCCGAGTCGGGCACCGATTCCCCGAACCACCGTGCCGAGTGGTGGCTCAGTCTGCGTCGCAGGCGGCCTTCCGCTCGGCGCTGTACAGGCGGTGGCCATACGGAAATACCCAGCGGAACGTGCTGAGGATCGGTTTCTTGCACCAGCAATCAGGACGACAGCCGCATGAGACCGCGCCCATCTCCTCGACGAACCGGCCGATGATCGCGAACAACAGGTACAGCGCGAGTGCTCGCACGATGATGCGTCTCACGAGGCGAGGGTAGGCTTTCACGCGCACCGATTGCCCGAACCGAGCGCACACCGCCCGCCCGGCAGCGGCCATAGGTCTCGCTGATGGACCACAAGATGGCACCTTTCATTTGGCGTCGCTCACGAACAGGCATCTCATTGGCCGTGCTTGGGTCGTACCCAGGTGCGTCAGTAGCCGACCCCACCCCCGGCGGCGCCACCGCCCATGGTGAGAGCGAGGATCACCACAGCCGCGGCGACGACTGCGACAGAGATCCAGAAGATGGGAGCACGAAGAACTCGTTGCATGATGGTCGTCCTTGTCTTGAGAGTGGGCAATCCAGGCGGATCACCGTTTCACCCATCAATACGGGCGCCTAGCGAGATCGGTTCGTGATTCGCGCCTACCGGTGTGCATGGGTCGCCACGCGGATCATCGGAACCGACGTGCCCCGCCCAGATTGCCCAGTGGCCGGGCGCACCCCACCTGCCGTGCGGGCAGCACAGAACGTCGGCACGCCGAGTGACAGATCCAGCGCGAACCTGCATCGCCCAATCGGCCCATCGCGGGCACCTTCCACCGGTGCGTCGGGGGCTGGGGCACAGGCCCGTTCAGCTGGAGACCGGCACGGTGTATTCCCACCCTTCGCGCCAATCGAAGTCGGCGTTGATTAGTTCTTCCAGCGATATGCCGTTCAGGTAGTTGTCGAGGGCCCATTTCGTCGCGACGTGACCGATCACGAGAACACGGTGTCCCGTCCACCTGAGCGGCAGGTCACCCAAGAACCTCGATGCTCTGGTTACGGCTTCACGCCAGGACTCGCCGCCCGGGTAGGGAGCATCGAGGTATTTGTGCTTGTGTGCGTGAAGTTCAGCGGTAGGCATGCCGTTCCGCTCTCCGTAGTCGCACTCGCGGAGCCGCCAGTCATGCAGAATCGGCATGTTGGCGCCCTCAAACGCCAGCGCCGCTGTTTCAACCGCTCGACCAAGGTCCGACGTGAACACGGTGCTGATCCCGTCGGCGCCGCGTCTCCTGCCAATCTCACGAGCCTGTGCTCGACCCCGGTCGGACAGTCGTCCAGCATTCCACCCGGTCGCGATGCCGCGCTCGTTGTCCATAGTCCATGAGTGTGTCTCGAAGACGACTTGGATCTCGGGCACCAGCTGATCCTGCCCCGCCGAGCCGTCAGGGCAAAGCACCGGACCACCCTGATCAGCGGGTATGAGGCATAGGGATACACCGATTGGCCGAACCGAGCGAACGCGGCCCGCCGTTTGAGCAGCACAGGCCGCCAAGCGCCGATCGGCAGTTCGGTGTGGGTCAAATCGTTAGGTTGCTGGTGTGGGCTCCCAGGGACGTAAACGCGGGCGACGCACTCGATCCGACCGGGGCGGATCACGGGAGAACATCGACGATGGTGTCGGCATGCCTGACTTCGAGCACAACCAGTGGACGTTCGAGGGCGAGATCGAGCGTTTCGGGGCGTTTGCTCGCGGTTCCCATCGAGTCTCTGGGTGGCGCCGCAGGCTCGCAGTCATCGTCGCCCTCTCGATCTTGGTGACGTTCGTGGTCGGAGTCGTGCGACACCTGGCGAGTATCATCGGGTTCGTCGGGTGATGGCCCCGATCGGCAATATGCGCTGACGTCCAATCGTCGGGGCAGCTGCGCAAGTTGGCGCGGCGGTCAACGACAAGGGTCACTTCGGCGACGAGGCCAGCCCAGGGTGCGAGCGAGACCATGATGGGCGCTATGACTGCCGCATTCGCTCCGCCTGGACCCGGCCAGTGGGCCCTCGACCGCTCGCACTTCGCGGGGGGCACGACGCCCATCTGCCAGTGGCTCATGGAGGAGTCGATGGCGAGAGGCATGCGCCGAGTCTTCGCCGAAATCGGCGTCCCGGCCGACACGCTGCAGGCCCGCTTCGTCAACGGCTTCATGTACACGCGTCTGCGCCCGCTCCTTCGGCCGGACCATGCCGCCACGAAGCTGCCCCCCGAGCCGATTCTCCGGGTCGTCACCCACCTCCACCCGGCGTTCCGCCGCCGGGCCAAGGCAGCGGCGACCGCCCTTGGCAACCGGCCCTGGGTCGATGTCGCACACCGGTGGGCTACCGAGCTCAGGCCGGCGGTGATTGCCGAGAACCGCCGGCTTCAGGCGACCGATCCCGAGGTCCTGGATGACGCCACGCTAGGCAGGCATGTCGCCGAACTATTGGAGTACTGCCGGGACAAGGCCGAGCTGCACTTCTGGTTGCACGGTCACGACCTCGGCCCGATCGCTCGTTATCTCCACGCTGTTCAGGGATGGGGCATCCCTCCCGCCGATGCGTTGCCGGCCCTCGCCGGTGCCTCGCCGTCGACATCCGATCCGGTCCGGGTGCTGGTCCGCCTGCGGACGCTCCTCGCCGAGGCGGACGCCGCTCCGAGCTCGCTGGACGACGTCCGGGCCGTCTCGCCGGAGGCGGCGGCGACGCTCGACCGCTACCTGACCGACCGCGGTCACCTCCTCGTCACGGGCTACGACATCGTCGGGCTCACCTTGGGCGAGGTCCCGGGTGCGGTCCTCGCCAGCATCCTCGATGCGGTCGAGCCGCCCCCCATCGACGACCGCGCCGTGGCTGGCGCGCTTCGGGCCCGGGTGCGGGAAGAGCACCGCACCGAGTTCGACCTGGTGCTCGGCGACGCCCGGGCCGTCATGGACATGCGGGACGACAACGGTCCGTCGACCTACGAGTGGCCGGTCGGGCTGCTGCGCCGGGCGCTGCTGGCTGTGGGTCGGCGGTTGGTGTCACGGGGCTGGATCGCCAACGCCGAGCTCGCGCTCGAGTTGACACCCGCAGAGGCGGCGACCGTGCTGGATCGGGATGCGCCGAGCGCCGCCGAGCTGTCGCGTCGCGGCCATGAGCGACGGGCCCTGGCGCAGCTGACGCCGCCCGAGACGCTCGGTCCGGTCGAGCCGGCACCACCCCTCGACGTCCTGCCCACGCCCTTGGACGAGACCGTGGCCATGGTGCGAACCGCCTTGTCGCTCATGGGCATGGCGGGCGCGACGCGGCCCGAGCGCCTGATGGGGGTAGGGATCGGGACCAGCGCCTACCGGGGCCGCGCCCGTATCGCCGCGTCGTCCGAGGACGCGATCGAGAACATGGAGCCCGGGGACGTACTGGTCGTCAGAGTGACCTCGCCCGCGTTCAATGCCGTGCTCTCTATCGCCGGAGCCGTCGTCACGACCGAAGGGGGGCCGCTTTCTCACGCCGCGGTGTTGGCCCGCGAGCTCGGGATCCCCGCTGTGGTCGGGGCGGCCGGCGCGCTCGACCTGGCAGACGGAGCAACCGTCGAGGTCGATCCGCGTGTCGGATCCGTGCGTGTCGTGACCTGACGATTCCGGTTTCGGCCCGAGCCATCACCGTCCTTCCGTGGCCGGGCGCAAGATGGATGACCACACCGTGACAAGAAGCGAACGTCGGTTATGCGCCATTCAGGCATCGATTCGAGGTCGACCACGAGGTCGACGCATCCGCCGTCGGTGCTATCAACGAGGCCCCTGCAGAAGATCACCTGGCCACGCCCGCCGGACGCGCCTGCCTGGCCAGCTGCGAAACCAAGCGGGTTCAGGATCGGGCCCACGCCCGCCCGCTCGACGCGCCCGAACTCTGAGGCGTATGTACGCGCAGCCGTTGGGGTAGCGACGACCCCGAGCGCGCGGCCCCCCGGATACCTGTGCTCCCGGGGGGCCGTTTCGCGTTCGGCAGCCAGAGCGGGTTGCCTGCTGGCGGCAGCCACCTCCGCGGGACGGTGGTGGCCGAGTCAGACGGCGTGCTGGACGAACGCGATGCACTCGCCCTGGTTCTCGAAAGGATGTCCCTCGTCGTCGGTGAAGTCGCGCCAGCCGCTGTCCTTGCAGTCGTCCTTGGTCCTGGGCGTGAGCGGGATGTGGATCGTCCCGTCGACCGTGCCGTGGAACGCCACGGCACCTCCGCCGAAGGCGCCGTCCAGTACCAGCTCACCGGTCGCGCCCGCGAACCGACCCGTGCCCTGCGCCGGCACGATGGCCATGACGAAGTGGAACGGGAACTCGGGCCCGGGGCCGAAGGCCTGGGCCTCGCCGGTCAGGTCGCCCGCCATCGTGCCGTCGGCCGTGGTGATCGTGAACCGACCGTCGCCGATCGTCTCCTCAAGGGGGGCGACTAAGCAGAAGTGCAGCGTGAACGCCGTGACCCCCAGAGCGGTCCAGTCGCCACTGCCCTGCGCGTCGACGCCGATCCCCACAGAGCACGGCGTGAACAGCGTCCCGTGGCCGAAGTACGACCCGCTGACGTGCAGGTCCTCGGCCCATGCCGGCGCGGCCGTGAAGCCCACGAACGTCGCCAAGGCCGTCGTCGTCCCGACTAGCAGCTTGCGGAATGCCCCCATGTCGCCTCTCCCCGCTCATGGCGCCCCGGCGGGAGCTTAGGAGCGCGGATGACTTGTCGCCGATGAGGTGCGGCTCGTGCAACCCCGACTCGACATCCACACCGAGCTGGCCGGGCTCGACCAGGCCGCCCGACTCCCTGAGCTCGAGGAGGCGTTCGTGAACGTGGCCGCCTCGTGGGCGAAGCGCACCGGAGTCAGCGCAGCGGCACTGCGTGAGGTGGGTGTACCGGCCAGCGTGCTCAAGCGGGCTGGCCTCCTGTAAGAGCGCGGGCGGACAGAAGGGGCGTTTGGTGGTCGCCCTTCACCGCGATACCCTACGAACAAATGTTCGGAGAACTGTCTCGGCGTCAACTCCAACAGCTAGAGACCGTGTGGACCACAGCGGCGAAATCCGTCCACTGGCGCGGGAGTCTCCGCTACGAAATGAGGCGAGCCCTCGCACCGGCTGCACCCTCGAGCACCTAGCCGCGGTAACCGGATTCGACCACGAGACGATCGAACGGCTGGGGCGCGGACCCCGCCAGGACTTCACCGGCCGGCACCCCACCGACCCCTCCGCACCCGGACAGGAACGGTTCCACAGGTGACGCCGATCGGCAGATATGGCGCGGTGTTCCGTCCCCGATCGGCACATGAGGACTACCCCCGACTGCTCCGGTCGGCGCTCGTTGTGGGCAGTCCGATGGCTCCTGCGATCGCCGGCTAATCCGCTGTCATCGGGTCAGTCGATGGTCACGGTGGTGCACGGCGTGGCATAGACGTCAGCCGCGTCGACCCTCAGCACCCATCGGATCGTCACCGTCGCACCCGAGAACGGAGCAAGGTCCGCCGCGCTGAAACCTGCTGAGGCATGACCATTGCCGCGCAAGTCCGTAGTCAGGACCGCGGTCTGCGTGAAGTCCGTGAAGTCCGCGCCTTCGCAGAACTGGATCCACACCTCGTAATCCGTGGATGGCTCGGCCCCGACGACCTGGTAACGCTCCAAGGCTCCGTTGACAGGTCCATTCGGGTGGATATTCACCACCTGGCCATGGAAAGCAGGATCGGCCCCACCCGCGAACGACAACCGCTCGGAGTGATACACGCCGTCTGCTGCCGCCGCGCCTCCTGTTGCCAGGATGGCAATCGTCACAAGAATCGAGACACGCCTGAGCACCTTCATCATCCGCTCCCCCTGTCGATTATCCCGTTGACCAGCCTGACCACAGGGGCGAGGCGCTCGCTCCCTCCGGTCTCAGCAGGCGCGATCAGGATGCGGGGCGAGCGCCGGAAGCAGAGAAGCCACCCCCCGGACCACCACCGACCCTACGCCTTCGATGCGGAGCGGTCCCGCCCGCGCCGAGGATGCACAGATCGGCCATCCCTCGGGTGACCCTGACCGCCGGCCAGGTGGCACGAGAAGTGCACAGGATGCCCGAACCGAGCGCACGCCGCCTGCCGTGCGAGCAGTACAGAACGACGCGGCGCGAGATCGGCAGTTCTGCGCTACCTCGGCGACGACCTGGGTAGAGCTAAGGCATGATGAGCGGTTCGGTCGTGATGCTCGTCGTGATGGCGGTGATGATGGTGGTCATGATGGGGGGCATGCTCCTCGGGGGTCTCACCATGCGCCATCGTCATCGCGACAAACCACACGCCTGAGCGGACCAGGATCATCCGCCATCGGGCGCGACATCGGATTACCTGCTGACCGCGACCCCTTCGTAGGTGTACCCCATCGTTTTCAGCTCACCTTCGCGGTAGTAGGTGTCGAGCTGCTGCATCTCGAACCCGGCCCGTTCGATGTCCTCGGCGATGCGCCGCGTGAGGTGGCAGCCACCGGCGAGTGGCTTCCAGAGCGGTTCGATCCGGTCCTGCCAGCGGGCGACCTTCTCATCCGGCGCGTGGCCGTGCTCGACAAAGTGAAACGAGCCGCCCGCCTTCAAGACCCGACGCATCTCGGCCAGTGCCGCATCGACGTTGGGAATCGTGCACAGCGTCCACGTCGACAGGACCGCGTCGAACTCGCCCGAAGGCAGGTCGAGCTGTTCGCCGGTCAGCCCGCCGAACTCCACCGGCACCGACGCTTTGGCGATGCGCGGTTCGGCGAGCCGCATCCCGACCCCGGACGGTTCGATCGCGACGACCCGCTTGACGGCAGCCGGGTAGTACGCGGCGTTCAATCCGGTGCCAAAGCCGACCTCCACGACGGCACCTTCCAAGCCGTCGCACACTCGGGCGCGTACCGAACGCATCGACTTGCGGGCCATGATCTTGTCCTGGACTCGCGGGAGTAGCTGATCCTGGTAGAAGCCCATGCCGCGAATCTTTGTTTCACATCCGCAGCGGATGCCATCGGTGATCGCCCTGAGCTGCGGGCCCACCGATTGCCCGCTCTGGTGCTCCGCTGCTCACGCCGAGACGGCCGATGCGTTGTCCAAGGCCGCTCTGGTCTTCGCTGACCGGCCCCTGGGGCCGATCCGACGGGGTGACGTGCAGTCGTTCATCTCGGGGCTTGCGCTGGCACCCTCGACGGTGCGGGTGGTGCGCCAGCATCTGGTGTCGCTGTTCGGTGCGGCGGTAGATGACCAGTTGATCGCCATCAACCCCGCCAAGGGCGTCAAGCTGCCTGAGCGCACCAAGGGCGAGATCGTGGCGCCGACCCCCGGCGAGATCACGGCTCTGGCCGATGCGGCGGCACCGTGGTTCCGTATCGCCATCGGCACCGTGGTTCCGTATCGCCATCGTGCTGGGTGCCGGGCTGGGGCTACGTCAATCCGAAGTGTCGGGGCTCACGGCTGACCGCGTCGACTGGTTGGGACGCACCGTGCTCATCGACCGGCAGTGGACGTTGCGGCGGGGCCGGTCCGAGTTCACGCCACCCAAAACCGACGCCAGCCATCGGACGATCCCAGCGTCGGAGTGGGTGCTTGATGCCCTGTCCGAACATGTTGGCCGTCGACACGAGGGGTTCGTGTTGCACCGGGGCCGGCCAGCCGATCGGTCACGGCTTGTTCAACGCCTGGTGGGTTCGGGCCCGTGACGACGTGGGGCTCGAGGGATGCGGTTCCATGACCTGCGCCAGGGTTTCGCGTCGGCGCTCATCTCCGCCGGCTGTTCGGTCAAGGCCGTTCAGCGGGCACTGGGCCACGCGTCGGCATCGACCACACTCGACGTCTACTCCCACTTGTGGCCGGGCGACGAGGACCACATCCGCGCCGCTGTTGACCGGGCGCTGGGACCGGCTGAGGACCAGCTGAGGACTGTCCGGCCCCTCCGGTAGCCATTGGTGGTGGTCAGAGGGGTGTGAGGTTCACCCCCGGGCGTTGCCGGTGAAGGCCCATGACGCGAGCCGCGCCGAGGGGACGTGCATGATGCCGCCCTCGCTGCCCACCAGTTGCCCGTCGTTGCCCAGGCCCCGCACCTTCCCGGGACCGAAGCCGCCCACGATCGACTGCGTGTAGCGCAGGTTCTGGACGGGCCCGACGATCCGGCCGCCCTCGATGAGGAACAGGCCGTTGCGCGTGAGGCCGGTCACCACCTGGGTCTTGGGATCGAGGATGCGGTTGTACCAGAGGTCGGTCACGAGCAGTCCCCGCTCGACGGCGGCGACGAGCCGATCCGGCGGCTCGTCGCCGCCGCCGAGGAACAGGCTCGTGGCGTAGCCGCCGAACGCCTCGGAGCCGACCGAGTGGCCGGTCGGCTCGACGCCGGCGAGGCGCGCCGATCGCCGGTCGTGCGTCAGGCCCGCCGAGACCCCGCCCTGGACCAGGTCCAGCCGCCGCTTGGGCGTGCCCTCGGCGTCGAAGCCGACGCCGAGGGCACGAGGATCGGTGGCGTCGTCCCAGATGTCGACGGGCGCGTCCCACTGCTGCTCACCGAGGTGCACGAACGAGGTGCCGTCGGCGTGGGCCTTGCCGTTGAAGCCCATGTAGGCGGGATAGACCAGCGCCGACGCGACCGCGCGGGGCTCGAGGACCACCTCGTAGTCGCCAGGCGGCAGCTCGACCGGGTTCCGCCCCGACGCGGCCTTGGCCGCAGCGCGGGCCCCGCAGGCGGCACCGTCGAGGTCTGCGAGCCGGACGGAGGTCGCCTGCCCGTAACCGTCGGCGGTGTCGCCGCCGTCCTCCCCGTCGGGAGCGGACGCGCGGTGGATGCCGTCGAGCTGGGCCGTCGTCGCCTGGCCCACCGCTCGCTGCCCGGTGGTGGAGATCAGCACGTGCGTGGCCGCCTCGGTCGAGCAGTAGCCCGCGGCCTCCAGGCCTTCGCCAGCGTCGACGAACGCCGCCACGATGGCCGCCCGCTGGTCGGGTGTCGCCCCGGCGGTTCCGTCGTCCCAGTGATCGACCGACGGCACGGCGGCCTCCCGTGCGAAGCCGGCGAACTCGGGGTCGGGCGGCCGGAGTGCGGCGGCGGCCAGCGCCCGCTCGACGAGCGCCTCCAGGCTTGCCGGATCGGTGCGCGTGGTCTGGGCGCGCGCCACCCGGCCGTCGACGGCCACCGTGAGCGACATCGCTTCGAGGTCCTCGGTCACGTTCTGGTGGATGCGGCTGTTGGCGAACCGGGTCAGCGACGACGTGCCCACCATCGCCGAGGCCACGGCGTCGGCCCGGCCGGCGACGTACGCGAGGGCCTGCTCGCACGCGTCGGTCGCCAGGCGGGTGGAATCGGCGAGTTCGACCATCATCGGGACCGTAGTGTGAATGGGTGACACTCGCGAGCGGCGCCCGCAGGCTCGGCGGCGACGGCATCGAGGTGGTCGCCTTCGACGGTGACGACACGCTGTGGCACAGCGAGAGCCACTTCGTCGACGCCCACGCCCGATTCGTCGCCCTCGTCGCGCCGTATGTCGACGGCGACCCGACTGTGATCGACGAGCGGGTCGTGGCCACCGAGCGCGCCAACCTCGCCATCTACGGCTACGGCGCCAAGGCGTTCACGCTGTCACTGATCGAGTCCGCCATCGACCTGACCGGCGGGCGCGTGACCAGTGGCGAGATCGGCGCCATCCTCGACCTGGGCAAGCGGCTCCTGGACCGGCCGGTCGAGCTCCTCGAGGGTGTCGACGAGGTCGTCGCGCGCCTGGACGAGGACGGGTACCGGCTGATCGTGGTGACGAAGGGCGACCTGTTCCACCAGGAGTCCAAGGTCGCAGGCTCGGGGCTGGCCGACCGCTTCGCACGGGTCGAGATCGTGTCCGAGAAGGACATGGCCACCTACCGGCGGGTCATGAGCGAGGCCGGCGTGGCGCCCGAGAACTTCCTGATGATCGGCAACTCGGTGCGCTCCGACATCCTCCCCGTCGTCGAGCTCGGCGGGCACGCCGCCCACCTGCCGTACGTCTACACGTGGGAGCTCGAACACGTGCCGGACGCCGACGCCGAGCGCATGGGCTTCCACGAGCTCACCTCGATCCGCCAGGTGCCCGCGCTGCTCGACCGACTGTCGGCCTGACCGACCCACCGGTCGCCCGTGCACGTACTGGTGGCTAGCGCACCCCCACCCGCACGTTCCGGAATCGCGACGGGGCGGCGTGGTGGCCGGTGTGGCCCACCTGTAGCGGCTGGCCTTTGCCGCAGTGCGGCACGCCCCACACGGTCCACTCGTCTGCGCCCCCTACCGCGTCGAGCGACGCCCAGAACGTCGGGCCGATGCCGGTGTACGTGGGGTTCTTGAGCATGCGGCCCAGCCTGCCGTCCTTGATCTCCCAGCCGATCTCGCAGCCGAACTGGAAGTTGAGCCGCTTGTCGTCGATCGACCACGACCGGTTGGTCTGCATGTAGATGCCATCGTCGGTGCCGGCGATCATCTCGTCGAGCGACGACTCGCCGGGCCGCAGGCCCACGTTGGTCATCCGCACCATCGGCAGCCGGGCGGGCCCGTCGGCCCGCACCATCCCGCCGGACGCCAGGCCCACGAGCGGCGCCGAGTCCCGGCCGGACAGCACCCCGACCCAGCGGCCGTCGCGCACGATGTCCACCGACTGGGCGGGCACGCCCTCGTCGTCGTAGCCGAAGCTGCCCATGGCGCCCGGCAGCGTCGCGTCGGCCGTGATCTGCATCACCTCGCTGCCGAAGCGCAGGTCACCAAGCCGGGCGGCGTCGAGCCAGGAGGTACCGGCGAACGCCGCCTCCCAGCCGAGGATGCGGTCGAGCTCGACGGCGTGTCCCACCGACTCGTGGATCTGCAGCGCCACCTGGTCGGAGTCGAGGACGATCGTGGTCCTGCCCTCCGGGCACTGCGGAGCCTCCAGCAGGGCGAGCGCCTGCTCGGCCATGGTGGCGGCGTTGGCCACGAGGTCGAGGCCCTGCACCAGCTCCCAGCCCTGCGTTCCGTACTGGCCCCGAACGCCCGGGTAGGACCGGCGCTGCGTCTCGCCGTCGCCGATGGCGGTGGCATCGACCACTGCCCCGCACTCGACCAGGCGCTGGCTGATGCGGCTGCCCTCGCTCGAGGCAAACCACTTCTCCGTATCCCACGCCTGGTAGCTCGCCTGGGCCAGGGGCACACCGGCGTCGTTGGCGGCGCCGGTGGCGTCGACGAGCAGGTCGCCCTTCTCGGCCAGGCTGATGTCGTCGAGCGGATGGACCTGCCACGTCGAAGACCACTCGGCCTCAACGACCGGCGCCGGCGCCAGGTCGAGCGGCGGCCCCGCCACCCTCCCGGATGCCCGCGCCACCGCAGCCGCCCCCTCGCCGGCCTCACGGGCGGCCGCCGCCGTGAGCACCGGGGTGGCCTGGAACCCCCAGGAGGACCCGATCAGCGCCCGCACTCCGATGCCGGCGTTCTCGGTCTGCGTGAGGTCCTCGACCACCCGGTTACGAGCCTCCATCGACTCGTGCCGGATCACCATGACGCGGGCATCGGCGTAGCGGGCACCGGCGGCGAGTGCGGCCTCGATGGCGGCGCTGGCGAGCTCGAGCATCAGTCCTCCCCGTCGATGATGATGCGCGGTTCGTCGGTCAGAAGGTAGACGCCGCCGGCGAGGTCGAGGAGCTGTCGCTCGTCGGGCGCAACGGTGTCCTGGTAGCCCGGGTCGCTGGTCATGGCGATGAAGTCGTCGAGGCTCCGGTACCACTGCACGGCGACGCCGTCGAAGCCCTCGGTGCCGGCCCAACCGCCGGTCCCGGTCGCCAGGCGAGGGTGCTGCTCGTAGCGGACGAGGCGGCTCCGGACCCCGGGGACGGACACGATCTTGCGGGCATGCACGTCACGCCAGTGGGCCTGGAACTGGTCGGCCGTCAGCGCCGGATTGCGGCGGAGCATGGCCGTCAGGCGGATCATCTGTGCCCCCTTCCCTGTGTAGACAAACTGGTGGCAGCGCTGCGGCATATGACCGCACAGCCACAACCGGAAAGCAAACGATGACGCCACCCATGATGAAGCCGACCGCGCCCCGCATCCCGCCGTTGCCGCCCGAGGAACGCGATGAGCGGGCCGACGAGCTGCTGGCCCAGGTGGGCGCCCCGGTGCAATCCGCCGGCAACGTGTTCAACACACTCGTGCGGCACCCAGGGCTGTTCCGCCGCTGGCTGCCGTTCGGGGGCAAGCTCCTCCTGGGGCTGCTGCCGAGCCGCGACCGCGAGCTGCTCATCCTCCGAACGGCCTGGCACTGCCGGTCCGACTACGAATGGAACCAGCACGTGCGCATCGCTGGGGGTGCCGGGGTCACGACCGAGGAGGTGGAGCGGCTCCGGGCGGCCGACGCGCCGGACGACCCGGTGTGGGCGCCGTTCGACGCTGTCCTGATCCGTGCCGCCGACGAGCTGCACGACGGCGCCTGTATCGGCGACGCCACCTGGGCCGCGCTGGCGGAACGCTACGACGAACGCCAGCTGATCGAGGTGCCCATGGTGGTCGGGCACTACCACATGCTGGCCTTCGCGCTGAACTCCATGGGGGTCCAGGTGGAGGAGCCGGACGTGGAGTGAACGCCGTGGACGGACGACTTGCGGATCGAACCGTCCTGGTCGTGGGCGCCGGGACGCAGGCTTCGGACGAGCCCGACGCCCCCATCGGCAACGGTCGCGCCATCTCGGTGCTGGCCGCGCGTGCCGGGGCGCACGTCGTGTGCGTCGACCGGGATGCCGCCGCCGCCGCAGAAACCGCCGACCTGGTCCGCAACCAGGGCGGCGGGGCCACGGTCGTGCTCGGGGACGTGACGTCCGCCGACGACTGCGCAGCCATGGTCGAACGGGCCGTGGAGGCCGGCGCCGGTCGCCTGGACGGCGTCGTCGTCAACGTGGGCATCGGGCGCGGCGCCGGCCTGGCGGGCACGACGCCCGAGGACTGGGACGCGACGATGGCCGCCAACCTGCGCGGTCACTTCCTGGTGGCGCGAGCCGCGCTGGAGGCCCTCGGCGAGGATGCCGGCACCGACGGCGGTCGCAGCATCGTCTTCATCGGCTCGGTCGCCGGCCTCCAGCCCGGTAGCCGGCTGCCGGCGTACGACGCCTCGAAAGCCGGCCTCATCGGCCTGGCGCGCCATGTGGCGCTCGAGGGCGCGCGGCGGGGAGTCCGCGCCAACGTCGTGGCGCCCGGGCTCATCGACACACCACTGGGCCGGCTGGCCACGCGTGGCCGACCGTCCCGGGCGCGCACCCCGGTCCCATTGGGCCGCCAGGGCACCGCGTGGGAGGTCGGCGCAGTGGTGGTGTTCCTCCTGTCGGGCGAGGCGAGCTATGTGACCGGCCAGGTGCTGGCCGTCGATGGCGGCCTCAGCCTCATCTAGTCGGTGCTCGCTGGCCGGTGATGCCCGAGAAGACCTGGCGCGCCACGGAGATGCGGACGTCGGCGGCTCGGATGCCCCACGCCTCGAAGCTGTGCTGGTGGGCGGCCACGTTGGCGAGGGTGGCGACGAGCATGCCGGCCTGGGCCAGGGGATCGACGCCGAGATTCCGCTCGTCGGCCTGGATGCCCTTGATCGTCTCGGCCAGCTGAACGGTGACGTTGTAGAGCAGCGCCAGGTGGATCTTCCGGAAGCGGCGATCGCCCTCCTCGGCGCCGAGGTCGACCACTTGGATGACCGGGCGGTGCTGGTCCCAGAAGCCGAAGAAGGCGTCCGTGAGCCCGAGCGCGGCCCGGTAGCCGGCCCGCCCCTTCCACGTGCCCTCGCGCACGATGCGTACCAGCCGCTCGCTGTCGAGCGCCATCTCCTGCGCCAGCACCAGCATGGCGTCCTCGACGTCGCCGAAGTACTGGTAGAAGGTGGCCGGCGACGTGCCGGCCTCGCGGGCGATGTCGATGACCTTGAGCGAGCGGTACGAGCCGGTGCGCAGCATCTCCGCCGTGCAGTCGAGAAGGCGCTGACGGGTGGCCCGCCCCCGCCTCCCCGGCACCCGCCCGTCGGCGGTCCTCAGGTCGTCGATCACATCGACCGGCTCGACCACGGCGCCAGGCTAACCCGCAGCTGTCGGACCATCGGGGGAACGCGGACGTGCTGGCCGCCCATCGATCGCCGCACCTGCTACCCGCGCGCTGGGGGCGTGTCAGCTCGGGCTGATGTAGGTGGAGGCGAAGCGCTCGAGGGCGCGCCGGTTGTCGTCCACGGACGCGAACGTCAGGCCTTCGATGAGCCACGCCGATGTGATCAGCGCGGTCACGCCCAGCTCGTCCAGCTCGGCGCACACGCCGCCGTCGGGCAGGCGGTCGGTGACCGCCGCCTGGATCTCGAACGGCTGGCCGTCGGTCCCGTACTCCCGGCGATAGGCCTGCAGCCGCTCGACGTAGCCACGGAGCTCGTCGAGGCCGTAGTGCGTTCCCAGCCAGCCGTCGCCGATGCGTGCCGCGCGCCGGAGCGCGATCTCGGTCTGCCCCCCGATCAGGATCGGGACCGGCTGCGCGGGCGCCGGGGCCATCTCCAGTTGGTCGAAGTCGTAGAACTCGCCGTGGTGCTCGACCATGCCGCCGCGCCACAGGGTCCGCAGCACCTCGATCTGCTCCTCCATCCGGTTTCCGCGACCCTCGAACGGCTGCTCGAGCTGGTCGAACTCCTCCCGCATCCAGCCGGCGCCGACCCCGAGCAGCACCCGGTTTCCCGACACGAAGGCGGCGGTGCCGACCGCCTTCGCAACCACGAAGGGGTTGCGGGCGGGCAGCACGTAGACGTGGGTGGCAAAGCGGATGCGTTCAGTGGCCGCGGCCAATGCACCGGTCATCACCCAAACGTCGGGCCACGGGGTCTCGGGCGGGAAGATGGGCCGCCCGCTGCTGCTGTACGGGTACGACGACTCGAGCTTGCCGGGGTAGAACACGTGGTCCGACAGCGACACCTGGTCGAAGCCCACGTCCTCGGCGCAGCGGGTCAGCTCCAGCCAGTCGGCCGGCGGTGCGTACATCAGCGACTGGCAGAACTTCATCGGATCCCCCCGCCCGCGGCGGCTACTGCTTCGACCAGATCTCGACCAGCTCGTCGACGGTCGTGAGCGTGGCCAGCAGGCTCAGGGTGTTGTCGATCATGGCGTCGGCGTAGTCGGCCGGCACGCCGCACACCGCGTCACGGGGCAGCACGACGTCGTAGCCGTGGTTGACCGCATCCATCACCAGGTTGGTGATGGCCACGTTGACCGAGACACCCGCCACCACGATGGTGCGCAGGTCGAGATTGCGCAGGACCGGATCGAGGTCGGTGCCCGCCATGGGATTGAGCCCGTGGGCACGCGTGAGCACGAGGTCGTCGGGCTCGGCGCCGACCTCGGGGATCACGGCCGTGGCCACGCCGCCCCGGTCGAAGCGCACAGGCGAGCGCCGGGCGCTCATGAACAGCCGGGCATTGGTGTTGGTCGCCTTGAAGTCGGGTCGGTGCGAGAACGTGCAATGGATCACCTGCACGCCCGCCACGCGGGCCGCCTTCACCAGCCGGACCGTGGCCGGGACCATCGTCTCCTGCGCCACCTTGGCGAGCTCGGGAAAGACGCTGGGCTCGCCGAGGAGCCCGTTCTGGATCTCCGAGGTGACCACTGCGGCGCGCCAGGGAGTCACGAGGGAAGCCAGGTCCACAGCCATGGGCCGACAGTATCCGACGGGCAGTTGAGGGGCGTGCGCTCACCCGGGATTCATCCGTGTGCCCAGGCTGACCAGCCAAAACGTGTCCTTCTGAGGCTCGTTGTGCCATGCCGAAGGCGGGCGGGCGGCGTCCGGAGCAACGCCATCGGGTCTCGTTGCCACAGGTTTGTCCAGGAATGGCGAGTAACGGCCGGTCGTCCGGGTAGCGGCCAGAGGACGGTCCCCCGGCTCGATCCCCAGCGCGCGCCGGGGGATCGTCCCGCGCCGCGGCCGAATTCCCACGCTGCCGTCGGCCGAGCGGGATACGGTCGCCGGCCATGCCGACCCGCCTGTACTCCCTGGTCTTCGACGCTGCCGACCCGTCGGCGTTGGCCCGGTTCTGGGCCGCCGCGACCGGGTGGCCCATCACCTACGAGGAACCCGACGAGGTCGTCGTCGAGCCACCGGAGGACGATGCCGGGGCGCCCACCGAGCCCGGGGTTGCGCTGGTTTTCGTGCAAGTCGACGACCCCAAGGTGGCGAAGAACCGCGTCCACATCGACCTCAACAGCCGCTCGGACAGCGAACAGAGCGAGATCGTCGAACGCCTGCTGGCCCACGGGGCCGAGCCCGCCGACATCGGTCAGACCGACGTGCGCTGGGTCGTGCTCGCCGACCCGGAGGGCAACGAGCTCTGCGTGCTCGACCCACGAGACGAATACGACAACGCGGGTGCGGTGGCGGCGATCGTCCTGGACACCCCCGACCCCGGTGCCCTGGCTCCCTTCTGGAGCGCCGCGGCCGGATGGCCGATCGTCGGCCAGGGCGACGGCCATGCGGCGCTGGCCCGGCCCGACGGCCTGGGCCCGCGGCTGGAGCTCATCCGGGTCAGCGACCCCAAGGTCGCCAAGAACCGCGTGCACATCGACGTCGCCCCCTACGCGGCCGACGACCAGGCGGCCGAGGTGTCGAGGGTTCGCGGCCTGGGCGCCTCGCCGGCGGACATCGGGCAGGGCGAACAGACCTGGGTCGTGCTCGCCGATCCCGACGGGAACGAGTTCTGCGTCCTGAGCCCCCGGGACTGACGGCGCGCGTTCACTCGTAATGGCGCAGCGAGTCGCGGAGGCTCTCCGGGCTCACCCGGAGGTGGTGGCACACGAGCATCGGCGCCCCCGGCCACCTCGTTGGGGACGTCCCACGGATTGGACACGGTCGCGACCGGTCCCAGCACGTCGCAGTAGCGCTCGATCGCCCCCGCGGGTAGCTCGAGGCTGGCAGCGCCCGGATCTCCCGCCGCGGCCCGACGTCCGGGCCGCGGGCGATCGGAAGACGGTGGACCTAGTGGGCCCTCCCGCCCACTAGAAGCTCGTTTCCGCCTCGGCTGCGGTGCGCGACGGCGGGTGGTAGACGAATGCCAGCAGGGTCGCGGCCAGGCCGACACCACCGAGCAGGGCGATCAAGAAGCCCGCAGGCCCGTTGAGGTCGAGGCCGATGGCGTTGTCGAGGCTCCAGTCGCCGGCGCCGATGGTCGCCAGGACGACGCCGATGGTGCCCAGCACGGCCACGTACTCCCAGCCGTGGGCGGTGATCAACAGGCCCTGGCCGCGGTGCACGGTCCAGAAGGCGACGGCCATGAGCCCGACGACCCCCATGCCGGCGAACGTCGTCAGGAACCCGAGGGTGATGCAGACGCCGGTGGCCAGCTCGCCGAACGCCGCGAGGCGGGCGTGCACGTGGCCCGGGCGCATCCCCATCGACTCGAACCATCCGGCGGTGCCTTCGAGCCTGCCGCCCCGGGCGATCTTGGCGAAGCCGTGGAAGGCCAGGATCGGCCCGATGACGAGCCGGAGGACGAGCATGGCGAAGTTCAGCTGATCAGGTGTGGGCAGGTTCTCATGCATGGCGGCGGTTCCCCGATGCTCCTCGAGGGCGGTTGAAGCGCGGGCCACCTTAGAAGATGCGCGGATAGGTCCGTCATCTCGGCGAACCCTTGTCAGCGTTGCCCGGATGCCGAACTGTGAGGCCTGGGCTTACGCTGCTGATCCGGTACGGTTCGGTGCCCACATTCGGGCCTGTCCGCTCGGCTCTTAGAGGGTGCGCGGGCCGGCACGTCGAGTCGGCTCACGGGGCCGGTCGGTAGGCTCCGGCGCCATGTCCGGTCAGGGTTGGCGCACGCGCCCCACGGCGGCAATCGGCGCCGGATTGGGCGCGGCCGCCGCCGCAATCGTCGTCGCGATCGCCGTGGCTCGCCGGGCCCGCAAGCCCCGGCGCTCCGTCGACGTTACTCCGATCTCGGCGCGCACCCCCGGCCGGCGGCGGCTGGAGCTGGCCCGGATGGGTGGCCGCACCGGGGCCGACTTCGCCCTGCATCGTGCCCGGCGGACGTTCGCGAGCGCGGGGCGGCGGGTCGAGCTCGACCGGCGCTTCGAGCTGCGCACCGCCGATCAGGTGGCTGAGGCGCTCGGCAACATGAAGGGCGCGTTCATGAAGCTGGGCCAGATGGCGTCGTACCTCGACACCGGCCTACCCGACCACGTGCGCCAGGCGCTCCAGGGGCTGCAGCAGGATGCGCCGCCGATGTCGCCCGACCTTGCCGCGGCCGTCGTCGAGCAGGAGCTGGGCGCCCGTCCCGACCGGTTGTTCCTCGAGTGGGATCCGACGCCGATCGCCGCCGCCTCCATTGGCCAGGTCCACCGGGCGATCACCAGGGACGAGCACGCCGTGGCGGTCAAGGTGCAGTATCCGGGAGTCGACGACGCCATCAGGTCCGACCTCGACAGCGCCGGCCTGATCTTCGGTGCCCTGGGCATGGCGCTGTCGGGCTTCGAGCCGGGCCCGCTCGTCGCCGAGATCCGGGCCCGGGTGGTCGAGGAGCTCGACTACGCCAACGAAGCCCGCAACCAGCAGCTGTTCGCCGACTTCTACCGCGGGCATCCGTTCATCCACGTGCCCGACGTGCTCATGTCCTTGTCGACGCCGCGGGTGCTGACGACCGAGCTCGCCGAGGGCGCTCGCTTCGACGAGATGTCGGCGTGGGACCAGGACGAGCGCAACCGGGCGGCCGAGGCCATCTACCGGTTCGTGTTCCGCAGCCTCTATCGGCTCCAGGCGTTCAACGGCGATCCCCACCCCGGGAACTACCTGTTCCGCCCCGGTGGCCGCGTCACCTTCCTCGACTTCGGGCTGGTCAAGCACTTCACGCCCGCCGACATGGAGCTCTTCGGCGAGATGATCCGGGCCATGGTCATCGACCGGGACACGGCGCGCTACCGGGACATCGTCGAGCGGATCGGCATGCTGCGCCCGGGGACGCCGGTGTCCGACCGCCTGGTGCACGACTACTTCAGTCACTTCTACGACTTCGTCATGCACGACGAGGAGGTGACGATCACCCCCCAGTGGTCGACCGACGCCCTGTCGCGCTACTTCGACCCCACCGGTCCCTACGGCCCGATCATCAAGGCCGCCAACCTGCCCGCCAGCTTCGTCATCATCCAGCGGATCAACCTGGGCTTGATGGCCATCCTCGGCGACCTGCGGGCCACGGCCAACTTCCGCGGCATCGCCAACGAGCTGTGGCCCTGGGTCGACGGCCCGCCGTCGACCGAGATGGGCGAGGCCGAGGCCGACTGGCTGGCCAGGCGGAGGGAACGCCGAACGGGTTGACGGGTCCCCCGGCGGGTGCCGGCCGATCCCTAGCATGCGTCGGTGGTCGAGGCGCTGGGCGATGTGCTCGCGAGGCCGCTCGACGCTCCAGCCTCCGACGGGATCGCGGCCTTGCGCGCCGAGCTCGACGCCGCCGCCCGGGCCACCAGCGCAGTCGGCGGCTGGCACCCGGACGAGCCGCTCCGCTTGTCGAAGCACCTGGTGACCGGGCTCCTGCGCTGCCCCCGCCGGGCCCTCAGCGAGCGCAGCGAGGATCACGCACCGTCCGACGACGTCGTCGTGGGATGGATGGTCGACGCCGCCGCCAAGCTCGCGACGGTGTCCCCACGGCGAAGCATCACCGTGGACTCGGCGGTGGCGTTCCTCAGCGCCCTCGGCGACGACACGGTGGCCGACCGCCTGGCCGACCTCGGCCCGGCCGCCGACCGGCTCAGGTCTGACGCCGCCGCGCGGATCGACCGGCTCGCGGCGGCGGGGTTGTCCGCCGTCGACCCCGCCTGGTGGCCACGCGTCGAGGAACCGGTTCGCGTTGCCCTGGCGGGCGGTGCGGTCATCGTTGCGGGACGGATCGACGTGTTGATGGGCGGCCCTCCCACCGGCCGACCCGGCGTGATCGTGGAGGTCAAGGGCGGCCGCTGGTACGACGGCATGCGGGCCGACGGCCACCTGTACGCCCTGATGCTGGCGCTCCGGGACGGCGAGGTCCCGGCCAGCGCGGTGACGATCGTGTCCGACGGCACCACCCAGACCGAACCGATCCGGCCCGCACTGCTGCAGCACGCCGCCGAGCGGCTCGACGAGGCGATGGGGGTCGCGGCCCGACTGGCGGCGGGCGAGCCGCCGGCGATGTCCCCCGGCGGCCACTGCCAACACTGCCCGGTGCGTCCCGACTGCCCGGTCGGTCGGGCCTGGCGGCCGGGCACGGCGGAGGCGGGCTCGTGACGGCGGCCACCGCCGGCAGGACCGCCGACCCCGTAGGGACCGCCGATCGCCTCCGCCGCGAAACCGGTGGGCGGATCGCCGAGGCGCTTGCGGCCGCCCCTCCGGGTGCTGTGGGCGACGTGTACGTCGGGCACGTGGCGGCCCACGAAGCCGCCACGTGCCCGGCCCGCTACCGCGGCGAGGGCGAGCACGGCTGGAGCTTCCCCGGCTGGTCACCACCGCTGGCGGCCGGCGCCTGCGGGCGGGCCGCGCTCGCACACCACATCGCCCGGGCCGATCGGACGGGCCGGGCGCCGACGCTGCCCATGCCGCTCGATGCCATCCGAGCCTGGATGCGGGCGCTTCGCACGGGCGACGAGTCCGGCGCCGGCGGGGCGCCGCCGGTCGAGCGGTCGGGCGTGGGCGACTGGATCTGCGACGTCTGGCAGGCCGGGGACTCGGCCACCCTTGCCGCCGTGGCCGCCGGCGCGAGCCGGTGGCTGGCCGGCTTCGTCCGTGTGCTGGGCTGGCCACTCCCATCCCAGCTCACGCTGGTGGGACCCGGGCCGGCCGCAGCGCCGGCACTCCGGTGGCGGCCGGACAAGGCCTCGCCGGTGGCGGTGGCATGCGGCGCCGACGCCCGCCTCGGCCGGGTGACGGGTGCCGGAGGCTTCGTGCTGGTGGCCCACCGGGTGGCCAGCGGCGACGACGATGCCCTGCGGGGCCGGGCGGCGTTCGAGGCGGCCGCGGGCGCGCTCGCCATCGGCGTGGCGCCTGGTTCCGTGCTGATCACCGCCGGCGACACCGGCGACCGGGTGACGGTTCCCGTCGACGACCGGCTCCTCGCACTCGGCGCCGAGCGGATCGTGGCTGTGGTCGCCGAGCGTGTCGCCGCGGTGGAGCGCGGCTTCGATCCCGGCGACGCCACCCCGTCGGCCGCCTGCCGCCACTGCGACCACCTCGCCGACTGCCCACCGGGGGATGGCTGGATGCGCGGCGCCGGCCGCTGGCAGGGCGGCCTGCCGGTGATACCGGTGATGCCGCCGGACCGCGCGTCTCCGCTCGGCGCCTGACCGCTACGACCAGGCCCCGAGCTTGCCGACGGGACCGTGGCCACCGCCCAGCGCCCAGGAGGCCGACAGCTCCAGGCCCTCGTGCACGAACCGCTTGGCCGCGCGCAGCGCCTCGGCCACGGGTAGGCCGCGGGCCAGCCCGGCGACGGTGGCAGCGCCGAAGCTGCAGCCGGTGCCATGGTCGTTGCGGGTGTCGATGCGCGGCATGCACAGCTGCGTGACGTCGCCGCTGACCGACTCGACCACGACGTCGCAGGCGCCGTCCGCCGCCAGGTGCCCGCCCTTGACGACCACCCACTGGGGGCCCCACTCCGCCAGCCTCCCGGCGGCCCGGCGCGCGTCGTCGATCGAATCGACCGGCGCCCCCAGCAGCACCTGCGCCTCCCGGATGTTGGGCGTGACCACCAGCGCCTGTGGGAACAGCGCCTCGCGGTACGCCGCCTCGGCGCCGGGATCGAGCAGGCGGGCGCCCGTCGACGACACCAGCACCGGGTCGACCACCAGGTTCGGGAGGCGGCCGGCGCCGGCGTAGTCGGCGACCGCCAGGACCACCTCCTCGGTGGCGAGCATGCCGGTCTTGACCGCCGCCACCGGCAGGTCGGCGAGCACGGCGTCCAGCTGCGCCCGCAGGAACTCGACGGGGGGGACGTGGACGCCCGCCACCCCGACGGTGTTCTGCGCCGTCAACGCGGTGACCGCGCTGGCGCCGTGCACGCCCAGCGCCGCGAAGGTCACGAGGTCGGCCTGGATGCCGGCCCCGCCGCCGGAGTCGGACCCCGCGATGGTGAGCGCCACGGCCGGCGTTCCCGAACGTGCGGTTGGCGACGTCATGGGGTCGTCAGCCGCCGCACGTCCGCATCGCGGTACGTGTCCTCCAGCTCGCCGATCAACGCCCGCACGGCCGCGCCCGGGTCGGGCGCCCGCATGACGCTCCCCATCACGGCAACGCCTGCGGCGCCGACAGCCAGGCACGCCGGAGCGGTCGCCGGCGTGATCCCGCCGAGCGCGTAGACGCCGAGCGGCGAGGCCAAGCAGGCGACGGTCCGGCACCCGGCGGCCAGCCCCGCTACGCCGAGCGCCGGCCCGTAGCCAGGCTTGGACGGCGTGGCGAACACCGGTGAGAACGTGGCGTAGTGCACAACGCGGGTTCTCGCTGCGGCCAGCAGGTCGGCGGGCGTGTGGCACGACCTCCCGACGCAGAGCCCGACGGCCTCGTCGCCGGGCCAGGGATCGTCGGCGGCGAGGTGCACGCCGTCGGCGCCGACGGCGCGGGCCAGCGCCACGTCGCCGGCGACGATGAGCGAAGTTCCGGCAGCGGTCGTGGCGGCCCGAAGCCGCACCGCCAGCTCGTAGCGGTCGGCCCGGGGCAGGTCCTTCTCTCGGAGCAGGATCGTGGGCGCACCCGCGCCGAGCACTGCCCCCACCACATCGACGAGGTCGTGGCCGGCGTCCGCCGCCATGCGCCGGTCCGTGAGGACCATCAGGCCGGGGGTCACGCCGTCATCCCAGCTCGGCCAGGCCCTCGCCGCTGGTCGACGCCTCCGCATAGAGCCGCTTGGGGATGCGCCCCGCGCGGCGGGCCAGCCGGCCGGCCTCGACCGCGTGGCGCATGGCGCTGGCCATGCTGACCGGGTCGCGGGCGCGCGTGACGGCGGTGGCCAGCAGCACGGCATCGCAGCCCAGCTCCATCGCCCGGGCGGCGTCGGATGCCGTGCCGATCCCGGCATCGAGCACCACCGGTACGCCGGCGGCCTCCAGGATCATCGCCAGGTTGTAGGGATTGCGGATGCCCATGCCGCTGCCGATCGGCGACCCCAGCGGCATGACCGCGGCGACGCCGGCGTCCTCGAGGCGGCGCGCGAGCACCGGATCGTCGTTGGTGTAGGCCAGCACCACGAAGCCGTCGTCGACCAGCTGCTCGGCCGCGTCGAGCAGCTCGACCGGGTCGGGCAGCAGCGTGCGCTCGTCGGCCACGACCTCGAGCTTCACCCAGTCGGTCTCCAGGGCCTCCCGACCCAGCTGCGCAGTGCGCACCGCGTCACGGGCGGTGAAACAGCCGGCGGTGTTGGGCAGCGGGCGGATATCGGTGCGGCGGAGCAGGTCGAACAGTGAGCCCGGGGCCGAGGGGTCGACCCGGCGCAGCGCCACGGTGGTGATCTCGGTGCCGGACGCCGTCAGCGCGTCCTCGAGGAGGTCCAGGTTCGGGGCACCGCCGGTGCCCAGGATCAGCCGCGATCGGAACGACTCGCCGGCGATCACCAAGGGGTCGGAATGCAGCTCGACGGTGGTCACTCTGTCAGCCTCCCTGGGCGATCGACAGGATCTCGACGCGCTCGCCCGCCGCCAGCGAACGCTCCGCCCAGGTCCGACGGGTCACCACCTCGCCGTCCACCGCCACGGCCACACCCCGCGGCTCGATCTCGAGCGATGCGAGCAGCGCCGCGACGCTGGTCCCGGCGGGCACCTCGGTCGCCTCGCCGTTGACGGTGACGCGCATCGCCATCGCCTTCACACCAGCACCTCCTCGAACCGCCGGGGATCGCAGGCGTCCACCTCGGGCGGCAACGGCCCCCCGACGACAGCGGCCGCCACCGCCTCCGCCGTGATCGGGGTGAGCAGGATCCCGTTGCGGTAGTGGCCGGTCGCCAGCACCAGCCCCTCCGCCGCCGCCCGCCCGACGAGCGGCAGGTCGTCGGGGGTCCCGGGCCGCAGGCCGGCGCGGACCGCCGCCAGCTCCGCGTCGTCGAGCCCCGGAACCAGGGCGAGCGCGTCGCGGAGGAGCTCGTAGGCGCCCCCGGCGGTGACCCGGGTGTCCCAGCCCCGCTCCTGCACGGTCGCGCCGACGATCAGGCGGCCGTCCGCACGCGGGACCAGGTACACGGTGAACCCATGGACCAGGCCCCGCACGGTGTGCGTGACCAGGGGTGCGCCCGGCGGCTGGCGCAGCGTGAGGATCTCGCCCTTGACCGGCCGGACCGGGGGCCGCACGGCAGCCGGCAGGCCGGGGATGCCGGCGGAGCCGCAGCCGGCCGCCAGCAC
>JBKOUY010000238.1:0-6507 GCA_046723645.1 Actinomycetota bacterium | reverse complement strand
CAGGCGCCCGCCGAACCGCTCGGCCGTGTCCTCCGCCCACTGACGGAGGAACACCTCGGGGTCCGGGTCCCCCAGCCCCGCGAGGTAGGCGGCGTGGCGCCGCAGGGAGTCGACACCGACGTCGAAGGTGGCGGTCACGTCGACGGCGTGAGTGGGCCGGGGCGAGGCGATGACCGCCAGGTAGCGAACGCCCGACCACGGTTCCAGCCCGTCGTCGCGCAGCTCCGGGAACACCCAGCGGTTGGCCGCGTCCCGCACCGCGTCGATCGTCGCCAGCCCGACGGCCCGGTGGTCGGCCATGTTGATGTAGGTGCCACCGTAGGTCTCGCGGTGGTTGACCCCGATGACGAGCTCCGGGCGGTGGCGACGGATGGCGGCCGCCAGGTCGCGCCTCAGCGCCAGCCCGTACTCGATGGTGCCGTCGGGATGGTCCAGGAACTCGACATCGGTCACGCCCACGACCGCGGCGCTGTCGCGCTGCTCGCTCGTGCGCACCCGGGCGCTCTCGGCCGGCTCCATCGAATCGATGCCGGACTCGCCCTTGCTCGCCAGGACGTACGCGACCTGTTTGCCCTGCCCGGTCCAGCGTGCGACGGCGGCAGCGCCGCCGTACTCGAGGTCGTCGGGATGCGCCACGATCGCCAGCGCCCGATCCCAGTCCTCCGGCAGCTCGGCCAGCTGTGGGTTTGCGATGTCCGACACCTATTGCTTCTCCGCCTCCACCAGCCGGCGGGCAATGACCTTGAGGCAGAGGGTCTCGTCGGCGCCCTCGAAGATCGACAGCACGCGCGCGTCGACGAAGTAGCGGCTGACCGCGTACTCCTCGGCGTAGCCGTAGCCGCCGTGGATCTGCATGGCCTCGCGGGTCACCCACTCGGCGGCCTTGCACACGTACGCCTTCACCATCGCCGCCTCCATCGCGCCCTCGCCCTTGGCCATCAGGCGGGCCACGGCGTAGGCGAACTGGCGGGCGGCCTGGATGGTCACCGCCATGCGGGCGAGCTTGGCCCGCGTGAGCTGGTAGTCGGCGATCGGCTGGCCGAAGACGGACCGGTCGCTCGCGTACTGCCGGGCATCCTCGTACGCGGCCTGCATTACCCCGATGGCACGTGCCGCGGTCTGCAGGCGGCCGTTCTCGAAGCCGGCCATCTGCAGGTAGAAGCCCCGGCCGACGCCCTCGTCGCCGCCGACCAGGGCGGCGTCGGGCACGAACCAGTCGTCGAAGGCGATCTCGTAGGAGTGCATGCCGCGGTAGCCGATGGTGTCGATCGGACGGCCCTCCATGCGGCCGCCCCCGGGGGCGCCGTCGTCGCCCGCCTCCTGCGTGAACTGGAAGCCGTGGCCGTCGCCCCGGGGCTTGGGGACGACGAACAGCGACAGGCCGCGGTGCGCCCGCGAGCGGTCGGGGTCCGTGCGGGCCAGCAGCATCAGCACGTCGGCCCGGGCCCCGAACGTGCACCAGGTCTTCACGCCGTTGATCAGCCAGCCGCCCCCGGTGGACGTCGCCATGGTGGTGATGGCGGCGACGTCGGAGCCGTAGTCCGGCTCGGTGACCGCCACCGCCGCCATGACCTCGGCGCTGGCCAGCCGCGGCAGCCAGTGCCGCTTCTGATCCTCGGTGCCGCCCTTGACCAAGGCGCGGGTCAGGATCTCCGGTCGCGTGATCAGCGAGCCCCCGACGCCCAGCGATCCCCGTGAGAGCTCCTCGGTGGCGACGACCATGCCCATGTAGTCGCTCTCGCCGCCGGCCGCGAACCCGCCGTACTCCTCGGGCACCGACAGCCCGAAGGCACCGAGCTCGGCCAGCCCCGAGATGATGTCCTCGGGGATGTCGGCGTTGTCCCGGTGGACGCCCTCGGCTATCGGGCGGATCTTGTCGTCGGCGAAGCGGCGGAACGTGTCCCGGACGAGCTCGAAGTCGTCGTCGAGGCGGCCGGGCCCGGGGCCGTCGATCGACGCCAGGAACGCGGGGTCGCGGTACGCGGCCACGAACGCCCGTGCGTCGTCGAGGGCGGTTGCCTCCACGCCCCAGCCGGCCTCCCGCGCGTAGAGCCTCCCGGCCACGTCGGCGATCGCCTCGGCGGCGAAGGCGCAGGCGATGGCGGCCTCCTCGTCGCCCGTCGCGCCGTAGTCGAGGAGCGTGCGAGCGGTCTCGGCGGCGGCGGCGGCGTGTGCGAGGTCGTACGCCACGACCTGGTCGGCATCGACCGAGCCCGTGGCGGCGAGGTGGCTGAAGGCGCGCCGCACGACGTCGCGGGCGAGCTCGACGGCGGACGCGGCGGCGTCGATGTCGGGCGGGGTCATGGCTGGGGACGGTATTCGCCCACCAGCGGCGGTGTCAGGTGGCGGGGCCGGCGTACAGCTCGAGGAACGAGTCGGTGACGTCGACGGCCTCGTCGGGATCGGGGAACTCGATGGTGATGGAGTCGTCGCCGTAGTCGAAGAAGTCCGTGGTGATGCCGTAGGTGAAGCCTGACGGCGCATCACCCTCGAGGTCCCGATCCGGCATGACCCCGGCGAGCATGGCGAGCAGATCGAACTCGTAGCCCACCCTGCGCACGTACCCGTCGTCGTCGACCCACGCCTCGACGGACGTGTGCGCGTCGAGAAGCGAGTCCAGGATGGCGTCGGCGCCGGCGGGCAGCGACGTGCCCATGGACCGGGAGAACTCCTCGGCGCTCAGCCCCGATGCCTCTAGCAGCTCGCGCATGGTCACCTGGGCCGCCAGCCCATGGACGGGCACGTCTCGCACCTCGGCATCGCCGAGTTCGTCGACATCGTCGGCGTCGGCGACCAGTTCCAACAGGGCACGGGGGTCGGCCGCCTGGCCGCCCGCCGCGCTCGCCACGTCGTTCAACGGCAGCACGTCGCCGAGCTCGGTGAGGTCCACACGCCCCCAGCGGTCGCCGAGGGCGGCCAGGTCGCCCATGGGACGTTGCTCGCCCGCGCCGGGCATGTCGGCGAGCGCCTCGTACATCGGCGCGCGCAGGTACATGACCTGCCGGTCGGCCACGATCTCCATGGTGAGGTCGGCCTCGGACACCTCGGGCGGGATGGCCTCGCCGGGTGGCGCCAACTGGCCGAGCTCCTCCATCACCGGCGCCAGGTCCATCAGCATGTGCGAGAGCTCGCCGTCCTGTTCCCCCGACATCATGGGCGCATCGAAGTCCAAGGACTGCCCCCCGAAGTCAACGTCCATCGCCAGCGTCATCTCGATCCGGTAGGGCGCACCGGTCGAGCGCTCGGCGGCGGCGGACATGAACTCCGGGGTGGCCTCGAAGTCGACGTCGCCGGCCGTCACGTCGGCCAGGTCCGCCTTCTGCGCGCAGGCCGGGCCGGTCATGGCGAGCGAGGCAACGGTCAGCGGCACCACGCGCGACCGCAGGCGCCCGCCACGTCCCGAGTCATGCCGCCTCATGGTCCCTCCCTCGGCCCGACCGGCGGCCACCCTAGCGTTGGCCGCCGGGGGCGGCGGTCCCTACCGTGTCCCGCCATGGCGACCATCGACCGCCCGTTCGGCCGGCATCTCGAGGACTTCCAGGTCGGCGACGTCTACCGGCACTGGCCCGGGAAGACCATCACCGAGTACGACGACCATCTCTTCTGCATGATCACGATGAACCACCACCCGCTGCACACCAACGAGTGGTTCGCGGAGAACGAGACGGTGCAGGGACGCAACGTGGTCGTAGGCAACCTCGTGTACTCGCTGGTGCTGGGCATGTCCGTGCCCGACGTCAGCGGAGCGGCCGTGGCCAACCTCGAGGTCGAGGAGCTGAAGCATCCCAAGCCCACGTTCCACGGCGACACGATCTACGCGGTGACCCGCGTGCTCGACAAGAAGGAGACGTCGGACGGCAAGCGCGGCATCGTCACCGTCGAGACCAAGGGCATCAACCAGCGCCAGGAGGAGGTCTGTACCTTCACCCGCCGCCTGATGGTGTGGAAGCGGGATCACGCCCCCGCCCGCCACTACCCCTACGGCGACGAGGTCTTTGCCGAATAGCGCTCGGGTCCCACTTGTCTCCTACTTGTATGCTTGGATCGACGAGGAGGCAGCCCATGGGCGAACGCCTGAAGGACGCCGCGCTGGGGTTCGACAGCAACGCCGGCGCCTACGAGCGGGCGCGCCCGTCGTACCCGGCGGAGGCGGTCGCCCACGTCGTGGGGCACGGGGGCATCGGCCCCGGTCGCCGGGTGGTCGACCTGGCGGCCGGCACCGGCAAGCTGACGCGACTGCTGGTGCCGACCGGCGCCGACGTCGTGGCCGTCGAGCCGGTGTCCGGAATGCGGGCGCAGCTGGCTGCGACGCTGCCCGAGGTCGACGTCGTCGACGGCACGGCGGAGGATCTGCCGCTGCCCGACGACTCGGTGGACGCCATCACGGTGGCGCAGGCGTTCCACTGGTTCGACGCGCCGGTCGCCTTGGCCGAGATCCGCCGTGTCCTGCGCCCTGGTGGCCACCTGTTCCTGATCTGGAACACACGCGACCGCAGCTACGACTGGGTTCGCGCGTTCGGCGACCTGCTGGTCGACGGGCCGGAGGTCGAGCGGCCCTACGACTCCTATTACGACGTGGACTACGCCGCCCTGGTGGGGAGCGCGGGGGCGGACGGGTTCACCCCCGTCGAGCTGTGGACCCAGCCCTGGGAACAGCCGTGCGACCCGGAACTGCTGGTGGACCGGGCCGAGTCGGTCAGTGTGGTCGGCGCGCTCGCCCAGGACGAGCGGGCCCGGGTGCTCGACCGCGTCCGCGACCTCGCCCGCACCCACCCGGACCTGGCGGGCAGGCAGGCGTTCGGGTTCCCCTACGTCACCCGTGTCTACCGCTGCCGGACGGCGGCCGCGGCATCGGTATGAGCGATCCCCGGGTCGCCCCCCGGGCCGCCCGGTTCGGCGAGGTCGCCGAGCGCTACGAGCGAGCCCGGCCGCTGTACCCGGAAGCGGCCCTGTCCGAGCTCGCGGTGCGGTGCCGGCTGCGCCCAGGCACGCCGGTGGCCGACCTCGGCGCCGGCACGGGCAAGCTCACCCGCCAGCTCGTCGCCCTCGGCGCCGACGTGGTCGCGATCGAGCCGGCCGCCGGGATGCGCCGCCGGCTTCAGGCGGGGGTGCCCGGCGTGACGGTCCTCGACGGCACCGCGGAGGACATCCCGCTGCCCGACGCCTCGGTGGACGTTGTGACCGCGGGGCAGGCCTTCCACTGGTTCGACACCCGCCCGGCGCTGGACGAGATCGCCCGCGTGCTTCGCCCCGCCGGCTGGCTGGCGCTGCTGTGGAACGAGCGACCCGGGTCGGGGTGGGCGGCGGAGCTCTGGGACCTGCGACGGCGGTTGACCGACGCCGCTACCGAGTATCCGGGCACGGGCTGGGCGGAGGTCCTCGCCGCGGACAAGCGGTTCGGGCCCCGGACGGCCACTCAGCACGACGTCGCGGTCATGACCACGGTCGACGCGGAGCTGGACGACAGCGAGTCGCGCAGCTGCGTGTACGTGGTCGAGAAGGCCCGACGGGAGCAGGTCCTCGACCAACTGCGCGGCTTCCTCGAGACCCACCCCGAGACCGCCGGCCGCTACCGGCTGTCCTACACACGTCCGTGCACCCTGCACCTGTGCCAGCGGGCGGGCTGACGTCCGGCCGCCAGCGGGCGCTGCTCGCCTGGGGCGAAGCGCACCTCCGCGACCTGCCCTGGCGGCGCACCCGGGACCCGTGGGCGGTGCTGGTCTCCGAGGTCATGGCGCAACAGACCGGGGTCGGCCGGGTGGTGCCGTACTACGAGCGGTTCATCGCCCGGTTCCCGACGCCGGCGGTGTGCGCGGCGGCGCCGCTCGGTGAGGTGCTGCGGCTGTGGACCGGCCTGGGCTACAACCGGCGGGCGGTCAACCTCCACGGCTGCGCCCGGGCGGTGGTCGACCACCACGGCGGGGCGCTGCCCCCGGACGTGGCCGCCCTGCGGGCGCTGCCCGGGGTCGGTCCCTATACCGCCCGGGCGGTGCTGGCGTTCGCGTTCGAGCGCCACATCGGCGTGGTCGACACCAACGTCGGCCGGGTGCTGGCGCGCTGGGCAGGCCGCCCGCTTCGTGGCGCCGAGGCGCAGGCGCGCGCCGACGCGCTGGTCCCCCCGGGCCGGGCGTGGGCCTGGAACCAAGCGGTCATGGAGCTGGGTGGCACCCTGTGCCTGCGACGGCGTCCCCGCTGCGCGTCGTGCCCGGTGCGGCGATCCTGCGCGTGGGCCGCGGCGGGGCTCGCGGCGCCCGATCCGGCGGAAGGGTCGGCCGGGGTCGGCACCGGCCAGCCTCCCTTCGAGGGCTCTGATCGCCAGGCTCGGGGCCGGTTGGTCGAGGCGCTGTGCCGTGGGCCGGTGGCGGTGGTGGACGTGGCGGCCGTGATCGGCTGGCCGGACGACCCGGCCCGCGCCGACCGGGTGGCCGTCGGCCTGCTCGACCACGGCCTGGCGGTGCGCGACGGTGCCGTCCTGCGCCTGCCCTGAGATCGAGCGGCGAGGCGCCG
>JBKOUY010000220.1:0-20368 GCA_046723645.1 Actinomycetota bacterium | reverse complement strand
GCCGGCACTCGCTCCAGGATCTCCAGCACCGCCGCCAGGACGGCGAGCTGGTGGGCCACCTCGGTGTGGCGGGCGACGATCGGCGGGAGGCGCTCGGCCTTGGCGACCGGATACTTGGTGCCTGCGACCAGCTCGTGCGGCTCGCAACCGAACACGCCGGCGAGCAGCGCCACCGTCCGCTCGCTCGCGACCGTCAGGTCGGACTCGATGTGCGAGAGCGCGACGCGTGAGACCGCGACCCGGGCCGCGAGCCGAGCCTGCGTCCACCCCAGCTCGGCCCGGAGCTTCGCCACCCGACGACCGAAGGATTCCGGCTCGATGTCAACCGGCTTAGCAGACAGGCATGCCGGTCGCCGGTACAACCGCTTCATGCCTTCCACGCGCCGTGCGGTCGTCACCGGCATCACCGGCCAGGACGGCTCGTACCTGGCCGAGCTGCTCCTCGAGCGTGGCTACGACGTCGTCGGGGTGGTGCGCCGCAGCTCCACCGTCAGCTTCGAGCGGATCGCTCACATCCAGGATCGGCTCACGCTCGTGCCCGGCGACCTGCTCGACCAGGGCTCGCTGCTGTCGATCATCGCCGAGCACCGGCCCACCGAGGTCTACAACCTGGCCGCGCAGAGCTTCGTGATGACCAGCTTCTCCCAGCCGGTGCTGACGGGGGACGTGACCGCGCTCGGCGCCGTGCGGATGTTGGAGTCGCTCCGCCAGATCGATCCCGAGATCCGGTTCTACCAGGCGAGCTCGTCGGAGATGTTCGGCAAGGTCGTCGAAGTGCCGCAGACCGAGCGGACCCCGTTCCACCCCCGCTCCCCCTACGGCGTGGCGAAGGCCTACGCGCACTGGATCACGGTGAACTACCGCGAGAGCTACGACATGTTCGCCACGTCCGGCATCCTCTTCAACCACGGTTCGCCGCGCCGGGGACTGGAGTTCGTGGAGCGCAAGGTCAGCAACGCGGTGGCGCGCATCAAGCTGGGGCTCGACCGCGAGGTGCGCCTCGGCAACCTCGAGGCCCGGCGCGATTGGGGCAGCGCGGCCGACTACGTGGACGCGATGTGGCGGATGCTCCAGCTCGACGAGCCCGGCGACTACGTCGTGGCGAGCGGCGAGACGCACTCCATTCGGGAGCTGTGCGAGGTGGCCTTCGGCCACGTCGGGCTGGACTGGAGTGACCACGTAGTCCAGGACCCACGCTTCTACCGTCCCGCCGAGGTCGATCTCCTGGTGGGCGACCCCAAACGGGCGACGGCCGCGCTCGGCTGGCGGCCCACCACGGGGTTCGAGGACCTCGTGTGCGCGATGGTGGACGCAGACCTCGCCCTCCTCGCGGCAGTGTGACCCGGGCGACGCCCGGGGCCGGCCGCCCAAAACGCCGAGTGGCCCCTCCGGTGATCACCGGAGGGGCCACCGCTGGGCCTCGCCTCAGCCCGCCCCAAAGCAGGCGGAGGCGTAGTCGATGCCCTTGCCGTCGCAGGCGTGCTCGGGCTTCTGCGAACCCGGGCCACCGGCCACGCCGTGGGGGTTGTTGCCCGCCCCCAGGACGTAGATGTCGACGGAACCCACCCCAAGGGCGCTGGCGTCGATCGTGACGAACCCACCGTTGCCGTTCTTGGTCTGGGTAACGGAGACCTCGTTGCCTTCGGCGTCGAGGACCACGGTGGCGCTGGAGCCAGCGCCGATTTTCTTGTTGGGGTTGAAGCAGTCGTGCGCGAACGCCGGACCCGCCGCACCCACCAGCGACACCACCGCCAGGGCGCCGCCCGCCAGGAGCTTCTTCATGGCTTCCTTTCTCGGGCC
Organism: Actinomycetota bacterium; assembly: GCA_046723645.1. Lineage (GTDB taxonomy): Bacteria > Actinomycetota > Acidimicrobiia > Acidimicrobiales > VFJN01 > DASQUK01. The sequence continues at coordinate 18,568 of JBKOUY010000220.1, read as the reverse complement.
GCAGCCCACCGCTGCGGCACGGAGCGGCGAACCTAGCCGCCGTGAGCGTCGGCATCCAGCCCGCCGCCACAGACAGCGCGGACCCTGACCGCCGGGTCAAGTCCGCACTAGCCTCGCGACCGTGATCGTCGACACCACGGCCGGCAAGGTGCAGGGTCTGCACAAGGACGGCGTCCTGCAGTTCCGCGGCATCCCGTACGCCCGAGCCGAGCGATTTGCACCCTCCCGGCCCGCCGACGGGTGGATCGGCATCCGGGACGCCACCGTGTTCGGGCCCATGTCGCACCAGAACCCCTCGCCGCTCGAGGGCATGCTCGGCGCGCAGGGGGAGGGCGGCGCCGAGGACTGCCTGGTCGTCAACGTCTACACGCCCGCAGCCGACGACGCCGCCCGCCCGGTCATGGTGTGGATCCACGGCGGGGCCTTCGTCACCGGCTCCGGCCACGTGCCGTGGTACAACGGCTCCAACCTGGCGCGGGGCCACGACGTCGTGGTGGTGACGCTGAACTACCGGCTCGGCGCCCTCGGCTTCCTGCACCTCGGGCACCTGGAGCCCGCCTTCGCCGGCTCGGGCAGCAACGGCATCGGCGACCAGATCCAGGCGTTGCGCTGGGTACGCGACAACGTCGCCGCCTTCGGCGGCGACCCTGCGAACGTCACCGTCTTCGGCGAGTCGGCCGGCGGCATGAGCGTCAGCACGTTGTTCGGCACGCCGACCGCGGCCGGCCTGTTCCGGGGGGCGATCGCCCAGAGCGGGGCCGCATCGCACGCACACGACACCTCGACGGCCGAATGGGTCACCGACAGGTTCCTCGATGCGCTCGACCTCTCCCCCGCCACCGCCGAGGCCCTCCTGACGCTGCCGGCCGAGGACATCCTGCGGGCCCAGGCGGCCGTCGAGACCGAGGTCCTGGGCGGCGCCGGCCCCGGCGTCGGACGGCTGGCGTTCCAGCCCGTCGTCGACGGGACCCTGATCCCCCGTCCGCCGCTCGACGCGATCCGTGACGGCAGCGCCGCCGGCATCAGCCTGGTCATCGGCACGACCGCCGACGAGTGGAACCTGTTCCAGCTGCAGGCCCGGGGCAACGGGGATGTGAGCCACGAACGCCTGCGGCGCCGCCTGGGCCGGGTGGTCGGCGACGACCGCGTCGACGACACGCTGGCGGTCTACCGCGACGCCCGCCCGGCCGCCGACCTCGACGGCCTGTTCTGTGCGGTCATGACCGACTGGGTGTTCCGCATGCCGGCGATCAGGGTGGCCGAGTCCCAGGCCGCCCACGCGCCCCGCGTGTCGATGTACCGCTTCGACTACGCGTCGACCGCCTTCGGCGGCGTGCTGGGGGCGTGCCACGCCATCGACGTGCCGTTCGCCTTCGCCAACCTCGATCGCCGGGGCGTGGGCATGATGCTGGGGGGCATCGACGACGACACCCGGCGCCTGGCGGATCGCACCGCGCAGGCCTGGGCGACCGCCGCCCGCACCGGGTCCCCCGAGCACGACGAGCTGCCGTGGCCGGCCTACGACACCGGGCGCCGCGCCACCTGCCTGCTCGACCGGGACGTCGCCGTGGTGGACGACCCGGCGGGAGACGTCCGGCGCCTGTGGGACGAGTTGACGCCCGCGCCGACCCCGACATACTGAGATGAAGGAGGAGGAACCCATGTCCGACCGACGCCCCCACAAGTTCCCCCAGTTCGAGTCAGTCGACGCGGAGCGCGTGCACATGAAGCAGCGCATGGCGGCGGCGTTCCGGCTCTTCGACCGCTTCGGTTTCAACGAGGGCGTCGCCGGCCACCTGACGGGCCGTGATCCCGAACACCCCGACCTGTTCTGGGTCAACCCGCTCGGCATGAGCTTCGGCCAGGTCCGGTCCTCGGACCTCATCTGCGTCGACCGCAAGGGCGAGGTCGTCGACGGCGACTGGCCCGTGAACACGGCGGCGTTCGCCATCCACAGCCAGGTCCACGAGGCCCGGCCCGACGTCAACGCCGCCGCGCACACGCACTCGCCCTATGGTCGTGCGTTCTCGACGCTCGGCAAGCCCCTCGCTCCGCTCACCCAGGACGCCTGCGCCTTCTACGGCGACCATGCCGTCTTCGACGACTACACGGGGGTCGTGCTCGACGTCGAGGAAGGCAAGCGCATCGCCCACGCCCTCGGCGGCACCAAGGCCTGCATCCTCCGCAACCACGGCCTCCTCACCGTCGGCGAGACCGTCGACGAGGCGGCGTGGTGGTTCATCACCATGGACCGGTCGTGCCAGGTCCAGCTGATGGCGGAAGCGGCCGGCGACCCCATCCCGATCGACCACGAGCACGCCATCCTGACGCAGACCCAGGTCGGCACCCACGTCGGCGGCTGGTTCAGCTTCCAGCCGCTCTACGACAAGATCGTGGCCGATCAACCCGATCTCCTCGACTGAGGGCCTGAGCGGATAGGCACGTCCCCTTGGCACACGGTGGTCAGCGCTGCCGGGGAGCCGAGCTGTTGAGCTGGTGGTCGACCGCCAAATTCCCACGCGTAGGCTGCTCGACCCGCCCCATCCGCTCGGCTCCTGAACGCCATCTCAACCGGGGGGTGCCGTGGCCGGCGTGACGCCGATCGGAACCAAGCTGCACCAACGCCGGCAACAGCTGATCGAGCGCCTGCTGGGCGCCCAGAACCGCGGCGACATCGACGCGGCCCTCGCCTGCTTCGCGCATCCCCGCTACGAGCTCATCGGCAACAACCGCGTCTACGACGGTGCCGACGAGGTTCGCCACTACTACGCGGTGACGCGGGGCTACTTCCCCGACCTGCGCTTCGACGTGATCGCCACCCACCATGCAGACGACGCCGTGGTCAGCGAGCTGTGGATGACCGGGACGCACCTCGGCTCGGGCCGCGACTTCGAAGCCACCGGCCGCTCCTTCCGCTGCCGCACGGCGGTCATCTTCAGCTTCGACGGGGAGCAGCTCACGGGCGCCCGCGTCTACTACGACACCGGGACGATCGCCCGCCAGCTCGCCTGACGCCTGCGGTCCGCCCGCGGGCCGCCTACTCGAATCGGGGACGCAGCGGCAGCCCCGAGCGACCCCCGGGCTCCCGGGGCACCGACAGCGCCTGGTGGATCTGCGTGCGGCCGGCCTCGAAGTTGACGGCCGAGCCCGCCATGTAGAGGCGCCACACCCTCGCCCGCGGCGCCCCCACCTCGGCGACGGCCTCGTCCCAGTGTTCCTCGAGGTTGGCCACCCATCGCCGCAGGGTGAGGGCGTAGTGCTCCCGCAGCGACTCGACGTGGCGAACCTCGAAGCCGGCGTCCTGGGTGATCGAGATCACGCGACCGACCTCGTGCAGCTCGCCGTCGGGGAAGACGTAGCGGTTGATGAAGCTCCGGCGCGGCAGGCGCGCCTTCTCGTTGCGGGCGGGGCGGCTGATGCCGTGGTTGAGCAGCCGGCCCTCGGGCCGCAGCAGCCCCCGCAGGCACGTGAAGTACTCGGCCAGGCGGGCCTCGCCGACATGCTCGAACATTCCGATCGAGCTGATGCCGTCGTAGGGGCCGTCGGCCACGTCGCGGTAGTCCTGCACACGGATCTGCACCTGGTCCGACAGGCCCGCCTCCGCCACCCGCTTCTCGGCGAGCTCGGCCTGCTGCCGGGAGATGGTGACGCCGACGGCATTGACCCCGTGGTGCTGGGCGGCGTGCATGACCATGCCGCCCCAGCCGCAGCCGACGTCCAGCAGGCGCATGCCCGGCTGCAGGTCGAGCTTGCGGCAGATCAGCTCGTACTTGTTGGCCTGCGCCGCCTCCAGCGGGTCGTCCGGGTCGTGCCACACGGCGCACGAGTAGGTGAGGCTGGGCCCCAGCACCAGGCGGTAGAAGGCGTTGGACACGTCGTAGTGGTGGCTGATGGCGGCCGCGTCCCGGGACCTGCTGTGCCGGCGCCCCCGGAGGCGGACCTCCTCGGCGGGGGGCGCCACCGGCCGCACCTCGCGCCACCCGCCGAGCTCGTGGACCAGGCGCAGCATCATCTTGGGCTCTAGCTGCACGTCGGGGATGCGGTCGCGCAGCTCGAGGAGCGCCCAGATCGAGCCCTGTAGCTCCAGGTCGCCGGACACGTACGCGCGGGCCAGGCCCAGCTCCCCCGGCGCCGTCACGATCCGCCGCAGGGCGTCCGGCGAACGGATCACGATGGTCGCCGAAGCGTTCACCGGGCCGGAACGGCTGCCGTCGTAGGCCTCGACCGCGATGGGCAGGTCGCCTCCCAGCACGTCGTCGACCAACGCTGCCAAGGCCATCGCGCCACCCCCTGTGTCGTGGTTCCAACCAGGCTACGCGGCGGTGGTTCGCCGTCGCCCTGGCCCGTACCCGGACGCGGCGGCGGACAATCGCGCCGCGGCCTTCGTTAGTGGGGCGGCTCGCAACAGGGCGCCGGAAATCGACGGCCCCCGACGAGCCGCCCCACTAGCGCCGTTCCCGCTTGTAGAACGGCAGCGGTACCACTCGCGCCGGTACCTCGGTGCCGCGCACGTCGATGGCGACCTCGCTGTCGTCCCCCACGTCGGGGGGCAGGAACGCCAAGGCGATGCCGCGGTCGAGCGTGGGCGAATAGTTGCCGCTGGTCACCCGCCCGATCGCATCGCGGCCCGACGTCACGGCCTGGTCGGCCCTCGGCGGGCGCCGGCCCTCAACCTCGAGGCCCCGTAGCTTGCGCTCGACGCCCCGCTCCCGCTCGACGGCCAGGGCTTTGCGGCCCCGGAACTCGCCCTTGTCCCAGGACACCACCCAGCCGAGGCCGGCCTGCAGCGGCGTGATCCCCGGTCCCAGCTCGTGGCCGTGGAGCGGCAACCCGGCCTCCAGCCGCAGCGTGTCCCGTGCCCCGAGCCCCGCGGGGGTGACGCCGGCGTCTACGACGGCATCCCACACGGCCCCCGCGTGGTCCGCATCGACGGCCAGCTCGACCCCGTCCTCCCCGGTGTAGCCGGTGCCCGCAACCACGCTGGGTCGCCCCAGCACGTCGACCTCGGCGACGCGGAAGCGGCCGACTGCGGCGGCCTCCGGGGCGACGGTCGCCAGCCGGTCCCGGGCCGACGGGCCCTGGACGGCGATCACGGCCCTGCCGGCCGTCACGTCGTCACCCCCGAGCGCCGCCAGCACCCGCTCGGTGTTGGACGCGTTGGGCATCACGTCGAAGCGCTCGTCGGCGACCCACCACACGATGATGTCGTCCAGGACCGACGCGTCGGCCTCGTCGAGCAGGTGGGTGTACTGGGCGCGGCCCGGGGCGATCTTGCTCAGGTCGTTCGTCAGCGCCGCCTGCAGCCGGTCGAACGCGGCGGGACCGGTGACGCGCACCGTGCCAAGGTGGCTCACGTCGAACGCGGCCGCATCGCTGCGACAAGCCCGGTGCTCCGCCAGCGTGCCGGTCGGGTACTGGATGGGCATCTCCCAACCGCCGAACGGAACCATCTTGCCGTCGCGTGCCCGGTGGCGGGCGTCGAGCGGCGAGGTGCGCAACGTCACCTGGACGTTCAGCGGTGGCTGTCGGCGGCCCGGTCGTGTCCGCGCAAGGCGGACCGGTCATTTGGGGACGACGGCACATCCTCCCCGTTTGCCGGGAAAAGCTCCACGATGGCGGCGTCGACCTGCTCCTTCACGCCGTCGAGGGCGAGCAGGTTGAGGACGCCCTGGCCCTGGTAGCGGTTGACCACGTCGATCAGCTCGTCGTTCTCGCGCACCAAAACTGCGCTGGTGCCGGCGATCACCAGCTTGGTGGTCGACACGTCCTCGCCCAGCTGGTCGCGCAGGTACGTGAAGCCCTCCCGGATCGACTCGAGCTTGATGCCGTTGTCGAGCAGGGTCTTCACCAGCTTCAGCTCCAGCAGGTTGCGGTAGCTGTAGCGCCGCCGGCTACCGCTGCCGTGGGCGTCGGCCACCGACGGCCTGATCAGGTCGGTGCGTGCCCAGTAGTCGAGCTGGCGGTAGCTGATACCGACGATGTCGGCCGCACGCTTGCCGCTGTACCCCTCGACGGACGCGTCCGAGGTCGTAGTCACGACGATGCTCCTACTTGTTGCCGCGGGCGTGACATCAACGGAATTACGCCGGTGTCACGGGCACGGAGGGTACGGCCCGGCGGCGGCGGGGTCAACGCCGGGCGGCTCCAGAGCTAGAGGGCGAAGTCCTCGGGATTCACGTGGTCGATGAAGTCGCGGAACTGCTCGACCACCTGCTCCGCCTCTTCCTCGTCGGGCTGCTCGACGCGCCCGGCCTCCTCCAGCACGTCTTCCTCGGCGTAGATCGGCGAGCCGATGCGGATCGCAAGGGCGATCGCGTCGGATGGCCGGCTCGACACCGTGCGCACCTCACCCTGGCTGCTGAGGATGATCTCGGCGAAGAACGTGCCCTCGCGCAGCTCGGTGACGGTGATGCGTTCGACCTGGGCCCCGACCTCGTCGAGCAGGTTCTTCATGAGGTCGTGCGTCATCGGGCGGGGGGTCTCGATGTTCTGCATGGTCAGGGCGATCGCCTGCGCCTCGGGCACCCCGATGAAGATCGGCAGGACGCGACGCTGCCCCGCCACCTCGCGCAGGATGACCACCGGCGTACGGGTTGGACGCTCCGGCGCCTCGACGCTCACGAGTTCCATCTCGACGGTCATCGACCGCCACCCTACTCCTCGGCCGGCGGAATTCGGCGTCCCTCGGCGGGATCGCTCAGGTGGGTCCGGAGACGTCCCGGAGCTCGCGCGAGAGCAGAACGCCCCGCATCTGCTGGCCGAGGCGCACGAGCTCGGCGATCGTCTCCCGGGCCCTCTGCCGGGCCTCCGGGTTCCGCTGCTTGAGCACGGGCAGGACGATCTGCTCGAACAGCCCGGCCTCCCGGTCCACCGCCACCTTGTAGCTGCGCATGTGCCGGGCCTCGATGCCGTGCTGGAGGAAGCCCGCCGCCGTCTGGGCGATGACCAGAGCGTCCGCGTCGTAGTAGGCCGAATCCCCCACGGCGAAGCTCTCGATCAGCCCGTAGCGCTCGAGGTCGCGGAGGTCCCGCATCGCCAGCCCGCTGTGCTGCACCAGCTCCTCGGCGGTCAGGCTCACCGAGCTCGCCGGGCCCGCCGCGGGGGACGACACCGCGCGGGCGCCACGACGCGCCGGAGTCGCCGGCTGGGATGGGCTGGACGGCTGGGGCGGGTCTGGCGAGGTCGCACCCTGTCCTCGCTCCGAAACGGGGGAATCGGGCGGATCTGCAGCCGCGACCGGCGCCGGTCGCGGCTGCTCCAGCGGGAGCGAATCGCCCAGGGGACGGGCCGTGCTGGGCCGCTCGTCGAGGGCGACGGCCGTGGCCGCAGCCCGCCCCGGCGGCGACCCGGAGTCGGCCTGCGCGGCGGCCATCCCGTTGTTCGCCGAGCGCGACGCGACCGCCCCCGCAGGGGGGACGGCGTCGTCGAGGCGGTCCTTGATCACCTTGAGGGGCAGGTAGTGGTCCTTCTGCTGGCGCAGGATCCAGCGCAACCGGTCGATGTCAGCCTCGTAGAACTTGCGGTAGCCGGACGGAGTGCGCTCCGGGTCGAGCAGACCCTGGCTCTCGAGGAACCGGATCTTCGAGATCGTCACGTCGGGGAACTCACCCTGGAGCAGCGAGAGGACCTCGCCGATCGACAGGTGGGAGCGGTCATACGGAGCACGGGTCACGGTGCATCTCCCCTCCCGCTGAGGAACACGAGTTTGAACGTGCCGATCTGCAGCTCGTCGCCGTCGGCCAGCGGCGCGGACTCGACACGCTCTCGATTTAGGTAGGTGCCGTTGAGCGATCCGACGTCGCGCACCAGGTAGCGCCCGCCCTCACGCACGATCTCGGCGTGGCGTCGCGACACCGTGATGTCGTCGAGGAAGATGTCGCTCTCGGGGTGGCGGCCGGCGCGCACGACGTCGGCGTCGAGCGCGAAGCGCGAGCCGACATTGGGCCCGCGCTTGACCACCAGGATGCCGATGCCCGCCGGCACCTCACCGAGCTCGACCGCCATGTCGTCGTAGCCCTCGGCCGCCTCGGGCAGGAACGTCGCCGTAGTCGGATCCTCACGCAGCGACGCCAGGGGCGCGCCGCAGGATGAGCAGAAGTTGGCGCCCGCCGGGTTGCGGTGCCCGCATTGATTGCAGAAGACGTCGTCCGCCACCACCCTCACCCCTCGATCAGCGCGCGATAGCCCTCGGCGTCGAGCAGCTCGTCGAGCTGCGCGGGATCGGTGGGCTCGATGATGCAGATCCATCCCTCGCCGTACGGGTCGTCGTTGAGCCGCTCGGGGCTATCGGCGAGCTCGGCGTTGATCTCGACGATCGTGCCGGACACCGGCGCGTAGATCTCGGACACGGACTTGGTCGATTCGACCTCGCTGAAGCTGGCGCCGCGTTCGACCTTGGTACCGACCTCGGGGACCTCGACGAACACCACGTCGCCGAGCGCGTCCTGCGCGTAGTCGGTGATGCCGATGCGCACCCGCCCCTCCTCGACACGGGCCCACTCGTGATCGGTCGAGTAGCGGAGGTCGGAGGGGATGTCCATGGCCGCCCACGCTAGCCAACCGCGTCAACCCTCGACGGGGGGTTGAGACTTGTCCACAAAAGCGCTGGTCAGCACCCTCTCACCGCAACAATTGGCGGATCCGTCGGGCGTACTCCTGGGCGAGGCGGCGGGCTGCGGAGTCGGTGTCGCCCTCGGCCCACAGGTGTGTGACCGGCTCCTCCGGGTCGGGCAGCGCCAGCGCCCACCCGGAGTCGTGGTGGACCTTGACGCCGTCGACCAGGTCGACGTCCCGGTCCTTCGACAGCTCGACCAGCGAGCGCATGACGGTCCCCTTCTGCTCCCAGGGCGTCACCACCGTCTCGTGCACGATGTGCACCGCGGGCAGCCCGCTCACGACCTTCGACAGCGGGACGTCGTCGAGCGCCAGCAGCTCCAGCATCTTCACCATGGCCGCGGCACCGTCGAACGCCGGCAGGAAGTCGGGCAGGATGTAGCCGCCGTCGGTGCTGGCGGCGAAGCCGACGCCTGGCCGCGACGCCGCCTCCATGAGGGCCGCGTTGGACAGCTTCGTGCGCTGGACCTCGACGCCCCGGTCGGCGGCCAGGCGCTCGGCGTGGCTGGTCGCCGACAGCGGGAGGACGATCCGCCGCTCGCCCAGGTGGCTCGCCACCAGCGTGACGTAGGCGAGCAGCGCCTCGTCGTCCGACAGCACGTGACCGGTGTCGTCGACCAGGGACAGGTGCTCGCCGTCCGGATCGAGCACGGCGCCCAAGGCGGCGCCCGAGGCCCGCACCAGGCGCGCCACGCTGGCGGCGTGCTCGTGGCGGTCCCAGCCGATGATCCCCCGGGTGGAGGCGAACGGATTGACGGCCAGCACGTCGGCCTCGAGCTTGGACAGGATGTTGGGCATCACGAACGAGGTCGAGCCGTACGAGTAGTCGACCACCACCTTGAACCCAGAGCCGGCGATGCGCTCGATATCGACCTCGGCCTCGAGCGCGGTGCTGTACTGCTCGAGGTGGCGGGGCGGGAACTCGATGTCGCCGATCTCGCCCGGGAACACCCGGCGGAAGTCCTCACGCAGGAACAGGCGCTCGATCCGGCGCTGCGCCGTCTCCACGATGTCGGCGCCCTTGGTGTCGAAGAAGCGGATGACCACCGACTGAGGGTCGTCCTCCACCAGGCGGATCGTGACGCCGGCGTCGGACTCGGGGCGGGACACCGCGAACCGGGTCACGGGGACCGACGCCACCTCCAGGTCGCGGACGTTGCCGCCGGCGGCGTTGATGCCAGCCATCATCGCCCGCTTGAGCATCCGGGCCGAGCGACTGGAGTCGCGGGAGGTGACGACGGTGGCGTCCTTCTTGAGAGACGTGGCGAAGGCCATGGCCACCCGGGTCGCCAGCTCCGGCGTGATGTCGACGTTGGCGAGCCCGGCGACCCCCAGGCTCCCGAACAAGCTGCGGGAGCCGCGTGACTCCCACACGATCGACGAGTTGATGACGGCGCCGCCCTCGACCGTCTTGAACGGGTACACCTTGACGCCGGCGCCGAGGACGGCCTGCTCCCCGATGAAGCACTCGTCCCCGAGCACCACCCCTTCCTCGCCCCGGACGCCGTTGCGCAGGTCGCAGGCCCGGCCCACGGTCGTCCCCCGCAGGCGGACGCCCTCGCCGATGTAGGTGTTGTCGTGGATCACCGCCCGCTGGAGGTCGGCCCCGGCCCGGACCCGCACGTTGGTGCCGAGCACCGTGTACTCGCCGAGGCGGGCATTGCCCTCGAGCCGACAGTAGTCACCGATGATGGCCGGCCCCTCGATGCTGGCGTCCGGGTGGATGTCGGCGCCCTCCCCCACGTACACGCCGTCGGAGATCTCGAACCCGGGGATCTCGAGGTCGACCTTGCCGTCGAGCACGTCCTTGTGGGCACGGACGTAGGCCTCGGGCGTCCCCACGTCCTCCCAGTAGCCCTCCAGCACCGCGCCGTACAGTGGCTTGCCGGCCTCGAGCAGCGCCGGGAACACCTCGGACGAGAAGTCCACCTGCCGGCCGTCGGCGATCCAGTCGAAGATCTCGGGCTCCAGCACGAAGATGCCGGTGTTGATCGTGTCGCTGAAGACCTGCCCCCACGTGGGCTTCTCCAGGAAGCGCTCGACGGAGCCGTCGTCCCGGGTGATGACGATCCCGAACTCCAGGGGATCATCCACGGGGCTGAGTCCGATGGTGGCGAGCGCGTTCCGTTCCTCGTGGAAGCGGACGATGGCCCCGAGGTCGATGTCGGTGAGCACGTCGCCGGAGATGACGAGGAAGCGATCGTCGAGCTCCGCGCGGGCGTTGCGGACCGACCCGGCGGTGCCGAGCGGCGTCTCCTCGGTGGCGTAGACCATGCGCACGCCCAGCTCGGAGCCGTCGCCGAAGTAGTTGCGTATCTGGTTGCCCATGAACGCGACGGTCACGACGATCTCCTCGAAGCCGTGCCGACGCAGCAGCTGCACGATGTGCTCCATCATCGGTGCGTTGGCGATGGGCATCATCGGCTTGGGCGAGTTGGACGTGAGCGGACGCAGCCGGGTGCCCTCGCCGCCGGCCATGATCACCGCCTTCATGGCATCAGCGCCCTGACCTGTACGAACCTGCCCTCGCGTGCGCCATCTTGTGAGCCAACCTCCCTGACCCTACGGTCGTGTACCCACACGGACAACGGTGGATGCATCGTGGCTAAGCGTAGGCGGGGGCACGGCGAGGGCAGCGTCTACCAACGGGCCGACGATCTCACTCACCAGCAGCCCGGTGGATCCCAGACCTGCTGGCCCCCCGCCAGTCTCACTGGGCAATCAGAGCGCGTGCGACGTGCCGAAGCTGATCTCGCTCTGTATTACGACCAAGAGGCTGTGGTGCGTGCGAATCGAGCGATCGATCCGCACCGTGTAGCGCGGCGCGACGCGTTCGTTGCACGGATGCGTAGTGAGGATGCGTCGACGGTGGTCGAGGTTGGTACTGGTCCGGGCCGAGATGCGGCAGCCTTTTTGGACGCGGGGATCGGCGTCGTTGGCATCGACCTGAGCTCAGCTCATGTTCGCCTCGCGCATGCCAATGGCGTCGGGGCTCTGAGAGCGTCGGTGTATGCGCTTCCTTTTCCGGAGGGAGCCTTCGCCGCTGGATGGACGATGAGCACGCTCGTGCACATTCCCAACGAGCGTTTCGACGCTGCGCTGACGCAAATATGCCGAGTGATCCGCCCCGGCGGGTTGCTCGCAATCGGGTTGTGGGGTGCTCCCACGGACATCGAAGAGATCGCCGAGTGGGACACGATCGTGCCGAAGCGATTCTTCAGCCGTCGTAGCGACGATCGAGTTCGGGCGATGCTCGAGCCGTACGGGCGGGTCTTGGAGTTCGATACCTGGACGCGGGACACGGAGTCCACCTGGAAATATCAGTTCCTGGTCGTCCGAACGAACGACTCCGACTGCGTGACCTGATGACCCGACAGATCTTCGAGCTTCGGTGGCGGCGGCGAACCCCGGCCCTACCCAGCTCGCCCACACTGCCTCGACGATCGCGCCGGACGAAGACAGTCGGTACCACGTGAGATCGACAACACCGGCGACGGATACGAGGACGTTGCCTACCGGTGGGACTAGCGAGCGGCCGCGATCGAACGAGAACGACGACCCCCGGCGCGCAGCCGGTCGCTCATCCTCCCGACGGTACCGCCCGACCCTCCCGGAGCGCGCGCCGAGCGATCGGCACGTAGCACACGGCCGCGTACAGGCTGAGCGCCAGGCCGGGGATCCCGGCCACCCAGGCCAGCACCCCGGCGGTGTCGGCCCACGACAGGTCCGAGTGGCTGGCGAGGAACAGCGGGAAGGCGATCATCAGCCCGAACGTCCCGGCCTTGCCGAACCAGGTCACGTCGATGCGCCGGGCCCCGAGCAGTGCGAGGACGATGGTGGCGCCACCCACCAGCACCTCCCGCACCAGCACGATCATTGCGAACCAGGCGGGCACCGAGCCGTCGATGAGGATCCCGCCGGCGCCGACGAAGAACAGCAGGCGATCGGCCACCGGGTCGAGGATCTTGCCGAGCTCGGTCACCTGGCCGAGGTGCCGTGCGAGGTACCCGTCGACCCAGTCGGTGATCCCGAGGACGGCGAGGAGCGCCGCGGCGGCGGCGCGGTCCTCCTTGCCTAACAGGAGCCACAGGAACACCGGGAGGCACGCCAGGCGGGCCAGAGTGATCACGTTGGGCAGGGTGAGCACGTCGCGGGCGTGGCCGCGGGTCACCGCGTCGGGGGTCGTGCCCTCCATGCGCTGCGAAAGCCTAGGTGGGCACACCGCGCCCTACTGTCCGGCCCGACCCCACCCGCCGCCCCTGATGGCCTCGGTCTGCGACCGACTCGTACTGTCCTTGACATGGCGACGTTGTTCACCAAGATCATCGAGGGCGAGATCCCGGGCCGGTTCGTATGGCGCGACGAGCGGGCGGTGGTGTTCCTCACCATCGCCCCGATCACGCCGGGGCACGTGTTGGTCGTGCCCCTCGAGGAGGTCGACCACTGGATCGACCTCGACGCCGACCTGGCGGCGCACCTGATGCTGGTCGCCAGAGAGGTCGGCCGGGCGCAGACGCAGGCGTTCACGCCCCGGCGCATCGGCATGATCATCGCCGGGCTCGAGGTCCCACACTGCCACCTCCACCTCGTCCCCATCGACGTCGAGGCCGAGCTGTCGTTCAGCAGGGCGGATCACGATCCCGATCCTGCGGCGCTAGACGCCGCCGCCGACCGCCTGCGCGAAGCCCTGCGCGACCTGGGCCACGGCGACCGGGTGGACGCCGCCGCCACCACCCACACCTGATCGGCGCGCCGACCCTGCGGCTCAGTTGAGCTTGGCGCGCATCGCGGTGGCCGCGATGCGGTCGCGGACACCGCCCAGGCCCTCCTCCGCGATGGCGTCGAGCTCCTGGGCGGCGGAGTCGAAACGGCCGTTGGCGGCGAGCATGGCGGCAAGCTGGCGCCGGTCGGTGACGGTCGTGCCAGGTACGAGCACCCGCAGGCACTGCGACCACAGCGCGCCGGCCCGGTCGCCCCGGCCGACGAACGACCGCTGCAGGTTCGTGAGCATGCGCGCCATGATCGCCCGGGGCCCGACCGGGTCGAGGAATCGGGCGTGGAACCGGGCCTTGCTGCCATGGAGCTTCGTGAAGAGCTCCTGGCACCCCGCCCGGTCGAGCTGCACCCGGTGGAACGGGTCCACGAACACGTCGTGATCCTTGGCGTCTCGGACCAGGAAGTGCCCCGGCATGCCGACGCCCTGGAGGGGGATGTCGAGCCGCCGGCCAACCTCCAGCACCACGACGGACAGCGAGATGGGAATGCCGAGGCGCCGGTCCAGCACGACGTCGAGCAACGAGTTGCGCGGGTCGCTGTAGTCGTCGGTGTCGCCCCGGAAGCCGAGAGTGCCGCACAGGTGGGCCGTGAGGGCCTCGACGTCGGAGCCTGGGCAGCCGTCGGCCAACTCGTCGAGCCGCTGGAGCTGGTCGTCGACGTCGAGGTCGCGTCGGGCGTGGGCGGCGATCAAGAGGGCCCCCAGATCGAGCTGGCATCGCTCCTCCGGACCGCGCACCAGCTCGGCGAACCGGTCGGTGATGTCCACTTCGGCTCAGGCTACCGGCGCCACCGCCGACTCCCGCCCCGGAGTGTGTCCCCGGTCACGGGGCCACTACCGTGCCGGGCCATGTTCCCCGGCGCCTTCGCAGAGACCACCCCCGACAAGCCCGCGGTCGTCATGGGCGGCTCGGGTCGGGTCGTCTCGTACCGCGAGCTCGACGCCGAAGCGAACCAGGTGTCGCACCTGTTCCGGTCGCTGGGCCTCCGGCCCGGCGACCACGTGGCGTTCTGCGTCGAGAACCATCCGCGGTTCCACGCGCTCGCCTGGGGGGCGTACTACGCCGGGCTCTACTACACGGCGATGAGCTCGCGGCTCACCACCGACGAGATGGCCTACATCGTCGAGGACTGCGGTGCGCAGGCGTTCGTGACGTCCGCGTACAAGGCCGACCAGGCCGCCGAGCTGGTGAACGTGCTGGCGGACGACGTCAGGCCGTTCATGATGGACGGCACGGTCGACGGCTACGAGCCCTACGAGGAGGCCATCGCGGCCCAGCCGGCAACCCCGCTCCCCGAGGAGCGGACCGAGGGTCGGGACATGCTGTACTCGTCCGGCACCACCGGGCGTCCCAAGGGCATCGAGGCGCCGCTGTCGGGCGCGCCGGTCGGCAGCGCCGATGCCGTGCACCTGCTGCTGGCGGGCCTCTACGGCGGCACCGCCGACACCGTGTACCTCTCCCCCGCCCCCCTGTACCACTCGGCGCCACTGCGCTTCACGATGGCCGTCCACCGCCTCGGCGGCACCGCGGTCGTCATGGAGCACTTCGACCCCGCCGATGCCCTGGCGCTGATCGAGCGGCACCGCGTGACACACAGCCAGTGGGTGCCGACGATGTTCATCCGCATGCTCAAGCTGCCGGACGAGGTGCGCCAGCGGCACGACCTGTCGTCGCTCCAGGTGGCCGTGCACGCCGCCGCCCCGTGCCCGGTGGCGGTCAAGGAGCAGATGATCGACTGGTGGGGGCCGATCCTGTACGAGTACTACGCCGGCACCGAGGGCAACGGCTTCGTGTGCTGCAACAGCGAGGAGTGGCTTGCCCACCGCGGCACGGTGGGCCGGTCGCTCCTCGGCGAGGTTCACATCCTCGACGAGGACGGCAACGAGGCGCCCCCGGGTGAGCCGGGCACGATCTACTTCGGGGGCGGCGCCGAGTTCACCTACCACAACGATCCCGACAAGACGGCGGCCGCCCACGATCCGGGCGGCCACGGGTGGACGACGCTCGGCGACGTCGGCTACCTCGACGGCGACGGCTTCCTCTACCTGACCGACCGCAAGGCGTACATGATCATCACGGGCGGCGTGAACGTGTACCCGCAGGAGGCCGAGAACGTCCTGGCCATGCACCCCAAAGTGGCGGACGTGGCAGTGTTCGGGATCCCCAACGACGAGTTCGGCGAGGAGGTCAAGGCGGTCGTCGAGCCGCTGTCGATGGACGACGCCGGGCCCGGCCTCGAGCGCGAGCTCGTCGCCTATTGCCGCGAGCACCTCGCGGACGTGAAGTGCCCCCGGACGGTCGACTTCCGCGCCGAGTTGCCACGCCACCCGACCGGCAAGCTCTACAAGCGCATCCTCAAGGACGAGTACTGGAAGGGCCATCAGACCCGGATCCTCTGAGTGTCGTTTCGCAAACGGAGGTTGCGAAACGAGGCTTTGGCCGCCGCCTGTCGGCGGCGTCGCCTGCCTGTCGCTCGACCGGCAAAGCCGGATCGAGCGACGTTGGGGCGCTCCGGCGGAGCCCCTGCCCCCAAACCCCCGCCCTATGCCGACTGCTACTCGGGTGGGTGGTCGAGGCGGGTGCGGCCGCCGAAGCCGTCCTCGGGCCAGTGCCACCACTTGACGGCGTCCTCCCCGGCCAGCCAGCACAGCCAGTACCACCTGCCGCTCGGGGTACGCGCCGGGAAGTCGATGAGGCCCCGCTCGATGTCCCGCAGCACGATCCCCGCCGCCGTTAGCTCGTCGATGCACGACTGGATGGGGGCAGCGTCGGCCGGCACCAGGCCGTGCCCGTTCTGCCGTGCCAGCCGGGCCCGCCGGACGGAGTGACGGCGGTAGTCGTCCCAGAGGCCCTGCACCCGGGCCACGACCTCGCTCACCCACGCGAGCGCGGCGTTGGCCTCCTCGACCGTCCAGACCCGGCTCGGCCCGCGAGGCCCGGTGTCCGTCATGCCTGGATGACGACCAGCCGGTGCTCCGTCATCTCCCGGACTGCGTAGCGGGGGCCCTCACGCGTGTTGCCGCTGTCGCGAACGCCCCCATAGGGCTGCTGGTCGGCCCTCCACGTCGGCACCTCGTTGATCATCACGCCGCCGAAGTCGAGCTGGCGCGCCGCCGCCAGGGCGGCCTCGATGCGGCCGGTGAATATCGCCGCCTGCAGGCCATAGCGGGTGTCGTTGGCCAGGGCGAGCGCCTCGTCCAGGCCGTCGTAGGCCGCCACGCCCACCACCGGGCCGAAGACCTCGGTCGAGCACACCTTCATGTCGGCTGTCACCCCGGTGAGCACCGTGGGTCGGAGCACGCCGTCGTCGCCCACGTCGCCGCCCACGGCCACCTTCGCCCCGGCGGCGACGGCGTCGTCGATCCAGCCTTTCACCCTATCGGTGTCGCCGTGGGAGATCAGTGCCGACACGTCGGTGGCCTCGTCGAGCGGCGGTCCGACCACCAGCGTGGCGACCTCGTCGGCCAGCGCCGCTACGAACTCGTCGTGGATCGAGCGGTGCACGTAAAGCCGCTGCGCCGAGATGCACGACTGGCCTGCATGGCTGAAGCCCGCGACCCTGAGCTTGGCCGCCGCGCCCCGCCAGTCGCCGTCGGGCTCGATGATGACCGGGCTGTTGTTCCCGAGCTCCAGGTTGACCTTCTTGCGGGGCGCCCGCTCGCGAATCCCCCAGCCCACCTCGGGCGAGCCGGTGAACGTGATGAGGGCGACGTCGTCGTGCGTCACCAGCGGGTCGCCCACCGCCCGGCCCGAGCCCGTGACGACGTTGAGCCAGCCCGGTGGGAGGCCGCACTCGTCCAGCAGGAGGCCCGCCAACGCCAGCGCCGACAGGGGCGTCTGGCTCGCGGGCTTCAGCACCACGGGGCAGCCGGCGGCAATGGCGGGCGCCACCTTGTGGCTCACGAGGTTGAGCGGGAAGTTGAACGGGCTGATGGCGCCGACCACGCCCACCGGCACCCGCAGCGTGAACCCGAGCTTGCCGGTGCCCGGGACGCTGGCGTCGAGGGGGACCATCTCCCCGGTGAGGCTGCGGGCCTCGACCGCGCTGAAGCGGAAGGTGTCCACCGCCCGGCCGGCCTCGATGCGGGCGGTGCCGATCGGCTTGGCCGCCTCCTGGGCGATCGTCCGCGCGAAGTCCTCCTGGCGCTCGGCGAGGAGCGTCGCCGCCCGGTCGAGGATCGCCGCCCGCTCGTGCGCCGGCACGGGCTCGGCCAGCCGTGCCTTCGCCACCGCGACCGCGCGATCGACGTGGACGGCGCCGCACGAGGGCACCCGGCCGATCTCCGATCCGTCGTAGGGCGAAGCCACCACGAACTCGTCGTCGGTGGTCACCCGCTCGTCACCGATGGGCACGCCGATCACATCGCTCATGTTTTTTGAAGCTACCGTCCCGCCCGTCTATGGCTCGCTTCCCCTTCCTCGAGTGGCCGGGCCCGCTCGCGTTCGCCCACCAGGGCGCCCACTTCGACGGGGGCACGGGCGAGAACACCATGGAGTCCTTCGAGGCCGCCGTCGCCCTCGGTTACCGCTACCTGGAGACCGACACCCACGCCACGGCCGACGGCGTACTCGTCGCCTTCCACGACGACAACCTCGACCGGCTGACCGACCGCACCGGCGCGATCGGCGACCTGCCGTGGGCGGACGTGCGGGCGGCGCGGGTGCGCGGCCGCCACGAGATCCCGCTGCTCGAGGACGTCCTCACCGCCTGGCCGGACGTCCGGGTGAACATCGACCCCAAGAACGACGCTGCCGTCGATCCGCTTGTCGAGCTCATCCGCCGCACGGACAGCATCGACCGGGTGTGCGTCGGCGCGTTCTCGGACGACCGCCTGGATCGGGTCCGGGCGGCGCTGGGCGACCGGATCTGCACGTCGATGGGTCCCCGCCAGGTCAGGCGGCTGCTCCTGGCCTCGCGGGGTGTGCCCGGACGGCGGTTCTCGGCGGCATGCGTGCAGGTCCCGGTGCGGCACGGGCGGGTGACGATCGTGAACGACCGGTTCGTGGCCGCAGCCCACCGCCGCGGCCTCCAGGTGCACGTGTGGACGATCAACGACGCCGCCCAGATGCAGCGGCTGTTCGACCTCGGTGTCGATGGGATCATGACCGATCGGCCCGACGTGCTGAAGGCGGTCCTCGAGGCCCGCGGCTGCTGGGTCGGCTGATCGCCTCGCCGGATC
>JBKOUY010000182.1:0-7703 GCA_046723645.1 Actinomycetota bacterium | reverse complement strand
CACTGGGACTGCGACTTCCCGGGCACGGTCGAGACCGCGCGGGCCAACGCCGCCCCGCTGGGCGACGACGCGCTCGACCGCATCCTCGGCGCCAATGCGGCGCGCCTGTACGGGTTCGACGGCGATGCCGCCTAGGGCGCCGCACACGCAGCGGCCGTCGATCGCCATGGCGCCCGATGAGGTCGACCGCTTCCTGCGCTGCCGGCACACGATGGCGCTGGCGACGACCGGGCCGGGCGGGCGGCCGCACCTGGTGGCCATGTGGTACGGGTTCGTCGACGGCGCGCCGGGATTCCTGACCTACCGGGGCTCGCAGAAGTACAAGAACCTGCTGCGCGACGCGGAGGTCACGTGTCTCGTGGAGGACGGGGACGTCTACGAGGAGCTGCGCGGCGTCCAGCTCCTCGGCCGGGCCGAGGCCATCGGGGACGAGGGCCACTTCCTCACCACGGCCGCCACCTACCGGCTGGGCGATGGCACGCCGGTGGCGCGCTACAGCCACCTGCTGTTCCGCTTCACGCCGGGCGGCGACGGCGACGCCCCCTGATCCCCTGCGGCCGTGGACTTCGGGCTCACCGAGCGGCAGCGGGCATGGGTCGAAGAAGTGCGCGCCTTCCTCGCCGAAGAGTTCGGCCCCGCAGAGCGGGAGGCGGTGCGCCGCGGGGGAGGCGAGTGGAGCGGCGACGTCATCCGGGTTCCGCCGGCGACTGCTGGCCACGGGCTGGCAGTGCCTCATGTGGCCCCCGGAGCACGGTGCGTGAGGACCACCTCCGAGCCTTCGGGGCACTCGTCGCGCACGCGCGATGAGTTTGACCGCACACGTACGTCTATCCCGGTCACAGGCAATCGGAAGGAAGTGTCGCCATGGGCAAGGTGGTCGTCTCGCAGTTCATCTCGGTCGACGGCGTCGTCGAGGATCCCGGCGGCTCCGAGGGCTGGGAGCGCGGCGGCTGGGCATTCCAGTTCGACCGCGGCGACGAGGGCAACAAGTTCAAGCTCGACGAGGTCATGGCCGGCGACGCCTTGCTGCTCGGCAGGGTGACGTACGAGGGCTTCGCCGAGGCCTGGCCCTCACGAACGGGCGAGTTCGCCGACAAGTTCAACGGCATGCCGAAGTACGTCGTGTCCACGACGCTGCAGGACCCCGAGTGGAACAACACCACCGTGATCTCTGAGGAAATTCCGGCCGCCGTCGCCAAGCTGAAGCAGGAGTTCGAGGGCGACATCCTCGTCAACGGCAGCGTGCAGCTCGCGCAGGCGTTGGCCGAGGACGGCCTCGTCGACGAGTACCGCTTCATGGTGTTCCCCACCGTCCTCGGGGACGGAAAGCACATGTTCGGCGCAACGCCCGCGGCCGCCGCGCTGAAGTTGGTGGACGCCAAGCCGGCGGGCGAGACGTTCATCCTCGTCTACGAGCCCGCGGGTGAAAAGGAAGCCTGACCACACCGTCACGCTCCGTATGGTCGAGCGTGATGGCCAGCGACCTCGGCGCCGTCGTCGCCCACTACGAGGCCGGCAGGGAACAGGACCGGCTCGTGGGCGGCCTCGCGGAGCTGGAGCTCGTCCGGACCCGCGAGATCCTGCGCCGCCACCTGCCGCCGCCGCCCGGACGCATCCTCGACGTGGGCGGCGCCACCGGCGTGCACGCGGCGTGGCTCCTCCAGGACGGGTACCGCGTCCACCTGGTCGACATCACGCCGGGCCATGTGGACCAGGCCCGGGCCGCTCTGGGCGGGCTCGGGCTGACGGCCGAGGTCGGCGACGCCCGCCGCCTGGCGGTCTCCGATGCGAGCTTCGATGCCGTGCTCGTGCTCGGCCCGATCTATCACCTGGTCGACCGGGCCGACCGCGTTGCGGCCCTCGAGGAGGCCCGCCGGGTCGTGAAGCCCGCCGGCCTGGTGGCGGTCGCCGCCATCAGCCGCTTCGCCTCGCTGATCGACGGGCTCGTGCGGGAGTTCCTGTTCGAGCCCGAGTTCCGCCGGATCGTCCGGGCCGACCTCGCCGACGGCCGCCACGCCAATCCCGACAACCGCCCCCACTGGTTCACGACCGCGTTCTTCCATCATCCCGAGCAGCTCCGTGACGAGATCGCCGCCGCCCGCCTGGACCTGGTCGAGCTCGTGGGCGTCGAGGGGATCGCCGGCTGGCTGCCCCATCTCGACGCCCGCTGGCCAAGCGATGCCGACCGCGAGACGATCCTCGAGGCGACACGGCTGATCGAGGCCGAGCCCACGCTCTTGGGACTCAGCGCCCATCTCCTCGCCATCGCCAGGCGCGCCTCCTAGTCCAGGAGGACCCCGGGGTTCATCAGCCCGTTGGGGTCGAGGGCGCACTTGGCCGCACGGAGTGCGACGGCGAACAGGTCGGGGCGCTGGCGGTCGTACGCGGGCCGGTGCATCCGCCCGACCGCGTGGTGGTGGGTGATCGTTCCCCCGGCGGCGACGACGGCCTCCGAGGCCGCCTGCTTGAGCTCCGCCCACTGCCGCTCCTCTGCGCCCTGCCGGCCCATCCCCGCGAACGTGTAGTAGGGCGCCGGCCCATCGGTATAGACGTGCGTGAACCGGCAGCTCAGCAGGCCGCCGCCGCACACCTCGTCGAGCGCCCGTCCCAACGTCCCCCGCACCTCGGCGTCGAAGTCGGGCCACCGGTCCCACGTGATCGACGTCTCGAACGTGTCGACGATCAGGCCGAGCCCCGTCATGGTGTTGAGGTCGAAGCCGACGAAGCTGTCGCGCCAGGCGCCCACCGAGCCGCCGCGACCGGTCGGCGCGCTGGCCTCGGACACCCTGACCTCGTCGTCGGCGATCTCGCCACCGTGGTCGCGGGCGAGGGCGACGGCGGCATCGATGTTGGCGCACTGGGAGACGTCGGCCGACTCGAAGCCGACGATCATCAGGGCGGTGCGCCCGTCGAGGCCCGCGCCCCGCTGGGCCTCGAGCGGATCGAGGATCCGCAGGTTCGCCGGCCACAGCTTCGCCTGGACGATGGCCTTGACCGCCTGCCAGCCCGCCTCCCAGCCCGGGAAGCGCACGCCGGCGGAGGCGCGGAACGTCGGCCGGGGCTGGAGCCTCAGCCACGCCTCGGACACGATCCCGAGCGTGCCCTCGCTGCCCAACACCAGTCGATCGGGGCTCGGACCGGCGCCGCTGCCCGGGAGCCGGCGTGACTCCCACCAGCCCGACGGGGTGAGCATGCGCACGGACTCGACGAAGTCGTCGATGTGCGTGTGGTTCGTGGCGTAGTGGCCGCCGGAGCGGGTGGCGATCCAGCCGCCGACCGTCGACCACTGGAACGACTGCGGGAAATGACGCAGCGTCAGCCCGTGCGGCCGCAGCTGGTCCTCCACCGCCGGACCCAGAGCCCCGGCCTGGATCCGCGCGGCCCGGGACGTGGTGTCGACCTCGAGGACCCGGTCCATCGCCGTCAGGTCGACGGTCACGACGCTCGCGGCCTCGGCGGGCGGGTTCACGCCCCACACCACCGACGATCCGCCGCCGAACGGGATCACCACGTGGCCGGACGTGTCGCACCAGTCGAGGACGGCCGCGAGCTCGGACTCGTCCGCCGGATACGCGACGATGTCGGGCGGGTCGTCGAACTGCCCCCGGAAGGCCCGCACGCGGTCGGTGTAGGCCATCCCATGGGTGTGCCGGGCCCGTTCCCACGGGTCCGTCGAGCACACGCCGGTCAGCGCGGCCGGCACCGCGACGCGCGGGGCCCGCAGATCGGCGTCCTCGATCGACGCGGCGGCCTCGACGCGTGGCTCGACGCCGTAGTTGCGCGCCAGCCCTGCGGCCAGCCGGCGCCGCTGGTCGTCGGTTGGTTCGTCGGCGGCCAGCCCCCAGCCCCACAGGCTGCGCCGGCCCTGGGCGTTCCACCCTTGGGTTGGTCTTTCCCCCTCCACGCCACCAGGATCGACGATCGAAGCCTGCCGCGGAAATGGTGGCCAGGGCCACCGATCCCGCGGCAGGATTCCGTATGGCTCATCCCCTCGACATGCTCACCGCTGACGAGATCACGCGCGCGGTCGAGGTCCTGCGGGCGACCGGGCGTGTCGGCGACGGCGCGCTGTTCGCCCACGTCGTGCTCCGCGAGCCCGCGAAGGACGACCTGGCGCGCTGGAAGTCCGGCGACCCGATCGACCGCGAGGTGCGGGTGCAGATCGTTCCCGGTCCCGGGTTGAAGCTGGTCGAGGCGATCGTGTCCGTCGCCCGCGGCGAGGTGCGGGAGTGGAACGAGGTCGAGGGCAGGCGGCCTGCCCTGCTGTTCACGGAGGCGCTCAACGCGATCCTCACCACGAAGGAGCATCCCGAGTACCAGGCGGCGCTCGCGGGCCGCGGCATCACGGACCTCGATGCGGTGCAGATCGACCCCTGGCCGGCCGGAACGTTCGGCTACGAGTGCGAGGAGGGGCGCCGGATCGCCCGCTGCATCTCGTTCCTGCGGGCCGATGCCACCGACAACGGCTACGCCCGCCCGATCGAGGGCGTGATCGTCCACTTCGACCTCGGCAGCAACGAGGTGATCGAGGTCATCGACCACGGCGCCGTGCCCCTCCCGCCCAACCGCGCCAGCTTCTGGGTCGAGGACCAGCCGGCGCTCCGCGGCGACCTCAAGCCGATCTCGATCTCGCAGCCGGACGGCCCGAGCTTCACCGTCGACGGCAACCTCGTGCGGTGGCAGCGCTGGCAGCTCCGCGTGTCGTTCGATCCCCACGAGGGCCTCGTCCTGCACCAGGTCGCGTACGAGGACGACGACGGACGGGTTCGCCCGGTGCTCCATCGGGCGTCGATCGCGGAGATGGTCGTCCCCTACGGCGACGCCAGTCCGCTGCACGGATGGAAGAACGCGTTCGACGCCGGCGAGTGGGGGCTGGGGCGGATGACGCAGTCGCTGGCGCTCGGGTGCGACTGCATCGGCGAGGTCCGCTACCTGGACGCGATGCTGGCGAACGAGCAGGGCGAGCCCTGGCTGATCCAGAACGCGATCTGCATGCACGAGGAGGACTACGGGATCCTCTGGAAGCACGTCGACGTGTTCAGCGGGCGCGGCGACGTGCGCCGGAGCCGCCGCCTGGTGCTGAGCTTCGTCAGCACCGTCGGCAACTACGACTACGGCTTCTTCTGGTACCTCTACCTCGACGGCAACATCCAGCTCGAGGTCAAGCTGACCGGCATCGTCTCACCGATGGCGATCGAGCCGGGCACGCAACCGGAGTTCGCGAACGTCGTCGCGGAGGGGGTCGCCGCACCGCACCACCAGCACCTCTTCTGTGCCCGCCTCGACTTCGACGTCGACGGTTGCGTCAACGAGGTCCACGAGATCGACGCGGAGCCGCTGCCTCCGGGCCCGGACAACCCGTGGGCGAACGCGTTCCGGTCCAAGGCGACCCGGCTCGACAGCGAACAGCGGGCGCAACGCGAGATCGACCCGGCGCGGTCCCGCAGCTGGCGGATCGTGAATCCGCAGTCGCACAACGGCCTCGGCCAGCCCGTCGCCTACCGGCTCGTCCCCACGGCGACCACCCCGACCCTGTTCGCCCACGCCGACTCGCCGATCGGCAGGCGGGCCGGGTTCGCGCGCCACAACCTGTGGGTCACGCCCTACGACCGCAACGAGCTCCGTGCCGCCGGCGACTACGTGAACCAGCACGAGGGCGGCGACGGCCTGCCCCGCTGGACGGCGGCGGACCGCTCCCTCGTCGATGCCGACGTCGTGGTGTGGTACACGTTCGGCGTCACGCACTTCGTCCGGCCGGAGGACTGGCCGGTCATGCCGGTCGAGTACTGCGGGTTCGTGCTGGCTCCGTTCGGGTTCTTCGATCGCAATCCGGCGCTCGATGTGCCGCCGACCGAGGAGCACTGCGCGCGGGCGGAGTAGCCACGCCCGGCCGAGCCCGCCGGACCTCAGGTGTCCGCGAGGTCGACCAGGTCGGATTCGGGGTCACCGATGCGGTGCTTGGCGACGCGCTCGGACGGCGTGTGGGGGAGCTCGGAGCGAAGCTCCCAGTAGCGGGGGACCTTGAAGGGCGCCAGCCGCCGGGCCACGTGGTCCCGCAGTTCCCGGGGCGACGGCGCCGCACCCGCGACGGGCACCACCACGGCGCGCAGCTCCTCGCCGAGGTCGTCGTCGGGGATGGCGACGATGGCGCACTCGAGCACCGCGGGATGGCTGACCAGCACCCCCTCGACCTCAGCGGCGGCGACGTTCTCGCCGCCGCGGCGGATCATGTCCTTGATGCGCCCCCGCAGCGTGAACCGGCCCTTGGCGTCGCGGACCGCGAGGTCCCCGGTGTGGCCCCAGCCGCCGGCGAAGAACGCCGCCGTCGCCTCGGGATTCTCGTGGTAGCCGTCCATGAGCCCGAGGCCGCGCACGACGAGCTCGCCCTGCACACCCGGGGGCACCTCGCCCCCGGCGTCGTCCACCACCATGGCCTCGCAGTGGCTCATGGCGCTGCCCAGGCTGCCGGTGCCGACCAGCTCGTCGTGGTCGTCGTCGAGCACGGCGAGGTTCAGCCCCGTCTCGGTCATCCCGAACAGCTCGTACCACGGCACGCCCCAGCGCCGCTCGATGGCGGCGTGGAGGCGGGGAGGGATGCCGGAGCACCCCACGTGGCTGAGCCGATGGGCGCGGTCGTGCGCGGCGGGCGGTTGCTTCAGCAGCAGCACCGGCATCGCCGCCAGGCAGTAGAAGGTGGTCACGCCCCAGTCGGCCACCGATCGCATGAACGTCGACGGGTGGAAGCCGTCCAGGATCACCAGCTCGGCGCCGGCCCGCAACGCCGCCACGACGTTCCAGAGCGGATCGATGTACGAGAACGGCTGGGCGCTCAGCAACACGCTGGACTGCTCGAGGCGCAGCACGTCGGCGGAGGCCTGACCGATCTGCTGCCAGTACCGGTGGCTGAGCATGCAGCCCTTCGGCAGCCCCGTGGTACCCGACGTGTACTGGACGCCGGCGAGCGTGCCTGCGGGCACGTCGGCGGCCGGGACGTCGCGGCCGTGGCCGGCCTGGGGCCAGTCCGGCGGTGAGGCGTCCTCGACCATGACGCGCCGATCGATCTCGGCGATGGCGGCGTGCACCGTCGCGGCGGTGGCGTCGTCGGCGATCACCATGCGGGCGCCGCTGTGGTCGATCAGGTGGCGGCTGTCCAGGGGTCCCGACCGGCTGTTCACGGGCACGGCCGCCATCCCCGCGGACGTGACGCCCAGCCATGCGACCGGGTAGCGCAGTGAGTTGCGCATCATGAGCGCCACCCTGTCGCCCGGCCGCAGGCGTCGCGCCGCCAGCAGCGTGCGCACCGCAGCCACCCGTGCCGCCAGTGCCGCATACGACAGCGTCTCGCCGTCGCCGAATCGCAGCAGCACGCGGTCGCCGTGCTCGGCGGCGCGCCGCTCCAGCAACTCTCCGAGGGTCCAGTCCAGGTCGGCGGCTCGTCGCAGTCGCGCCGTCATGACCGCCTGTCGCGGAAGGCCGCGGCGCCGGCGGTCGCGATGCCGGCATCGAAGACCTCCATGGCTGCGACGGTCTCGCGAGCCATCGCGGCCTCCACCGCCGCCGGGTCGGGACGCATCAGGCGCAGGTGCCACCTGGTCGCGTGCCCGTCCGCGGCCCACGCCCGGACCATCTCGACCGCTCGCTCCGCCGGGTCGTCGGCGATCTCGGTCAGCAGCCCCACCCGCTGCGCGTCGGCGGCGTCGATG
>JBKOUY010000120.1:0-14824 GCA_046723645.1 Actinomycetota bacterium | reverse complement strand
GCGGGCGATGGCGGCGGTGTACGCCTTGGCGCGGCACGTGGACGACATCGTGGACGAGCCCGGCCCCGCCGACGCGCGTGCCAGGGCCCTCGACGCACTGCAGGACCGGGTGACGCGCACGCTTGCCGAGCGCGCGGCCGCTGACCCCGACGATGCCGTGCTGGTGGCGCTCGCCGACGTGGTCCGCCGCTATCCGCTGCCGCAGGGGGCCATCGACGACCTGTTCGAGGGCTGCCGACGCGACCTCGTCGTGGCCCGCGTCGCCACGTTCGACGAGCTCGTCGCCTACTGCCGGCAGGTGGCAGGATCGATCGGCCGGCTGTCCCTCGCGATCTTCGGCACCGATCGGCCGGATGTCACCGCGCCGCTGGCCGACGACCTCGGTGTCGCCCTCCAGCTCACCAACGTCCTGCGCGACCTGGTCGAGGACCGCGACCGGCTGGGCCGGGTCTACCTGCCGGCCGACGACCTGGCCCGCTTCGGCTGCGCGCCGGACGCGACCGGGCCGGCCGACGCCCTGGCGGCGCTGCTGACGTTCGAGGCCGAGCGCGCCCGTGCGTGGTACGAGCGCGGGCTCGGCCTGCTGCCGCACCTCGACCACCGTTCCCGGGCCTGCGTCGCCGCCATGGCCGGCATCTATCACCGCCTGCTCGACCAGATCGAGCGCGACCCCGGGGCGGTCCTGCGTGGTCGCATCTCGCTCACGACCGGCCAGAAGGTGGGCGTCGCGGCCCGCAGCCTGGTGCCGTTCCCGATCGGGCCCGGGGGATGACCCGCCCCCGCATCTGCGTGGTGGGCGGGGGGCTGGCCGGGATGGCCGCGGCCCTGGCGTGCGCCGACGCCGGTGCCGAGGTGACGCTCGTCGAGCGGCGCCGGCGCCTCGGCGGGGCGACCTGGTCGTTCCGCCACAACGGCCTATGGCTCGACAACGGCCAGCACGTGTTCCTGCGCTGCTGCACCGCCTACCGGGCGTTCCTCGACCGCATCGGGGTGGCGGACCGGGTGCGCCTCCAGTCGCGCCTCGACCTGCCCGTCATCGCGCCTGGCGGGCGGACCTCGCGGCTGCGCCGCAGCCGCTGGCTGCCGGCCCCCGCCCACCTCGGGGGGTCGCTCGTCGCGTACCGCCACCTCGGCGTCCGTGACCGGCTGCGGCTCGGGCCGGCGGCACTGGCGCTCCGCCGGGTCGACGTCGATGCCGCCGTGACAGATCGGCAGACCTTCGGCGAGTGGCTGAGCCGGCACGGGCAATCGCCGGCGGCGCGGGACGCCCTGTGGGACCTGATCTGCCGCCCGACCGTGAACCTCCCGGCCGCCGAGGCATCGCTGGCGCTGGCCGCGATGGTGTTCCGGACCGGCCTGCTGACCGCGGCCGACGCCGCCGACATCGGCTGGGCCTCTGTCCCGCTGGGGGAGTTGCACGGCGACGCCGGGCTCCGGGCGCTCGAGCGGGCGGGCGTCGAGGTCCTCACCGGTGTGCCCGCCACCGCCGTCGCCCGGCCGCCGGACGGCGCCACCGGGTTCACCGTCCGAGTCGCCGACAGCCAGCGAGCCGCCGACGCAGTCGTGGTCGCCGTCCCCCACACCGCCGCGGCCGACGTGGCGCCCGACCTGGACGGGCTGCGTGGCGTGGGCGATCGGCTCGGCGTGTCGCCGATCGTGAACGTCCACGTCGTCTACGACCGACCAGTCACTGACCTCGAGCTCGCCGCCGGTGTAGGCACCGACGTCCAGTTCGTGTTCGACCGCAGCGCCAGTGCCGGGCTCGAGAGGGGCCAGTACTTAGCCGTATCGCTGTCGGCGGCCGAGCCGTACATGGGCCGGTCGTCCGACGAGGTGAAGGCCGCGGTCGTCGCCGGCCTGGCCGACCTGTTCCCCCGTGCCCGCACCGCGCGGGTCGTTGACGCCCTCGTCTCCCGCGAGCCGGCGGCGACGTTCCGGGGTGCACCCGGCTCGGCCGCCGACCGGCCGGGGGGCACGACGGAGATCCCCGGGTTGGTGCTTGCCGGTGCGTGGACGGCCACCGGGTGGCCCGCGACCATGGAGGGGGCGGTGCGCAGCGGGAACACCGCCGCGCACCACGCCCTCCTCGCCGCCGGCCACACACGCCGGCTGCCGGCCCGACCGGCCGACGAGGAGGTGGTGGTGTGAGCACGCTCACGTCAGTTCCCGATGCGCTCGCGCGTGCCCGGGACGTGGCGCACCCGGCGATGGTTGCCGCCGTCGAGCGGCTCAACCCGGAGCTCGGGAGAATCGCCGCCTACCACCTCGGCTGGTGCGACCAGCACGGGACCCCCAGCACGCGGGCCGGCGGCAAGGGGGTCCGCCCCGCGCTGGCCGTGCTGTCGGCCGAGGCGGCGGGCGCCGACGCCGGCGTTGGGGTACCCGGCGCGGTCGCGGTCGAGCTCGTCCACAACTTCTCGCTGCTTCATGACGACGTCATCGACGGCGACCGGGAACGCCGTCACCGGCCGACGGTCTGGGCGCTGTACGGGGTGGGCCCCGCCGTGCTGGTCGGCGACGCGCTGGTCACCCTCGGCCACCAGATCCTGCTCGAGCGCGGCCCGGCCGGCGCCGCGGCGAGCGCAAAGCTGACGGATGCGGTGGCGGCGATGATCGGGGGCCAGGCCGACGACATGGCCTTCGAGGGCCGGCCCGACGTCACCGCCGCGGAATGCCTCGGCATGGTGGCCGGCAAGACCGGCGCCCTGCTGTCCTGCGCCGCCGCCATCGGTGCGGTGCTCGCGGGCGCACCCGCCGTCGTGGTCCAGTCGTTGCGCCGTTACGGCGCCCACCTCGGGGTCGCCTTCCAGGCCGTGGACGACGTCCTCGGCATCTGGGGCGATCCCGAGCGGACCGGCAAGCCCCGGGGCAACGACCTGTCCACCCGCAAGAAATCGCTGCCGGTGGTCTTCGCGCTGGACGCCGGCGAACGCCAGGGGGCCGGAGAGCTGCGGCGCCTCCTGCTGAACGGGCCGCTCGACGCGGACGCCGTGGCCCGGGCGACCGAGCTGGTCGAGGCCTCCGGCGCCCGGCAGGCAACCGAGGCGCTTGCCCGCGAGCACCTCGCGGCGGCCTGCCGGTCGCTGGAGGGGGCGGGATTGGCCGAGGTCGCATGTGCCGAGCTGGCCGACCTCGCCCGCTTCGTCGTCGAGAGGGAGTTCTGATGGCCATCGACGCACCCGCCGTCGCTTCGGTTGCGGCCCCGGCCGCCGAGGCCATGCGGCGGGCGCGCGACCACCTGCTGGCGCTCCAGACCCCCGAGGGGTGGTGGAAGGGCGAGCTCGAGACCAACGTCACCATGGACGCGGAGGACCTGATGCTCCGCCACGCCCTGGGCGTCCTCGACCCGGCGACGGCCGGCGCGGCGGCGGCATGGATCCGATCGCAACAGCGGGCCGACGGCACCTGGGCCACGTTCCATGGGGGTCCCGGCGACCTGTCCACGACGGTCGAGGCGTACGTCGCGCTGCGCCTGGCGGGGGACCCCACGGATGCGCCGCACCTGGCACTCGCCCGCCGGTTCGTCCTCCACGCGGGCGGCATCGAGCGGACGCGCGTCTTCACCCGCGTCTGGCTGGCGCTCCTGGGCCAGTGGTCGTGGGACGACCTGCCGGCGCTGCCGCCCGAGGTCATCCTGCTGCCGCCCAGCGTCCCGCTGAACGTCTACGACTTCGCGTGCTGGGCCCGGCAGACGATCGTCCCCCTGACCGTGGTTGCGGCGCATCGCCTGGTCCGCCCGCTGCCGTTCTCGATCGGCGAGCTCTTTAACGGCGAACTTGCGGCGGCTGGCGCCCCCATGGGGGCTCCAATCGCCGCAGCTTCGGGGTGGGAACGGGGGTTCCGGCGCCTCGACCGGGCGCTCAAGGGCTACGAGCGCCTGCCCGGCTGGGCGCCCCCCAAGGTGGTCCTGCGGCCGCTGGCCCTCCGGCTGGCCGAGCAGTGGATCATTCGGCGGCAGGAGGCCGACGGGTCCTGGGGTGGCATCCAGCCGCCCTGGGTGTACTCGCTCCTCGCCCTCCACGTGCTCGGTTACCCGCTCGATCATCCAGCGATGGCGGCCGGGCTGGCCGGCCTCGATCGCTTCACCATCCACGACGAGCGGGGCCGCCGCCTGGAGGCGTGCCAGTCACCGGTGTGGGACACCGCCCTGGCGGTCGTGGCGCTCGCCGACGCCGGCGTGGCGCCCGACGATCCCGCCCTTGTGCGGGCTGGCGTGTGGCTCCTCGACCAGGAGGTCGGCGTCGCCGGCGACTGGGCGGTGCGCCGCCCGGGGCTGGCCCCGGGGGGCTGGGCGTTCGAGTTCGCCAACGTCAACTACCCCGACGTCGACGACACCGCCGAGGTGGTGCTGGCGCTGCGCCGGGTCGCAGGCCTCGACATGGCGCGCCGGGAGCGGGCCATCGAACGCGCCATCGCCTGGGTGGAGGGGATGCAGAGCCGCGGCGGCGGCTGGGCGGCCTTCGATGCCGACAACACCAGCCGGCTGTGCGGGGCGCTGCCGTTCTGCGATTTCGGCGAGGTCACCGATCCGCCGTCCGCCGACGTCACCGCCCACGCCATCGAGATGCTGGCCGCCGAGCCGGGCGCCGACCGGGGCAGGCTCCGGGACGGGCTCGGCTGGCTGCGGGCCGAGCAGGAGCCCGGGGGTTCGTGGTTCGGCCGCTGGGGCGCCAACCACGTGTACGGAACCGGCGCCGCAGTGCCCGCGCTTGTGGCGGCGGGTGCCGGTCCCGACGACCGTGGGGTCGCCCGGGCTGTGACCTGGCTCGAAGGCCACCAGAACGGCGACGGTGGTTGGGGCGAGGACCTGCGCTCCTACGACGACCCGAACGCGATCGGGAGGGGCACGTCGACGGCGTCGCAGACGGCATGGGCCCTGCTGGCCCTGCTCGCCGCGGGCCGCCGCGACAGCGACCCCGTGCGCCGCGGCATCGGCTTCCTGATCGACACCCAGAGGCCCGACGGCACCTGGGACGAGGAGCCGTTCACGGGCACGGGCTTCCCGGGCGACTTCTACATCAACTACCACCTGTACCGGCACACGTTCCCGTTGACGGCGCTCGGCCGCTACTGCCGCGGGGTGCCCTCATGAGCGCGCGTCCGGGGATCGTCCTGACGCCGCGGCGGGCCGAGGCCCGGGCGGTGGCCGGGGGCGCGCCGGTGCTAGAGACGATCGTGACGGGCGAGGGGGCCGAGCGGTCCCGGCGGTCGGCCATCAACCTGGCCGCACGCTGCCGGGGCGCCCCCGGCCTGGCCGTCGCCGGCTGGCTGACTCCGCCGCCCCCCGGCCTGGAGCCCGGCGACGTGGTCGTCGCCACCGAGGTGCTGGGGCCATTCGGCAGCGTGCCGTTGCCGTCGGCGCCGCTGGTGGCCAACGGCCTGCGCGCCGGCGGCCTGCGGGTCCACGAGGGCCCGGTGACGCCGGCGGCCGACCGGGAGAGCGCCTGGCTGATCGAGGCGGCGCCCGACCGCCCACGGGTCGTGGTGCGGGTCGTCGCGGACGAGCGCCGGACGCTCGCGGCGTACCGGGCGCTGCGCCGCACCGCCCGGGTGCTGGCGGCCTGGGCCGCAGCCGCGGGTCCCCGCACCGTCCTGCTGCCGGAGCCCCGCTCGTTCTGCGCCGGCGTCGAGCGGGCGATCGAGGTGGTGGAGCGGGCGCTCGACCGCTACGGGCCGCCCGTCTACGTCCGCCGGCAGATCATCCACAACCGGCATGTCGTCGCCGACCTGGAGTCCCGGGGTGCGGTGTTCGTCGAGGAGGTCGACCAGGCGCCCGAGGGAGCCCGGCTCGTGTTCTCGGCCCACGGCGTGTCCCCGGCCGTCGAGGCGGAGGCCGCGGCGCGACGGCAGGCGGTGATCGACGCCACCTGCCCGCTGGTGGCCAAGGTGCACCGGGAGGTCCGGCGCTTCGCGGATCGTGACTACAGCGTGGTGCTGGTCGGCCACGCGCACCACGACGAGGTGGAGGGGACGATCGGCGAGGCGGCCGACATCCGCCTGGTGTCCACGCCCGACGACGCCGCCGGGGTCGAGGTCGCCGACCCCGAGCGGGTCGCGTACGTGACCCAGACCACCCTGGCGCTCGACGACGTGGCGGACGTGGTCGCCGTGCTGCGGGACCGCTTCCCGGCGCTGGTCGGGCCCGCCGCCGACGACGTCTGCTACGCCACCCAGAACCGGCAGGACGCCGTGCGGGCGATCGCCGGCGACTGCGACCTGCTGCTGGTGGTGGGCTCGCAGAACTCGTCCAACAGCCAGCGGCTGGTCGAGGTCGCCGAGCGGGCGGGGTGCCCGGCGCACCTGGTCGACGACGAGCGGGAGATCGACCTCGCCTGGCTGGCCGGCGCGGCCACCGTCGGGGTCACCGCCGGGGCGTCGGCACCGGCGGCAATCGTCGATCGCGTCGTCGCCACGCTCGGCGGGCTGGGCCCGCTCGACATCCACTCCCGGACGGTCACGGCCGAGACCGTCCGCTTCTCGCTGCCCGAGGAGGTTCGCTAATGGTCCCGATGAGGCAGAGCACGCGCGTGGGTCTGTACCTGCTGCGCCAGAAGCTGGCCCGCCGCGACAAGTTCCCCCTCGTGCTCGAGCTGGAGCCGCTGTTCGCCTGCAACCTCGCGTGTGCGGGCTGCGGGAAGATCCAGCACCCGACCGAGGTGCTGCGCCAGCGGGTGTCGGTCGAGGACGCCGTCGCCGCCGTGGAGGAGTGCGGGGCGCCGATCGTGTCGATCGCCGGTGGTGAGCCGCTGCTGCATCCGAACATCGTGGAGATGGTCGAGGCGCTCATCCGGCGCCGGCGCTTCGTCTACCTGTGCACCAACGCGGTGCTGCTGCGCCGCAAGCTGGACAAGTTCCGGCCGTCGCCCTACTTCGCCTGGACCGTGCACATCGACGGGCTGCGCGAGCGCCACGACGAGTCGGTGTGTCGTGACGGCGTCTTCGACGAGGCCGTCACCGCCATCGCCGACGCCAAGGCGCGGGGCTTCCGGGTCACCACCAACACGACCTTCTTCTCGACGGACTCGCCTTCGACGGTGCGCGAGGTGCTCGACTTCCTCAACGACGAGGTCGGCGTGGACTCGATGATGATCTCGCCCGGCTACGCCTACGAGAAGGCGCCCGATCAGCTGCACTTCCTGGGCGTCAAGCAGACGCAGAAGCTGTTCCGGGATGCGTTCGCCGGGCGGCGGCGCCGCTGGCGGCTCAACCACACGCCGCTGTTCCTCGACTTCCTCGAGGGCAAGGTGGACTTCCCCTGCACCGCGTGGGGGATCCCCAGCTACTCGGTCTTCGGGTGGCAGCGGCCCTGCTACCTCATGGGCGACAGCTACGCGTCGAGCTACCGCGAGCTCGTCGAGACCACCGACTGGGAGCGCTACGGCCGCGGCCGCGATCCCCGGTGCCAGAACTGCATGGCCCACTGCGGCTACGAGCCCTCGGCGGTCATCGCCACCACGACGTCGCTGCGGCAGTCGGTGCGCGCGGCGTTGGCGCGATGAGCACGGGCGTGCTCGACGGCGTCCGGTCGCCGGCCGACCTGCGCGACCTCGACGGCGACCGGCTCGACCAGCTCGCAGCGGACATACGCCGGGTCCTCATCGAGGTCGTCGCCGCCAACGGCGGGCACCTGGGGTCGAACCTGGGGGCGGTCGAGCTGACCATCGCACTGCATCGGGTCCTCGACTCGCCGACTGACGCGATCGTGTGGGACACCGGCCATCAGGCGTACACCCACAAGCTGCTCACCGGCCGCCGGGCGCGGTTCCCGACCCTGCGCCGGGCCCGCGGGCTCACGGGCTACCCCAACCGGGCCGAGTCGCCGCACGACTGGGTGGAGAACAGCCACGCCTCGACGGCGCTGTCGTACGCCTACGGGCTGGCGGCCGCCCGCCGCCAGGCGGGGCATGCGGGACGGGTCGTCGCGGTCGTGGGCGACGGCGCGCTGACGGGCGGCATGGCCTACGAGGGCCTCAACAACATCGGCTGGCGCGGCCTGCCGGTCGTGGTCGTCCTCAACGACAACGGCCGCTCCTACGCACCCACGGTGTCGAGGCTGGCCGAGGCCCTCAGCCCCCTGCGGGTCGCGGGCCGGCAGCCCGGCGAAGGTGGCGGCGCCGGGTGTGGCGATGCTCCGCCGTCGGGCCCCTCGTTCTTCGCCGCGCTCGGCCTCGACTACCACGGCCCGCTCGACGGCCACGACGTCACCGCGCTCGAGTCGGGGATCCGGGACGCGCTCGCGTCCGGCCGGCCGGCGGTCGTCCACGTGCTGACCCGCAAGGGCAGGGGCTTCCCGCCGGCGGAGGACGACGACGACAAGTGCCTGCACGACGTCGCGCCGTTCCGGCCCCGGCGCTACGCGCCCCCCGC
Organism: Actinomycetota bacterium; assembly: GCA_046723645.1. GTDB lineage: Bacteria > Actinomycetota > Acidimicrobiia > Acidimicrobiales > VFJN01 > DASQUK01. The sequence continues at coordinate 6,457 of JBKOUY010000120.1, read as the reverse complement.
CCGCACCCGTCCCCGCTACACCGACGTCTTTTCCGAGGCGCTGGTCCGCGCCGCGGCGCGGGACCCGCGGATCGTCGCCATCACCGCCGCCATGCCCAGCTCCACCGGCCTGCGGCCGTTCGCGGAGGCGTTCCCCGACCGGTTCTTCGACGTGGGGATCGCCGAGCAGCACGCGGTGACCGCGGCCGCCGGCATGGCCATGGGCGGCCTGCGGCCCGTGGTCGCGATCTACTCGTCGTTCCTGACCCGGGCACTCGACCAGGTCAACCTCGACGTGGGGCTCCACCGCCTGCCCGTCGTGCTGTGCGTCGACCGCGCCGGGATCACCGGACCGGACGGCCCCTCCCACCACGGGGTGCTGGACCTGGCGCTGCTCGGGCGGGTGCCCGGGATGACCGTGTTCGCCCCGTCGTCCGGCGCCGAGCTCGGGGCCATGCTCACCGAGGCGCTGGCCACGAACGCCCCCTGCGCCCTGCGCTGGCCGAGCGGCACGGCGCGCGAGGTCGCGGCCGGCGGTCCCGAGGTCGGCGTGGGCCGGCGCGCCCGCCGGCTCCGGGCCGGACGCGACGTCTGCCTCGTGGCGGCGGGGCCGCTGGTCGAGGCGGCCGACGAGGCCGCCGGCCTCCTCGAGGACGTGGGCGTGTCGACCACCGTGTGGGACATGCGGCTGGTGAAGCCGGTCGACGACCACCTCGTCGCCGACGCCGGGCGGCACCGGCTCGTCGTCACTGTCGAGGACGGCGTCAGGGAGGCTGGCGCCGGCGCCCGGGTGGTCGATGCCCTCGGCCAGTCGGCACTGGTTCCCGGTGGCCTCGGCGACGGGGGCCTCACGCCGCCCGTGGTCGTGCTGGGGGTGCCGGATTCGTACGTCGCCCAGGGCGATCCGGCGACGATCCGGTCCGAGCTCGGCCTGGACGGGATCGGGATCGCCGCCGCGGCCCGCGATGGGCTGCGGCGAGTCGAGCGCCGAACGGTGTTTGGTGACGTGCGTCGCGCGTCCGCCATGCTCTAGAGCCGTGGACAAGCGACGGGGAAGACGCTGGGCGGTGCTGGGGTCGGCGATCGTGGTGGCCCTGGTGCTCACCGCCTGTGGCGACGACGACGAGGGCCCAATCCCCCAGACCGGCGTCCGCGAGACGACGACCACGTCGGAGGCGTCGTCGACCACCGCACCCGAGTCCACGACCACCACGGCTGCGGCGTCAACCACCACGACGGCCTCGGCGTCCACCACCACGACCACGGCCGCCTCGGGCTGAGGCCCAGAACCGCCTCTCGACCACCTGACGACCGCACATCGGCGGGCAGGGTCGCCCGCGGCGCGAAGTTCGCCCGAGCACGCGCGGCCAAGACGACATAGCGTGTCGGCACCCGGCCGGCGCTCTCCCCAGCGTCGCCCTAGGGAGGGAGATTCGATGGTGGACGACGATCCCGTCCTGCTCGAGGTGAAAGGCGGCGTGGCCGTCGTCAGCCTGAACAGGCCCGATCAGCACAACATGGTCGGCGATGCCGCCGACGCCCTGTTCTTCCGGTACCTGGACCTGCTCCGCAACGACCGCGACGTGCGGGTGGTGGTCTGGCGGGGCAACGGTCCCTCGTTCTCGTCGGGGCGCGACCCTGGCGAGCTCCACGACCACCCGGGTGCCACCCACCTCGAGTTCATCGAGCGGAACCAGTGGCAGACGCGGCTGCTCTACGACTTCCCGGTGCCGATCATCTGCGCGCTCAAGGGCTGGGTGCTCGGCATCCAGCTGGAACGGGCGCTGCTGTGCGACATCCGGGTGGCCGGAGAGAGCGTGGCGATGGCGCTGCCGGCGGTGGACCACGGTCTCATCCCCGACTCCGCCGGGGTGGCCAAGCTGTTCGAGATCGGCGGATCGGCTCTGGCGCTCGACCTTGCCCTGACGGGCCGGCGGATCGGAGCCGAGGAGGCGCTCCAGCTGGGCCTGGTGACGCAGGTGGTGCCGGACGACGAGCTCGACGAGGTCGTGCTGGGGCTGGCCGAGTCGATCGCCGAGCGCCCGCCGCTGGCCGTGCGGATGATCCGCGAGCACGTGCAGGCGCTGGCATCCGCGGACGTGCGCGCGACGCTCCAGCGCGAGCTCACGGGCCAGGCGATGATGCTGGGATCCCACGACCATCACGAGCTCCTGCGGGCACGCGCCGAGGATCGCGAGCCCACCTACGAGCGCCGCTAGCAGCAGAAGATGACCGTGCGGCTACTCGTTCGTCGACGCGCTGCGGAGTAAGTTCCCCACGTGGCGTACAGGCCGGAGAGGAGCGACGTTCCGCTGGAGGAGTCGAGCGACGGGCCCGACAGAAGGCTGATCACACGACTGGTGGTGGGGATCGTCGTGGTGGTCCTCGCCATCCTCTTCGTCGTGCAGAACAGCGACCGCGTCGAGACGACGTTCGTGTTCTTCGACGTGACGACCCGGCTGTGGGTCGGGCTGGTGGTGGCGCTGATCCTCGGCGCGCTGCTGGGGCAGGCGGTCGAGGCCCTCTGGGCGCGCCGCAAGAGGCGCAAGGCGGCGTCGTAAGGGGGACGTCACCCACGCGGGCACGCCTACTGTGACCAGCATGGCACTGCTGGACGGGAAGGTGGCGCTCGTCTCGGGCGTCGGGCCCGGCCTCGGTCGCGACATCGCGCTCGCCTGCGCCCGCCACGGGGCGATGGTCGCGGTCGGGGCGCGCACCGAGGCCAACGTCGAGGCAATAGCCGCCGAGGTCGAGGGCCTCGGCGCCAAGGCGCTGGCGCTCCGGCTCGACATCTGCGACGCCGACTCGTGCCGGCGCGCGGTCGAGCGCGTCGTGGAGACGTTCGGCGGGCTCGACGTCTTGGTAAACAACGCGTTCCACGCCGGTGACCGCACGCACTTCGTCGATGCCGACCTCGAGGACTGGCGCCGGACCATGGACGTCAACCTGTTCGGCACCCTGCAGCTCACCCAGGCGTGCGTGGCGCCGATGGCCAAACGGGGCGACGGTCGGGTCGTGATGGTCAACTCGATGTCCGCCGTGCGGATGCGTCCGCGGTTCGGGGCCTACACGGCGTCGAAGGCGGCGCTGGCGGCGGCCACCAAGATCCTCGCCGTCGAGCTGGGCGCCCAGGGGATCCGGGTCAACGGGATCCACCCCGGCTACATCTGGGGCGACAGCGTGGCGATGTACTTCGAGCACCTGGCGCGGCGGAAGGGGATCACGCCGGAGGAGCAGTACTCCGAAGTGGCAGCGGAGACGGCACTTGGCTACCTGCCGCCGTCCAGCGAGATCGCCGAGGCCGTGGTGTTCTTCGCCTCGGACATGTCGAAGCCGATCACCGGGCAGGCGCTCGGCGTCAACGCCGGCCACTGGCTCCAGGGCTTCTAGGGACGCGGGGCCGGGCCTTGGCCGGGGCGTTCGACGGGCGTGCGGCCGTGGTCACCGGCGGTGCCCATGGCATCGGGCGTGCCGTGGCGACCCGGCTGGCGGGGGACGGGGCCCGGGTGGCGGTCGTCGACGTCGACGCCGCTGCGGCCGACGATCTCGCCGCGGAGCTCGGTGAGGGCCACCTCGCACTGGGGGCCGACGTCGCCGATCCCGAGGGCCTGACGGCGGTCATCGAGCGGGCGGCGGCGGCCTTCGGCGGGCTCACGATCCTGGTGAACAACGCCGGGTTCGGGTCGACCAAGCCGCTCGCCAGCTTCACCGACGCCGAGTTCGCCCGCCTGCTGGCGGTCAACCTCACGGGCGTCTGGCACGGGATCCGGGCGGCGACGCCGCACCTGCGGGCCTCGGGCCGCGGTTCGGTCGTCAACGTCGCGGGCACCGTCGCCAGCCGGCCGACCAGGGGCGAGGGACCCTACGCCGCCGCCAAGGCGGGGGTGGTGGCGCTCACCCGCACTGCGGCGCTCGAGCTCGCCCCCGAGGTGCGCGTCAACAGCGTCTCGCCCGGGTACGTCGCCACCCGCATGACCCAAGCCGTGCTCGACGACGAGGACCGCCGGCGCCGCATCGAGGACCGCATCCCCCTCGCGCGGGTGGGCGACGCCGCCGAGGTCGCGGGCGCGGTCGCATTCCTGTGCTCGCCCGATGCCGGCTTCGTCACGGGGCACGACCTGGTCGTCGACGGCGGCAGCGGGCTGCCCAGCCACCAGTCCGACGAGATGCTCAAGGTCCTGCTCGCCCGCTGGGACCGCTGAACGCCGGTTCCCGGGCCGACGCCCGCGCGTGCCAGGCTCGGTGGCCATGGAGCTGTGGCACAACCCCCGATGCTCGAAGAGCCGCTCGGCGAAGGCGATCCTCGACGAGCGCGGCGTGGCCTACGAGGAGCGTCGCTACGTCGACGACCCGCCCACCGCCGAGGAGCTCGATGCGGTCCTGGTCGCGCTCGGCCGCGAGCCGTGGGACATCGCGCGCATGGGCGAGCCTGTGGCCAAAGACCTGGGCCTGCGCGACTGGCCGCATGATCGCCGGCGCTGGGTCGAGGCGATGGTGGCCAACCCGATCCTGATCGAGCGGCCGATACTGGTCGCCGAGGACGGCCGGGCGGTGCTGGGCCGGCCGCCCGAGGCGGTCGAGGACCTACTGTCGGCCACGTGAGCCGGCATCGGCCGCAACCCGCGGCTCACGCCGCCGGCGGCGGGAACTCGAACCAGTAGCCGGCGAAGTCGGGGTTGACCTCCGTCGCGTCGGCGTCGCCCGTGAGGGCGGCCACGGCCGCCATAATGTCAGCCGCCAGGTCCCAACCGGCCGAGTTGGTCTCCTCGTAGTGGCCCTGCGCCTCCCCCAGCGCCTGGCCATAGCGGCAGCTCGCCGACACGGCCAGGGCGGCGTCGGGCGGATACGCATCCAACCGGGACGGGTCCTCGGTGATCGCCTTGCACGTGGTGCCCGCCACGGCGTCCGGGTGCTCGATCACGCCCGCGTCGTGGAGCGCCTGGCAGGTCCCGGGTCCGGCGAACTCGTCGGCCACGCAGGCCACCCGCCAGTTGCTGATCGGAAACACGTAGCCGAGCTCGTCGTTGCCGAGGCCGACGGTGAACTCGTAGCGGTCGTGCATCCGTTGGTGCACGTACCCGCCCGTCGTGAAGTCGTCGCCGAAGGCGTGTAGGCCCGCGGGCTCGTCGTACCAGCGCCCCGGGTCCGAACGGAACTCGGCGGGCAGCCCGGCCACCAGCTCGCCCGCCACCTCGCCGGGGAGGAACATCATGCCCACGGGCCCGATCCGCAGGTAGCCGACCGCGCTGCGCAGGTGGTCACCGGTCCTGATGGTGCCGACCACCGGGTCCTCCTCCGTTGCCAGCCCCACGTCGGTGCACGTCTCGTCGGTCTTGGGCCCCGTCCCCGGGCAGGTGTACGCCGTCGGCGGCAGGTGGCCCAGCTGCGTGAACCCGGTGTCGGGGTCCACGACCAGCAGGACCCGGAACCCGATGTTCGTCAGCCGGGAGTAGAAGGCCTGGTCGCGGTAGGAGATCGTCGGCTGGCCGATCCACTCGCCGTCGTCGATGATGCCCAGCGCCGCCCTGGCCGCCTGCTCGCCGATGACCACGGCCCGCCGGAAGTTCTGGTCGGTGTACGTGAAGCCGTCCCCGCCCGGCACCGCGGCACCGGCCGGCGGATGGAACTGATCGCCCAGCGGGTGCTGGCGGTCGACCTCCCACACGCTGGCGCCACCGGGGCCGACGATCTCGCCCAGCGCACCGACGAAGTAGAGGGTCTCGCCGCCCACCCGCTCGGAGATGGTGCGCGAAAGGATCCCCGGGTAGTCCGCCGTGAAGTAGCGCCCCTCGGCGGTGCAGTTGCCTTCCGTCCAGCCGAGCGCTGCGCAGGCCGCGGCGATGTCGGCCGGGGGCGCCCAGTTGAGCGTGGTCTCGGGGTGGTTGTTCCACTGCACCACCGTGCCGATGACGTGCCCGTTGGGGGCCACGGCCTGCAACACGTTCATGCGGGGGTCGATCACCTGCGGATCGGTGCCGTCGTCCATGCCGAACCAGTGCTCGCCCTCACCGACCCGCAACCGGGCCGGCCGGAGCTCGCCCACGGCCTCGACCACGGCGTCGGCGGCTTGGTCCGTCATGTGCTCGTACCAGTCGTGGTTGACGTCGAAGGCGGTGTCGGGGCCGTGGTGGTTGTGCGTGGACCCGACCACCACGTTCACGCGGCCCTTCAGCTGGCGCGGCAGGCGCTCCTCGACCTTGGCCCGGATGGAGTCGGCGTCGGTCCGGAAGATCATGTAGACGTCGGCGGCGAGCAGCACCGTGACGTCCTTCGATGCCGGCTCCCGGAGCGCCAGCGCCCGTACCCGCAGGTCGTCGTGCGCCCAGTGCGACTCGGCGTCGCCGTTGCCGACGGCGATGCGGCCGTGGTCCCAGGCGGGAACGAAGATGCCCGGGGAGATCGCGTCACTCGCCGACGGGAAACCGGCGTCGGTGTAGCGCAACGATCCGTCGACCAGGGGCAGGACCGAGCGGCTGGC
>JBKOUY010000146.1:0-40572 GCA_046723645.1 Actinomycetota bacterium | reverse complement strand
GCACGCCGCGGTCCGGGCCATGGTGCCCCGGGGCCGGGGAACCGTCGTGAACATCTCGTCGATGGCCGCGCTCCAGGCGACGCCCGGCAACGCCACGTACGGCGCTACCAAGGGCTTTGTCGCCATGTTCGGCGAGGCCCTCTCGAGCGAGCTCGCCGGCACAGGCGTGACGGTCACGACGGTGCTTCCCGGCTTCACCCACACCGAGTTTCACGAGCGGGCCGGCGTCGAGCCTCGGCGTCCCCTCGGGATGCCCTGGCAGTCCGCGGAGGACTGTGCCGCCGAGGCGCTGGCCGCCGCCCATGCCGGCAAGTCGTGGGTCGTGACCGGCAGGGTCAACAAGGTCGCCGCCGCAGCCGCGGGTCCGGTACCCCGCGGCGTCCGCCGCTGGGCCGCCGCCCGCATCGCAAGTCATATGTAGGTTTCGTTTCGCAACCGGAGGTTGCGAAACGAGGCTTTGGCGCCGCCTTTCGGCGGCACTCATTCCCTGTCGCTCGACCGGCCAAGCCGGATCGAGCGACGGTGGGGGGCTCCGGCAGGAGCCTCTGCCCCCCACACCCCCCGCCGACCGCACCGCCGGCCGTTGCGAAACGAAACCTACGCGAAATCGATTGCGGAGAAGCGGGCGAGCTTCGACAGCTTGTGCTGGGCGCTGATGAGGCGGACCGTCCCCGACTTGGAGCGCATGACCAGCGACTGCGTCGACGCTCCCTGGCTGTGGTAGTGGACGCCGCGCAGGACCTCGCCGTCGGTGATGCCGGTCACGGCGAAGAAGCAGTTGTCGCCGCCGACCAGGTCGTCGGTGGTCAGCACCTGCTCGAGGTCGTAGCCCTGGTCGATGGCGGTTTGGCGTTCGTCGTCGTTGCGGGGCCACAGGCGGCCCTGGATCTCCCCGCCCATGCACTTCATCGCGGTGGCGGCGATGACCCCCTCGGGGGTCCCGCCGATGCCGAACAGGATGTCGGCGCCCGCGTCCGGCCAGGCCGTGGAGACGGCGCCGATGACGTCGCCGTCCTGGATGAGCCGGATCCGGGCCCCGGCCGCCCGCACCTCGGCGATGAGATCGGCGTGGCGCTCCCGGTCGAGGATCACGGCCGTGACGTCCCGCACCGACTCGCCCTTCGCCCGGGCCACCGCCTGGAGGTTTTCGGTCGGCGACTTGGTGATGTCGATGGCGCCGGCCGACTCCTGGCCGACGGCGATCTTCTCCATGTAGACGCAGGGGCCGGGGTTGAACATCGTCCCCCGCTCGGACACGGCGATCACCGAGATGGCGTTGCCCCGGCCCAGCGCCGTCAGCGTCGTGCCCTCGACCGGGTCGACGGCGATGTCGGTGAGCGGCCCGGTGCCGTCGCCGATCTGCTCGCCGTTGTAGAGCATCGGCGCCTCGTCCTTCTCGCCCTCACCGATCACGACGATGCCGTCCATGGGGACGCCGTCGAGCACGATTCGCATCGCATCGACGGCGGCGCCGTCGGCGCCGTTCTTGTCGCCCCGGCCCATCCAGCGCGATGCGGCCAGCGCCGCCGCCTCGGTGACCCGCACCAGCTCGAGGGCGAGGTTGCGGTCCGGTGGCTGCCTCGTGGCCATGCGGGGAAGATAGTCGGCTGGTTGAATGGGTTCGTGGGCCAACTATCCGACCCGTACGAGCAGGGCGAGGACGAGGGCCTCGGCATCACGATCTCTGGGCTGCCCGGTGAGCTTGACGAGCCGGAGCCCGATGAGGACACCGTGCCCGGTGAGCCTGAGATCAACTCCGACACCGGTGCCGAGGTCGTCTACGACCTGGACGACTGGAGCGAGATCGAGCGTGGTGCCGTCACCGATCGCTTGCGCGAGGCCGGGATCCCGCACGGGTGGGAGGCCGCCTCGCTGCACGTGGCCGAGGCCGACGAGGCCGCGGTCGAGAACATCCTCGACATCGTCGAGGGCGACAGCGAGGCGGACCGGAGCCTCGACTCCGCGCAGGACCAGGTCGCCTACGACCTGTCTGACTGGGAGGACGACCGCCTGACGGCACTGGTCGACGAGCTCGACGCCGCCCGCATCGCGCACGCCTGGGACGAGGACGAGCTGTTCGTCTATGCCACCGACGAGCAGGCGGTTGACGAGCTGCTCGACCGCGTCGCCCATCCCCACGAGCTGCCGCCCGAGGCCGACGACGGGCCGGCGGGGGCCGAGCTGCTCGGCGAGGTGTTCGTGGCCGCCGACCGGCTGCAGCACGACCCGGACGATCACGAAGGCACCGTGACCATGCTGGACCTGGGCCATGCCGTGGAGGGGGCGGACGCGCCATACGGCCTCGGGCCCAAGGAGTGGGACCACCTCCGGGGCAGGGTGGACGCCTTGTGCTCGCACCTGCGGGCACCGAATGTCGACGAGGACGCCGTGATCGACGCCGCCCGCGAGCTCCGCAACGCGCTGCGGTCGTACGTCTAACCCGCACCGAACTTGCGGTGGTTCCGGCCGGCATGGGGGCCGTAACCACCGCAATTTCGCAATGGTGGCACCCCCACCAGCCGCCTGGCTCGGCGACCCCAGCTCACCGTTAGCATCAGTTCGTGATCCTCGCCGAGCTGGAGGTGTTCCACTCGCGACCCATCGCCCCCACCCGGCGGGTGGCGCTGGGCGACCGCGACCTCCCCTGCAGCCCGGCGCCCGGCTTCGGCGGCATCCTGCTCGGCGGCATCGTGGCCGCCTACATCCCGGTGCTCGACCCCGAATTGTTCGACGACCTCCATCGCCTGACCCTGCACCTGGAGGCCGGCCGCCGCATCCCGCAACCCCGGCTGCGCCACCGGCTCCAGACCGACCGGATCGGCCTGCAGCGCAGCGTGCACCGGTTGCGGGGCGAGGGCGAGGACCTGGCGTTCGAGCTCGACGACAAGGGCTCCCCGGCGCACCACATCCTGGCGGCCGTCTACGCCGCCGGCGAGCTGCCGTTCGGTCCCCGGACCCGGGTGATGGATGCCATCCGCCGGGCGATGCGCTGGACCGGGCCGATCGACGACTCCCTGGTGGCGTACCTCTCGGGACTGAGCCGCCGGCAGGACTGGTCGGCCGACGCCTTCCGCGACCCCGTGGGCTGGGCGATCGGAGTGCTCGACCTGAGGAACGGCAACGGCAACCGGCCGGACCGCAAGGCCGTCCAGAGCCGGTTCCGGTACCTGGTCCGCCGGGCGCATCCCGATCACGGCGGCGACACCGCCGCGGCCGCCGCCCGCCTGGCGGAACTGGCCGAGGCGCGGCGGATCCTCCTTGCCGGTGCCTAGCGGGGTCCCGGTGACGTGAGCAACGCCGGCGCGGGCGCCGGGGCGGTCCTGCTGTTCCCGGGGGCGGGCAGCGGCCGGGACCATCCGGCGCTGGTGGCGATCGAGCGGGCGCTGGACCCCCTTCCGGTCGAGCGGGCGGACTTCCCGTATCGACGCGAGGGACGGAAGGCCCCGGACCGGCCGCCCAAGCTGATCGCCTGCGTGCGCGACGAGGCGGCGGCGCTGGCGGACCGGACCGGGATCGATCCGGCGGCCGTCGTGCTGGGCGGACGGTCCATGGGCGGGCGCATGTGCTCGATGGCCGTGGCCGAGGGCCTGCCCGCGGCCGGCCTCGTGCTCATCGCCTATCCCCTGCATCCCCCGGGTCGCGCCGACAAGCTGCGCGTCGACCACTTCGCCGACATCGAGGTGCCGTGCCTGTTCGTGTCGGGCACGCGCGATCCCTTCGGCTCACCTCCGGAGATCGAAGCCCACACCGCCGCGATTCCCGGTGCCGTCACCCATGCCTGGGTCGAGGGTGGGCGCCACGAGCTCAAGGGCGCCGATCAGCAGGTGGCGCAGACGGTGTCGGCCTGGGTGTCCGGGCTCTGACCGGCCACCTCAGCGCACTCGGGCACGACCGTCGGCGCCGCCGCCACTGCGGCCCGCGGGGCCATCCGCCAGCGGGACCGGGGTGGGCACCGGGGGTGGCACGGCCCGGTCCTCCGGATTGAGGTCCTCGAGCTCCCGCCAGGCGGTCTCCGGGAAGAACGCCAGGACCACGGCGGCCATCACCAGCGGGCCGATGGCGAGGAGGCCCAGCGCCAGTCCGAACGAATCCAACCGGTCGATCAGGAGGCCCGCCAGCACCAGGCCGACGACGCTCCCGACGGTGCCCACGGTGTTGATGATCCCGTTGGCCCGGCCGCGCAGCGACGTGGGGAACAGCTCGGGCCCGTACACGCTGAGCGCCGGCACCAGGGCCGCGGCGAAGATCGACCCGAACGTGGCGGTGAGCCACATGGCCGGGCCGTCGAGCGTGAACGACAGGGTCAGCAGGGCGACACCGACGACCGTGCCGACCGCGCCCACCACCCGCCGCCCCCGGATGTCGGCCAAGCGGCCACCGACGACGATGCCGATGCTCGCCGGCGTCGACGTGGCGATGATGAACAGCGACACCAGGGCCGCCGACATGCCGCGCTCGTCACGCAAGAACTCGGTGCGGAACTGCGACTGCGGGGTCGTGAACAGGAGCAGCAGGAACGATGCGCCCGCCAGCAGCGCCAGCCGTTGGTAGTGGCCGGCCAACCTGACCGTGCGGTGCGGGCGCACGTAGCGCCGGCTCTCGGGGAGCAGCCGGCCGAACCGGAGCACGACCGGGATGAAGAGCACGGGAACCACGTACAGGATGCGCCAGGCACGCAGGCCGATGTCGGCGACCGGCAGCACCCACAGCGCCATCCCGGCGCCCAGCGCCCCGGTCATCGACAGCAGGCTGAGCGCGTAGGCCCGGGCGCCGGCGGGCATCTCCTCGGCGGCGATGACCACCACCAGCACGCTGGCGGCCGACACCGAGCCCCGGTTCACCACCTGGGTGGCCGCCAGCGTCGCCAGGTTGGGCACCAGCGCACCGGCGACCGTGGATGCGATCGCGGCGAGCAGCGACACGACCAGCAGCCGGCGACGTCCGCTGCGGTCGGCGATTGCGGCGAGGACGATCGCCAGCAGCGCCCCCGCCCGGACCGCGGCGAAGGCCCCACCCTGGGCGGTCGTGTTCGCGCCGAACTCGTCGGCCGCAAAGCTCATCGTCTGGGTGAGCAGCGTCCCGTGGTACCCGACGACGAGCGACAGCGTCGCCAGCATCCCCAACACGGAGGCGGCGCGGGCGTCCGGCCGCTGCGGTGGATACCACCAGGGCATCCGGCCGTCGGCGCGGGGTCCGCGCGCCAGGGCGCTGCGCACCGGGTGGTTCATGAGGAACCGCCACGTGCCGGCCGGGAGGCGGTAGTCGAATCGTTGCGTCACCGAGTAGCGACCGTTGTCGGGCGTCACGTGGACGGTGCGGGCGTACCGCTCGAAGGGACCGTGCTCGAGCACGTAGCGGTCGTCGCCGACGGCCCGCTCGCCGACGATGTCCTGACGCGGCGAACGGATCCGATCGAGCGTTGCCTGGTCGACCGACTCGCTGACGGTGAGTTGTGGCACGGCGGTTACCGGGTGTCGTCGGCCGGCGGCCCCTCGCCGCTCGGTGGGCGCTGCCGCTCGATGCGTGAGGCGCGCCGGTTGGCGACCACGAGCAGGCTGCCGAAGATGACGATGGGCACGGCGACGAACAGCATCTCGTCCCAACCGCCCTGGTGAGCGAGCAGCAGCGCCGTCACCGCCTCAGATTCCCAGACCGGAGCCGTCTCCGCTAACCGGGGGCGGGCGGGCCGCGGGGGAACATCACCGGCGGACCGAGCGTTGTTGCCCTTGCCGGTGTCGTTTCGCGACCATGCGTCGCGCATCGCAGCCCGAGGAGTCCCGTGGTCGATACCGACAAGGTGTCCGAGGTCATCGAGGTGATCCGTCCCGCCATCCAGGCCGACGGTGGGGACATCTTCCTGCGCGGCGTCGATGCCGAGGCCGGCGTCGTGACGGTGGAGCTGGTGGGCGCGTGCGTCTCCTGCCCGGCGTCGACCGTCACCCTCAAGGCGGGCATCGAGCGCATCCTCAAGGACCGGGTGCCGGGGGTGACCGAGGTCGTCGACGTCGGCGCACCCACCGAGACGTCGGTGGGCCTCGGTCTTTAGTGGAGTGGCTGCCACTGTCCCGGAGGATCTGCTCGCCGCAGCGCGTGGTGGTGACCGCGGCGCCCTGGCACGCCTGATCTCCATCATCGAGCGCGGCGGGGAGGAGGCCCGCCAGGTCGGCCGGGCGGCCCACGGGCTCGGCATCGACGCCACGACGATCGGCATCACCGGCGCCCCCGGGGCCGGCAAGTCCACGCTGACCAGCGCGCTGCTCGAGACCGTGCGCGCCGGCGGGGACCCGATCGCCGTGCTGGCGATCGACCCGTCGTCACCGTTCTCCGGGGGCGCCCTGCTCGGCGACCGGGTGCGCATGGGCGAGCACGCCCTCGACGACGGCGTGTTCATCCGGTCCATGGCCACGCGGGGTCACCTCGGCGGCCTGGCGGTGGCGGCGCCGGAGGCGGTGCGGGTCCTCGCCGCCGCCGGGTACCCCTGGGTGATCCTCGAGACCGTCGGAGTGGGCCAGGTGGAGATCGACGTCATGGCCCAGGCCGATACGACCGTGGTGGTCGTTACGCCCGGGTGGGGCGACGCCGTGCAGGCCAACAAGGCCGGCCTCATGGAGATCGCCGACGTCTTCGTGGTCAACAAGGCCGACCGACCCGGCGCCGAGGGCACGGCACGCGACCTCGAGCGCATGATCTCCATGTCGCCCGCGGCCGGCTGGCGCCCCCCGGTGCTGTGCACGACCGCGACGACCGGCGCCGGCGTGCGCGAGTTATGGCAGGCGGTGGTCGACCATCGGGCGCACCTGGCGGCGGGAGGGGAGCTGCACGAACGCCGCCGGCGGCGTGCGGCGGAGGAGGTCACGCGACTCGTTGCGGCCCGCCTGCTGGACAGGGCCCGCGCCCTGACGGCCGGGCCGCGTGCCACCGAGCTGGCCGACGCCGTGGCTCGCGGCGACGTCGACCCGTGGACGGCGGCCGACGAGTTGCTGGGTGAGTAGCCGGGCCGTCCGGGCCCCGACGTGCCGGCCCAGGGCACTCGACCCCAGAAGTAGGGTCACGGCCGATGCCGACCGACACCCCGCTCGTCCACATCGATCGTCGTGACGACGGCGTCGCCCTCGTCACGCTCGACAATCCCAAGGTCAACGCGCTGTCGCGTGAGCTGCTACGACAGCTGGAGGCGGCGGCCGGGGGCCTGGCCGCCGATCCCCCCGGGGCGGTCGTGGTCACCGGGGGCGACCGCATCTTCGCGGCCGGCGCCGACATCGCGGAGTTCGGTGGTCCCGAGGAGGCCCGGGCGGTGGGCGGCGGCTTTCGGCGGGCGCTCGACGCGGTGGCAGCCATCCCCCGATGCGTCATCGCGGCCATCTCGGGATTTGCACTCGGCGGCGGCTGCGAGCTGGCGCTGGCCTGCGACCTGCGGATCGCCTCGGAGCGGGCGAAGCTCGGCCAGCCGGAGATCCTGCTGGGGATCATCCCCGGGGGCGGGGCGACGCAGCGGCTGGCACGCCTCGTGGGTCCGGCCAAGGCGAAGGAGCTCGTGCTCACCGGACGCCAGGTCGCCGCCGACGAGGCGCTGCGCATCGGCCTGGTCGACGAGGTGGTGGCGCCCGACGAGCTGCACGCACGCGCGGTGGGACTTGCGGGGGAGCTGGCCCGTGGCGCGGTGGTCGCGCAGGGACTGGCCAAGCGGGCGATCGACGCCGGGCTCGAGGGGCCGCTCGATGCCGGCCTGGCGCTGGAACAGGATCTGTTTGCCGAGGTGTTCGCGACCGAGGACGCCCGCATCGGCGTCGCGTCGTTCCTCGAGCACGGCCCAGGTAAGGCAACCTTCGTCGGTCGGTAGGGGGGAGGCAGAAAGATGGCTGGGGTCCCGCCGCCCGCGGGCGGCTACGCCTGGCCGCCGGGGCGGCCGGTATACCACGCCTACGGAACCCGCGTGCCGCCGCCGCGAATGCGGCCGTTGGGTGGGCTCGCCACGGCGGCCACCGTCCTCCTCGGCGTCATGGCGGCGATCGCCCTCTTCGGCGTCGCGGCGCACCTCAACCGCGTCGGGCTCGTCGAGCGGGAGTTCCGCGAGCGCAGCGTCACGCTCGACGAGCTGGAGGACGCCGACAACGCGGTCGTCGCGGTCGCTCTCGTCCACGCGGTCGGGTTGCTCACCACCGCGGCCGTGTTCATTGCCTGGCAGTACCGGCACGCCGTCAACGCCGACGAGCTCGCGGGCACCGACGCGCCACTCGGTCCGCGGTGGGCGATCGGTGGGTGGTTCATCCCCTGCGCCAACTGGCTGTTGCCGGCCATGCAGCTGTTCGGAGCCAGCCGCGCGTCCGACCCAGCGCTGCCGCTCCGGCCGTCCCCCGGCCGCGGCCGGGGGAGCCCACTCGTGGTGCTGTGGGCGGCCATGTTCAGCCTGGGCGGCGCGGTCGGCGCGGTCGGCTGGGGACGGTTTCCCGACGAAGACGACGTTTCAGGGATCGCCGACCTCGAGGGCTTCGTCTCCGACGCCAGGGTGGCCGACCGCATGGTGGCGGCCGGGTTCGTGATCACGGCCGCCGCGGCGGTGCTGGCGGCGGTGATGGTCCGGACGCTCTCCCGCCGCCAGACGGACCGCGCCAGCGCGATGGCGACCGCGGCCACCATTGGGTGGCGCTGAAGACCGGCGGGGGGTGCGACAGGAGATCTACGCCGCCGAGGGGCGGCGACCCAACAATCGTTTCGCAACCTCTGGTTGCGAAACGAAACCTAGGCCCAGGCCGCGAGTCCCAGCTCGGAGTGGCCGGCGAGGTCGGGATGGCGCGGGACGATGCGGACCGTGAAGCCGTAGCGGCCGGCGCGCTCGCAGGAGAACGAGCCGACATAGCGGGCGTGATCGTCGTCGGTGGCGCCGTCGGGGTGCATCGACACCGACGTGCGCTCGGTCAGCTCGTCTCCCTGGCCGACGGGCCCGTGGACCAGCTGCACGTCGACGTCGTCGGCCGACAGCGTGCCCAGCGACACCACCGCCTCCACGGTGCGGGACCCGCCCAGCTCGGCGGCGGCGCCATCGCCCTCCACCCGGTCGACGTGCACGCCGTGCCACGCCTCCGCGACCCGCTGCTTCCAGGCCGCCAGTGCCCGGGCCCGGGCCAGCCCGTCGGCGGACAACGCGTTGGCACGGTCGGCGGTCGGCTCGTACAGCCGCTCCACGTATTCGGCCACCATGCGCGAGGCCGTGACCTTGGGCCCCAGCGACGTCAGCGACTTGCGGACCTTCTTGAGCCAGCGCCGGGGCACGGGTCCGCCGTAGGTCTCGTAGAACAGCGGGACCACCTGGCGTTCGAGCAGGTCGAACAGGCCGCTGGCCTCCAGCTGGTCCCGTTGCTCGATGTCCCCCACGTCCTCGGCCGACGAGATGGCCCACCCGTTCTCGCCGTCGAACATCTCGTGCCACCAGCCATCGAGGATCGACAGGTTGAGGCCGCCGTTGAGGGCCGCCTTCATGCCGGACGTGCCGCACGCCTCCTGGGGCCGCCGCGGGTTGTTGAGCCACACGTCCGCACCCTGGTAGAGGGCGCGTGCGACGGCGATGTCGTAGTCGTGCACGAACACGAACCGGTGCCGCACCTCCGGGTCGGACGAGAACGCCACGATCTGGCGGATCATCTCCTTGCCGCCCTCGTCGGCCGGGTGCGCCTTGCCGGCGAACACGAGCTGGATCGGCCGGTCCGGCGACAGCAGCAGGGCCTTCAGGCGGTCGGGCTGCGATAGCAGCAGCGTGGCCCGCTTGTAGGTGGCGAACCGCCGGGCGAAGCCGACCGTCAGCACCCTGGGGTCGAGCACCTCGTCGGCCCAGGCCACGTCCGAGCCCGCCAGGCCCCGGGCGCGGGCGCCCTCGCGCAGGCGGCGCCGCACGAAGGCCACCAGCCGTTCCCGGCCCTGCTCTCGGGCCCGCCACAGTTCGTCGTCGGGCATCTCGAAGATCTGGTCCCAGGCCGCCGGGCCGGCCTCGTCCCAGTCGGGGAGCACGTGGCGGGTGAAGACGTCCGCCATCTCCGACGACACCCAGGTGTGGGCATGCACGCCGTTGGTGATCGAGATGATCGGGGCCTCGTCGGGCGGGATGTCGGGCCACAGGTCGCCGAACATCTTTCGGCTGACCTCGCCGTGCAGCTCTGCGACCCCGTTCGAGCGGCCCGCCAGGCGCAGGCCCATCACCGCCATGTTGAAGCGCTCGTCGGGCGCGTCGCCGGGCCGGTGGCCGAGCGCCATCAGGTCGTCGACCCCCACGCCCACCTCGGCGCACCAGGCGCTGAAGTACTTGTCCATCAATTCCCGCGGGAACCGGTCGATGCCGGCGGGAACCGGCGTGTGGGTGGTGAAGATGCAGCCGGCCCGCACCGCCTCGATGGCCTCCGGGTAGGTGAGGCCCTCGTCGGTCACCAGCTGGCGGATCCGCTCGAGCCCCAGGAAGCCGGCGTGACCCTCGTTGGTGTGGAACACCTGTGCCTCGACGCCCACGGCGTGGAGGGCGCGCACGCCGCCGACCCCCAGCAGGATCTCCTGGCGGAGGCGATGCTCCACGTCGCCGCCGTACAGCCGGTCCGTGACCGCCCGGACGTCGTCGGGGTTGTCGTCGACGTCGGCATCGAGGAAGTAGAGCGGGACCCGGCCCACGTTCGCCTGCCACACCTGGGCCACCAGCGGCACACCGGCGATGTCCACGCTGATGCGGACGTCGGTGCAGGGGCGGAGCGCCATCACGTGGGGGTCGAGCAGCGGGTAGCGCTCCTGCTGCCAGCCATCGGCGTCGAGGCTCTGCCGGAAGTAGCCGTGGCGGTAGAGCAGGCCGACGCCGACCAGCGGCACGCCCAGGTCGCTGGACGACTTGAGGTGATCCCCGGCGAGGACCCCCAGGCCGCCGGAGTACTGCGGCACGGCCTCGGCGATGCCGAACTCGGGGGAGAAGTAGGCGACCAGCTGCAAAGGGCTCGCGCCGCGCGACTGGAACCAGCGCTCGCCGTCGAGATAGCGCTGGAGCTCCTCGCGCACCTCGCCTAGGAACCGCTTGAAGCCGGCGTCGTGGGCCAGCGCTTCCAGCCGCTCGCGGTCCACCAGCCCCAGCATGCGCACCGGGTCGTGGACGCTGGCGTCCCACAGGTGGGGGTCGACCCAGCGGAACAGGTCGCGGGTCTGGTCGTCCCAGGACCAGCGGAGGTTGAAGGCCAGCTCCTCGAGGGCGCCCAGCTCCCGGGGGAGGGAGGGACGGACCGTGAAGCTGCGCAGCGCCTTCATCCGGGG
Organism: Actinomycetota bacterium; assembly: GCA_046723645.1. Classification (GTDB taxonomy): domain Bacteria; phylum Actinomycetota; class Acidimicrobiia; order Acidimicrobiales; family VFJN01; genus DASQUK01. Next base: position 29,298 of record JBKOUY010000146.1, on the reverse strand, counting down.
CACGGTAGCGAGTTTGCCGCCCCCACCCCTTTTTGCCGCGGAAGTGGTCGCTGGGGCGGCCATTTCCGCGACGAAAACGCGGAAAATCGGGATTGCCTACGCTGGGTCGGTGCTCGGACGCATCACGATCGACGCGATCAGCCCGGCGACGCCCTCGCGGGTGTTCCCGACCAAGGCCATCGTGGGCGAGCGCGTGACGGTCTCGGCCGACATCTTTCGCGACGGCCACGACCTGGTCGGGGCCCGGATCCGCTGGCGCCAAGTCGGGCGGGACGGCAAGGGCCGCTGGAACCCGGTGCCGATGGTGGATCGGGGCAACGACCGCTGGGAGGCCGTGATCGAGCCGACCGAGATCGGGCGCCACGAGGTCGTGGTCGAGGCCTGGCGCGACCGGTTCGCCACGTGGCGGCACGACGTCGAGATCAAGGCCGCCGCGGGCGACGACGTGGAGCTGGAGCTGGAGGAGGGGGCCCGGATCCTCGAGGCGCTGGCGGCCGGCGTCGGTGCCCGGCACCAGCGGCGCGTGCTGGACGCGGCCGCGGGGCTGCGGCGCTCGTCGTGCAGTGTGCACGTGCGCCTGAACGCCGGCCTCGACGACCAGGTGGCCCGGCTGGTGGCGGGCGTCCCAGACGCCGACCTGACGCAGGCGCCACCGCTGCCGCTGTGGGTCGACCGGCAGCGGGCCCTGGTCGGCGCCTGGTACGAGCTGTTCCCCCGGAGCGAGGGCGGCTTCGACGGCGCCGTGAAGCGCCTCCGCGCCGTCGCCGACATGGGCTTCGACATCGTGTACCTGCCGCCGATCCACCCCATCGGCGCCACCGAGCGCAAGGGCCCGAACAACACGCTCGGCGCTGGGCCGGGCGATCCCGGCAGCCCCTGGGCGATCGGCTCGGAGGAGGGTGGGCACACCGCCATCGCTCCGGAGCTGGGCACGCTCGACGACTTCCGCCGGTTCTGCGGTGAGGCGCGGGACCTCGGGCTGGAGGTGGCGCTCGACTACGCCCTGCAGTGCTCGCCCGACCATCCCTGGGTCCGCGAGCACCCGGAGTGGTTCTGGCGCCGGCCCGACGGGTCGATCCGCTACGCCGAGAACCCGCCCAAGAAGTACCAGGACATCTACCCGATCAACTTCTGGCCCGAGCGCGATGACGACCGGAAGGCGCTCTGGGACGCCTGCCTGGGCGTCATCGACTATTGGGTCGGGCATGGCATCCGCATCTTCCGGGTCGACAACCCGCACACCAAGCCGATGGCGTTCTGGGCGTGGCTGATCGAACGCGTCCAGCGCGATCACCCCGACGTGATCCTGCTGTCCGAGGCCTTCACGCGCCCGAAGGTCATGGCCAAGCTGGCGGAGGTCGGGTTCACCCAGAGTTACACCTACTTCACGTGGCGCAACGAGCCGTGGGAGCTGCGCGACTACGTCAACGAGCTCGCCTACGGGCCGGCGGCCGACTACATGCGCCCCAACTTCTGGCCCAACACGCCCGACATCCTCTCCGGGCCCCTGCGCCACGGGCCGCCGGCCGCGTTCCGGATGCGCTTCGTCCTCGCCGCCCTGCTGGTGCCGAGCTACGGGATCTACAGCGGTTACGAGCTGTACGAGAACGAGCCCGCCAGCGACACCAACGAGGAGTACCTGCACTCGGAGAAGTACGAGATCCGCCGGCGCGACTGGGGCCGCCCCGACTCGTTGGCGGCGTTCATCACGACGGTCAACGACATCCGGCGGCGGCATCCGGCGCTGCAGTGGCTCAGGAACGTCCGCTTCCACGGCTCCAGCAACGACCGGTTCCTGGTGTGGACGAAGGGACATCGCGACGAGGGCGACCTGGTGCTGGTCGTGGTCAACCTCGACCCCCACGGCCCCCAGGAGACGGTCCTCGAGCTGGACCTTGGTGCCGTCGGCCTGCCGTGGCAGGGCGCGTACACGGCGGTCGACGAGCTCACGGGGGATGCGTATACGTGGGACGGGCCTAGCCCCTTCGTGCGGCTCGACCCCTGGCAGGGCCAGGTGGCCCACGTGCTCACGTTCGGCTGATCCGCTCGGCCGCCGAGGCCTACTGGGCGCGAGGGTCCCCTAGGAGCCGCGCAGGCGGCGCGCCAGCCGGCGGATCTCGTCGGAGGGCTCGACACCCAGTTCCGCAAGCGCCGATTCGCAGCGCTCGAGGGCCCGGCGGGCGGCCACCCGGTCCGACCGGGCCAGTGCGGCGGCGACGAGCACGGCGTGGGTGTCCTCCGCCCACGGGTCGGCGCTCAAGGCGCTCCGCGCCGCCGCCTCGGCACGGTCCAGGTCGCCCAGCCCGACGAGCAGCTGCCCGGCGCGGGTCGCGGCGGCGACGAACTGGCGGCGGTAGTGGTCCCGCTCGAACGCGAGCCACTCGGCCTCGGGCACATCGGCGTGGAGGTCACCGCGGTAGAGCTTGACCGCGGCGAGGAGGTGATCGAGGGCGAGCGACGGCGTGCCGTCCGACTCGGCATTGCGGGCCGCCACCAGGTGCTCCTCGAAGGCGTCGACGTCGATGCGCAGTGCACCGCCCGTCACCAGGCGGACGTCCTGGCCGTCGACGCGGACGGTGTACGCCGGTTCGCCGGCCCCCCGGTCCGGCTCCAGGAGCCGGAGCAGGTATGTGAGCGTGACCCGGAGGTTGTTGGCGCCCGACCGCTCGTCGAGGTCGGGCCAGAGGGCGGCGATGATCGCCTTCCTGGTCGCCTTGCGGTGCAGCACGAGGAACGCCAGCAGCTCGCGGACCCGCTCACGGCGCAGGTCCCCGCCGGTGACTTCCTCGCCTCCCCGGCGCAGCCTCAGCGGCCCGAGGACTGCCAACTCCACCGCCTGGGCGGGCGGGGCCGGCACCGCCGCGAGCAGTTCCCGGACCGCAGCGGCCATCGGCGTGCGCTTGCGGGCCAGATCCCGCGCGGCGCGACGCCCGGGTGCGCCGAGGGCGTCGAGCAGGGTCACGGCCTCGGACCGTCCCGCCCGCTGGAGCGCGACGGCCAGCTCGGCCGCCAACCGGTGGTGCAGCAGCGAACGGATCACGTCCGGCGGGGGCAGGTCGAACTGGCGGAGGTGCTGCGTGTTGAGGCCCTCCCGCACGGCGACCAGGGCGGCCGCCAGCGAGCGGGCGGTGGCCAGGTAGCCCTCGAGCTCCATTGCGTCCCAGTGCGGCCGGGTCTCCGGGACGAGCACGTACGACAGCGCGAGGGAGTGCCGCCACGGCCGCCGGTCGGAGCCCCACGCCAGGCCGTGCGTCGTGGCCCTCTCGGCCAGGAGCCGGCTCGCCTCGTCCTCGTCGCCGTCCGCGAGCGCCAGTGCGGCCCCGGCGATGGCGAGGACCACCGCGGAGGCGCCGACGCGGGGCGCCTGCGACTGCGCCTCCTCGAGGTACCGCCGGGCGGGCTCGACGTCGCCGACCAACGCCAGCGCCAGGCTCGCGTTCGCGAAGCCGAGCATGATGTTCTGTGCCTGCCCGGCCGCCTGCACCCCTCGGAGCAGCTCGGGCAGGGCGGCGATCGCCTCGTCGACCCTGCCGAGCGACCACCACGCCACCAGGCGTAGGGCCTCCGTCGTCCGCTGGAACGCGATGTCGGGCACCCTGCCCAAGCCGTCGAGCACCTCGAGGGCACGAGGGGCGTCGCCGCTACCCAGGCGCACCGCCGCCTCGAGCCACTGGGCCACGGCCCGCCACGTGTCGTCGAGGCCGGCGGGGTCGATGGCCGCCAGCTCGCGGAGCACGGCGTCGTCGTCGCCCGCGACGTCGGCTACGACGGCACGCCCCAATGCCGCCAGGGCCAAGGCGACGGGATGCCCTCCCTCCGCCAGCTCGGTGACCCGGGGAGTGACCTCGGCCAGCAGGGCAATGTCCTGCTGCCACCACGCCACGCGGCCGAGCAGCGCGAGGGCGTTGACCTCACAGTCGACGTCGCCCGCATCGCGGGCGGACCGGGCGGCGAGCCGCAGCAGTCGGGCGGCGGTCGCCGGCGACGCCACCGCCGCCCGAAGCCCCACGGCCAGGTGAGCGGGCGCCCTGGCGCGGGCCTCCGACGGCAGGTCGGCCAACCACCGGTCGAGCTGACGGGCCGTCGGGCGCTCGCCGCTCAGGCACGCGGCGCGGAGAACGTCGATGGCGGCGTCCCACTCGTCGGCGTCGGCGGCCAGCCGGAAGGCCTCGTCGAAGTGCCCACGGGCGGCGAGGTGGGCCGCGGCCCGCCGGCGGATCTCCACGCGGTCGGCCGCCGGAAGCGCCAGCCGCCCGGTGGATCGCCACAGCGGATGGGGGGCGCGCCAGCCGCTGGCGCCGCCCGCGACCAGCGGGACGCCGTCGAGGGCCTCGGCGACGACCACCCGGCGGCCGAGCACCTCGGTCGCCAGGGCATCGTCGGCCCCGCCGAGGTCGGAGACGACCGCCAGGATGTGGCGGCGGTCCGGTCCCAACGGCTCGAGCACCTCCTCCCAGACGTAGTCCCCGGCCCGCTGGCCCTCGACGCTGGCCGCCAGCTCGGCCATGGCGGCCCAGCCGCCCGTGCCCGCCAGCCGGGCCCCGTCCACCCCGCGGGCGGCGGCGAACGCCTCCAGCTCCTCGTCGGTGAACCGCAGGTCGTCCTCCGTCACCTCGAGCAGGGCACCGTGCGTGGTCCACCGGGCCAGGGGGATCGGCGGCCGCGTCCGCCCGGCGAACAGCAGGTGCCCGTTGGCGGGGAGTGCGTCGACCAGGGCCGTCAGCCAGGTGGCGCCCCGGGAGGCCGGCGGCACCGCATGCACGTCGTCGAGGACCAGGCACACGGGCGTCGGGGCCCGCCGCCACATGGCGTCGGCGACGGCGCCGGGATCGGGCGGTTCGCCGGCGGGACCGCGGGGGCCGCCCCGGATTGGTTCGGTGTCGCCCGCGCCCGCTCGCGCCGTCGACACGCCGCCGGCGAGGGCGGCGGCGAGGTCGCGGGCGAGGGTGTCGCCGTCCGCATCGGCGGGCTCGACGCCGAGCCAGACGTCGCCGCCGCGGGGCGCCAGGCGGTTCTCGGCGATCGCCTGGGCCAGCAGGGTTGTCTTGCCGAGCCCGGGGCCACCGACCACGGCCGTGACCCGGTGGTCCCAGCGTCGAAGCAGTGCCCGCAAGAGACGAGGCCGGATCAACGTACCGGGGCGAGGCTCGGGGGGCTCGAACCGGAACGAGCGAGGCATGTCGCACCCAGGGTACGCGACCGGCGTGAGCTGGGCGTTATCGGCCGGGTGGCGCCCGCTTCGGCGCCGTTAATGCCGCCGGGTGACACTCCCGGAGTTCCCGCCACCCCGGCGCGGGGACGGTGGGCTGGGTCGGCGGCGGGCGGCGACCTTCCCACCTGGCGGTGGGTCCGTCCGCCCGGCTGATGCCGGTCACGATGTCGAGTTCGCCCGGCGGCGGCGGTCTCCCCCTGCCACCGCCGGGCGTCGACCGGTTCCGCCGAACCTCGGGCTCGAATCGCTGTTCACCATAGAAGTCCGAGCCCACCAGGCCCGACTCCGCAGCGCCCCACCACGCGAGCGAAGGGTCTCCCAAGGAAGCGGTGGCGGGAGCCGCCATCGCCGCGGCAGCGTTGTCGCCATGTTCACGATCGCCGAGTCGACGCCAGCGTTCCCGCCCCGTCCCCATCCCCCGGAGGGCGCACCGCACGTGCTGGTGATCGTGCTCGACGACCTCGGCTTCGGGCAGCTGGGCTGCTTCGGCAGCGACATCGACACGCCGGCGATCGACGGGCTCGCCGCCGGCGGGCTGCGCTACAACCGCTTCCACGTCACCTCGCTGTGCTCCCCCACGCGGGCGTGCCTGCTCACCGGGCGGAACCACCACGCCGTGGGCATGGGCTTCCTCACCGACCTGCCGACCGGGTTCCCCGGCTACAGCGGGCGGATCCCGCGGTCGGCCGCCACTCTCGCCCGCATCCTGCGCGACGTGGGCTACAGCACGTTCGCCGTCGGCAAGTGGCACCTCACGCCCCGCTGGGAGGAGAGCGCCGCCGGTCCCTTCGACCGCTGGCCCCTGGGGCTCGGCTTCGAGCGGTTCTACGGGTTCCTGGGGGGCGACACCAACCAGTGGACGCCCGACCTGGTGTCCGACAACGGCTTCGTCGAGCCGCCCGGAACCCCGGTCGAGGGCTACCACCTCACCGAGGACCTGGCCGACCGCGCGATCCGCTTCATCCAGGACCAGCAGCAGGCCACGCCCGGCCGCCGCTTCTTCTGCTACCTCGCGACCGGCGCGGTGCACGCCCCCCACCAGGCGCCCCGCTCGTTCATCGACGCCTACCGCGGGCGATTCGACACCGGCTGGGAGGCCTGGCGCGCAGCGACGTTCGCACGGCAGCTGGACGCCGGCGTCGTACCCGGAGGGACCCGGCTGAGCGAGCGTCCGTCCTGGGTGCCGGCGTGGGACAGCCTGGCGGCCGACGAGCGCCGGCTGTATGCCCGGATGATGGAGGCCTTCGCCGGCTTCCTCACCCACGCCGACGCCCAGATCGGGCGCGTGCTCGACTACCTGCGGACGGCGGGGCTGCTCGACGACACCCTGGTCCTGCTGATCAGCGACAACGGTGCGAGCGCCGAGGGCGGGCCCACCGGGTCGCTGAACGAGCACCGCTTCACCCACGATCGCCTCGACGACCTCGCCGACACCTTGACGCACGTCGACGACATCGGAGGGTTTCGCGCCTACAACCATTATCCGTGGGGCTGGGCGTGGGCGGGCAACACGCCGCTGCGGCTGTGGAAGCGCTACACGTGGCTGGGCGGCGTGCGGACACCACTCATCGCCCACTGGCCGGCCGGCATCCCCGCGTCGGAGGCCGGAGCGGTGCGGGACCAGTTCTGCCACGCCGTCGACCTGCTGCCCACCGTCCTCGACGCCGTGGGCGTCGACCCGCCGGCGGTCGTCGACGGCGTCGACCAGCAGCCGATCGACGGCGCCAGCCTGCGGCCCACATTCGACGATCCCGCGGCCCCGAGCCCGCGGCAGACGCAGTACTTCGAGATGGTCGGCTCCCGCTCGATCGTCATGGGCAACTGGAAGGCCACGACCGATCACGTCGGCCAGCAGCTCTCCATCGAGCGCGACCGCGTCCCGGGGAGCCACGACTTCGGCGGGGACCGATGGTCACTGTTCGACATGTCCTCCGACTTCGCCGAGGCGGTCGACGTGGCCGACGAGCACGCCGGGGTGGTCACCGAGCTCGAGGCGCTGTGGTGGCACGAGGCGGGCCGCAACCAGGTACTGCCCCTCGACGACAGCCTGATCGGCCGCGCCGTGGCGATGGAGCCGTCACCCAACCTGCCCCGCCACCTGAGCGTCTTCCGGCCGGGGGGCGGCGGGGTGGCCGAGGACCTGTTGCCGCCGCTGGCCGGAGGCTTCGAGCTGACGGCGCACCTCGACGTCCCGGTCGCCGACGGGTCCGGCCCGCCCTCGGGCGTCGTCTGTGCGCTCGGTGACTGGAACAACGGCTGGGCGCTGTACGTCGTCGACGGCCGACCGACCGTGGCGTTCAGCCTGTTCGGGGCGCTCCACCGCGCCGTCTCCTCGGTGGCCCTGGCGCCCGGCCGGCGGCTCGTCCGACTCGGCTACGTCCGCGCGCGGGACCGCCGCCAGGGGGGTGGCGCGGTCACCCTCGACGTCGACGGTGCGCACGCCGCCGACGTCGAGCTCCCCTTAGACCTGCCGTTCCGCTGGCAGATCGGCGGCGCCGGGCTCCACATCGGCGTCGACCGGGGCTTCCCGGTGTGCGACGACTACGAGCCGCCGTTCCCGTTCACGGGTGCCGTCGACCGCGTCGAGATCGAGATACCCCACTTCGCCCCCCGTCCCGACGACGCCGCGCGATCCGCGGCGGACGTGGCCCAGGCGCTGCGGCACGAATAGGCGAGCCCGCGCGCGGAACCACACCGCGGTGGGAGGCCGACGGGGTCGCCCGCCCGCCTACCATTCGGGGCATGAACGAGCGGCCCGAGGACGATCCCGGCGCGGACACCGAGATGTTCCGTGCCTACGTCGAGCACGGCGACGGCCCCGACTCCAGCGCGTCGTCCGGGGTCCCGGTAGGGGTACTCGCCGGCGGCGCAGTGGTGCTGATGATCGTCGTGGTGGTGCTGATCGTCCTCCTCATCTAAACCCGCACCGCCGGGCCGCTGGTCCGGCGTGCACCGGCCACTCGGTCATGTGCCAGCCTTGCGGGATGGCTGCGCCGATCGACACCGGGGACGCCCGTTGGTACCAACGCGCCGTCTTCTACGAGGTGGCCGTGCGGGGATTCTTCGACTCCGACGGCGACGGATTCGGGGACTTCCGGGGGATGCAGCGGAAGCTCGACTACCTCGAGTGGCTGGGCATTGACTGCCTGTGGCTACTGCCGTTCTATCAGTCACCCCTGCGCGACGGGGGCTACGACATCAGCGACTTCTACACCGTGCTCCCGGAATCGGGCATCGTCGACGACGTCGACATGTTCCTCGACGAGGCGCACCGCCGGGGCATACGGGTCATCGCCGACATGGTGATGAACCACACGTCCGACCACCACCCCTGGTTCCAGGAATCGCGCGACGATCGGACCAACCCGAAGGCGGATTGGTACGTCTGGAGCGACGACAGCGAGCGCTGGGCGGATGCCCGGGTCATCTTCGTCGACTCCGAGCCCTCCAACTGGACCTGGGACCCGCAGCGCGAGCAGTTCTACTGGCACCGGTTCTTCCACCATCAGCCCGACCTCAACTACGACAACCCCGAGGTGGCCGAAGCCATGCTCGACGTCGTGCGGTTCTGGCTGAGCCTGGGCCTGGACGGGTTCCGGCTCGACGCCGTCCCCTACCTGTTCGAGCGGGACGGCACCAACGGGGAGAACCTGGCCGAGACCCACGAGTACCTCCGGAGGATCCGCAAGACGGTCGACGCCGAGTACCCGGGCCGGGTGCTGCTGGCCGAGGCCAACCAGTGGCCGTCCGACGTCGTGGACTACTTCGGCAACGGCGACGAGTGCCATATGTGCTTCCACTTCCCGCTCATGCCGCGGATGTTCATGGCGGTACGCAAGGAGCAGCGCCACCCCATCACCGAGATCCTGGCGCAGACCCCGGAGATCCCCGACGGCTGCCAGTGGGGGATCTTCCTGCGCAACCACGACGAGCTGACCCTCGAGATGGTCACGGACGAGGACCGCGACTACATGTACTCGGAGTACGCCACCGATCCCCGCATGAAGCTCAACCTCGGGATCCGGCGACGCTTGTTCCCGCTACTCGACAACGACGAGAGCATGGCCGAGCTGTTCCACGCCATGTTGTTCTCGATGCCGGGGAGCCCGGTCATGTACTACGGCGACGAGATCGGCATGGGCGACAACATCTATCTCGGCGACCGCGACGGGGTGCGCACGCCGATGCAATGGACGCCCGACCGCAACGCGGGCTTCTCGACCGCCGACTTCGCCCAGCTGTTCCTGCCCCCGCTGATGGACCCGGTGTACGGCTACCAGGCGGTCAACGTCGAGCAGCAGCAGCGGGACTCGTCGAGCTTCCTGCACTGGCTACGGCGGATGATCTCGGTGCGCCGCCAGCACCCAGTGCTCGCCATCGGCCAGTTCGAGATGCTGCATGCGCAGAACCCGTCGGTGCTGGCCTACCTGCGCCGGGGCCTCGGCGACGACGGCGAGGAAGACATCGTGCTCTGCGTCAACAACCTGTCGCGCTTCCCGCAGCCCTGCGAGCTCATGCTCGAGCAGCTCGCGGGCAAGGTCCCGATCGAGCTGACCGGCCGCGTGCCGTTCCCACCGATCGGTGAGCTGCCCTACTTCGTGACGCTCGCCGGCCACGGCTTCTACTGGTTCGAGCTGGTCGACCACCATCAGGACGAGGGGCCGGGCTGATCACCGAGCGTTCTGCAGCCGGCGAGCCCGAAAACGTGGCGTAAACGTCAGGAATACGGAAAATGCGCTCGCGACCTGCAGGTAGTACGGCCTGCAGGTGGTACAGGGGGCACGGACCGGGGATAGTGTGCCGTGCCACACGCTGGGTACGAGCTGGGTTGCCATACGGGGGGAGGGCTGTTGATGCGAGCGGTCACGTTGAAGCGCTCGGTATCGCTGGCGGTGGTCACGGCGTTGTTCGTGGCGTCTGCTGCCGCCCAGGCGGCGCCATCCGGCGCGTCGCCCGACCGGGTGGGCCAGGCGCCCGCCGACGAGGAGGGGCCCGACGAGGTCAGGACCAACTCCGACGAGGCCATGGCGAAGCTGGCCCCCGAGCTGCGGGAGCAGGTCGAGAGCGGCAGCACCGAGCGCATCCCCGTGTTCGCGACCACCGAGGGGGACGCGTCCGCAGCTGCGGCGCACCTCGACAGCGCGCACGTCGCCCAGTCGGGCGGCGCTGGCCTCGTCGTCGGCACCATCGCGGTGCCGGCGCTCCCCAAGCTCGCCGGCGCCGCCGGCATCGTGGCCGTCGGTCCCATCAGCTTCGAGAAGGACGGCGAACCCCTGGGGATCCCCGATCCCGAGGTCGGCAAGCGGCCCGACCTGGCCTCCCAGCAGCGGGCGTTGGAGAGCCTGCGGTCCAACGAGGTGCCGTACCCGCAGGCGCCGCCCCTGGCAGGGTCGCACTTCGACGAGCTGAGAGAACTCGGCGTGCTCGACGCCAAGACGCACAACTTCGTCGACGCGTGGAACAACGGCTTCACGGGCGAGGGAACGACGGTCGGCGTCCTCGACGGCGGCACCGACTTCGGCCACCCCGACCTCATCGGCACCTGGCAGGTGTGGTCGGGCCTCACCGGTGCCCGGGCGGGGTGGAACGGCTGGCCCAAGGCCTTCGATCCGTTCGGGGTGCTCCAGTGGCTGGCGGCACCCAACCAGATCGACCAGGGGCTGTCCTGGTACGTCACCACCGAGGCGGCCAGCTGCCCGGCCGGTCGGCCACCGAACTCGACCTGCACGGTCGACTTCGCCACGAAGACCGGCCCGTCACGGAACTTTGCTGCCCCCGCGGGCACCAACACGCACACCTACGGCTTTCCCTTCGCGTCGACGAGGTCCGGGACCGTGCACCTCGGTAGCCACCCCGACGACCACCTGCTGCAGCTGTACGGCGAGCGGCCGGCGTTCCTGGTCACCGACCCCAACACGGCCGGCGTGTACGACACGGTCTACGTCGACCTCGACAACGACTACCGGTTCGACGACGAGAAGCCAGTCGCCAAGGCTTCTCCGGCGTCCTACCGCGACGTCAACGGCGACGGTTTCACCGACCTGTCGGGCGGCCTGCTGTACTACATCTCCGACGGGGTGACCCCGATCCCCGGCGGCCTCGACGCCTTCGGCGAGCTGGACACCTCGTTCGGCCCTGGCGAGCTGCTGGCGTGGAGCGGCGACTTCGACCCGGCGATCGGGGGCCATGGCACCCAGACCGCGTCCAACGTGGTGGCCCAGGGCGTCGTCAACGGCCTGGCGCCGAAGTTCAGCGACCTGCCGACCGCCAGCCACACCTACCCCGGCGCGGTCATCGGCGGCGCCCCCGATGCCCGGCTGGCGCCATTCGGTGACATCTACTTCTCCTTCGCCTTCTCCACCCAGCTCGGCTACTTCCTGTCGACCCGGCGCGGCATCGACGTGACGTCGAACTCGTACGGCTCGTCCGACGTCGACAACGACGGCTGGGACGCCGCCAGCCAGGAGGCCGACGTCATCCACGCCAACCAGCGCACGACGCCGCTGTTCTCCACCGGCAACGGCGCACCCGGCTTCGGTACCGTCGCCCCACCCAGCCCGTCGGCCGGCATCGCCGTCGGCGCCTCCACCCAGTTCGGCGGCACCGGCTGGGACTCGATCGACCGGATCAGCCAGGTCACCGACAACGACGTCATGGTGTGGTCGAACCGCGGTCCCGGGGCCAACGGCACTCCGGGCGTGGACGTGACCGCCGACGGCGCCTTCTCGTCGGGCGATATAACGCTCAACACGGTGCTCGACGGGCGGAACGCCTGGGTTACCTGGGGCGGCACCAGCCGCTCGGCGCCGGTGGCCGCCAGTGCCACCGCGCTCGTCTACGAGGCGCGGCGCAAGGCGGGCGGTTCGATCGACCCCGGCTTCTACGGCGCCGCGAAGGACATCCTCAAGTCGTCGGCCCAGGACCTGGGCTACGACTCCATGATCCAGGGCGCCGGTTCGGTCGACGCCGGGAAGGCCACCGCCATCGCCTCGGGCAGCGGCGGGGCCCGCGTCTCGCCCAACGAGTGGCGGGTGGGCGACTATCGCGGCGAGGAGTTCCCGGTGTTCGCGAACGTCATCGCCCCGGGCGGCTCGGACACCCAGACGTTCACGCTCGACGGTCCCGGCACGTGGCAGGTGTCGGACCGGCAGATGGTGCGCACCGACAGCGAGAGCTTCTCGTTCTCGAGCTCGCCGGTATCCAACGAGTCCAACTTCAACTTCAACGCGCCCGACTACCTGATGGACTTGACCGACCGGGTGGAGGCGCACTCCGATGCCGACCTGATGGTGGTGCGGGTGAACTACCCGCGCGAGCAGTTCGACGGGAACGTCGACTACGACGAGGACCAGGACTGGCGGCTGCTCACCTACAACTGGACCGACATCAACGGCAACGGCAGGCTGTGGACCGATCGCGACCGCGACGGCGTCGTCGACCACCGCGACCTGAAGACCATCTCCAACGTCGACGGCAACTTCGACCTCGACTTCAAGCGCTCGGAGATGGAGAAGGGCGAGTACGTCCGGTTCATGTACCACCGGCCCGGCGCCAACACGCTGATGTCGTTCGTGCGCGACCCGGCCCAGCGCACGGCGGCCGGCCTGTTCCTGGGGCTGCAGCACACCACCAAGAACCAAGCGGTAGCGGTCACCGACTTCGAGGTGCAGATCGACTGGTACAGCAACACCGACTGGGACTGGGTGACGACGCCTTCGTCCGCGTCGGGGTCGTTCGACGCGTCGATCAACGTGCCGGCCGACGCGCCCTTCGGCATGTACTCGGGGGCGATCGTGCTGACCAATGGTGACGACTCGATGGTGGTGCCGGTGGAGGTGGCGGTTGCGGCGACGGTGTCGCAGGACGCCGACGGATCCGTCACCGGTGCGGTGACCTTCGGCGGCTCCGATGTCGCCGACGCTCAGGCCGACCTGCTCTACAACAACGGGTCGGTGTTCGGCGCCAACGACTGGACCTGGCGCGCCGAGTCGGGCGACTGGCGGTTCTTCTACATGGACGTGCCTCAGGAACCCGCGCCCGGCTCCCTGTTCCTCACGCAGACCTCGTGGGAGGGCACGGCGCCGTTCACCGACATCGACACGCTGCTGATGGGGAAGTCGCAGAACAGCTTCCAGATCGTCGGCGACCAGGTGTTCGGTGCGCCCTACATCATCGACACGGTCGGGGCGAGCCCCAACACCAACACCGGGGCGGGCGTCTGGCGCTTCGACACCGCCACGGGCGGGGCCGCCGACGTCGTGGCCGCGCGGGCCCAGGAGGGCCTGCACGCCGTGGCGCTGCACCAGGTCGGGTGGCAGGGCGACGAGGTCCACACGCCGTTCACCGCCACAGTCGGCAGCGCGTCGGTGACCCCGTCGTCGGTGGAGGTCTCGACCGCCGCCGACACCGGGAGCTTCGACGTCACCTTCGAGTCGGGCATCGACCTCGACGGGCTCACGGCCGAGGCGTTCGGCCTCGGCCAGCCGACCGTGACGACCGAGACGGCGCGCCAGGACGACCCCAACGACTTCACCACGGCGTCGATCAAGCGGGACGTGACCCTGGAGCACGCCTCGCGGCTGACCGTGACGACGGCGCTCGACAACAACGACATCGACCTGTTCGTGCTGTTCGACGCGAACGGCGACGGGGCCTTCACGCCCGACGAGGTCGTGGGCTCGTCGACCACGCCGACCGGGGACGAATCCGTGGAGCTCATCGCTCCGGCCGATGGGAACTACCAGGTGTGGGTCCACGGGTTCGGGGTGGCCGGGACGCCCACGTTCCCGCTGACGATCGACCCGATCCAGGGCAACGACCTCACCGTCAGCGGGCTGCCCGACGGCCCGGTTCCCGCCGGTACCCCGGTGACGCTCACGGTGGACTTCGCCCACGAGATGACCGCCGGCCAGGACTACTTCGGCGAACTGCTGCTCGGGCCGCCGTCGGCGCCCACGGCGCTGACGGTCCCGATCAGGATCAGCCGGACCTGACCAACCCCCCGCAACGTGCGGCGGTTGGGGCCGCCATGAGGTCCCCAACCGCCGCAAGTTCGTGGTGTCGAGCCGGCGTGCTAGGCAAGTGGTGTGCCGACGCTCGACGATCTAGGCGAGGCGCTGGCACCGCTGCTGGGAGGCTTTCTGCCCCGGCAACGGTGGTACGCCGGCAACGAGCCACCGGCCCGCGTCGAGGTCACGGTGCTCGACGCCCGCGAGGGCGAGCCGTTGCTGGTGTGGCTGCTGGCCGATGCCGTCGACGGCGAGGGCGGCCGGGCCACCTACCAGATCGTGCTGGGGGGGCGGCCGGTGCCGTCCGACGCCGAGTTTCTTCAGGGAAAGGGGCGCGTGACCCTCGGCGAGGTCGACGGCTGGATCTACTACGACGCCCTCGTCGACCCCGAGCTTGCGTTGCTGGTGCTGGAGAAGGTGGCACCCGACGAGTCGGCCGAGGTCGCCCGGCCGCTCGTCGTCGAGCAGTCGAACACCTCGGTGGTCTACGACGAGCGGCTCATCCTCAAGCTGTTCCGGCGGGTCCACTCCGAGCCCAACCCCGACGTCGAGATCACCAAGCTCCTCGGCGAGCGGGGCTTCCCGCACGTCGTGCCCCAGCTGGCCGAGCTGCGCTACGAGGGGTCCGACCTGGCGGTCGTGCGGCAGTACCTGCTGGGATCGACGGATGCGTGGGAGCTGGCGCACACGTCGCTGCGCGACCTTCTCAACACCCGGGTGCCACCCGACGAGGCGGGCGGCGACTTCGGCCCCGAGGCGCTGACCCTCGGCGACGTGACGGCGCGCCTGCACCTGGCAATGGCCGAGGTGTTCGGCACCGAGCCGGGGTCGTCGGCGGAGTGGCTCGCCGGCTTCCGGGCCCAGCTCGAACGGCTGCCGGACGTTGCGGCCGCGGCAGCGGTGCCCATGTCCTCGGTCGTCGACGTCGGCGCGGTCGAGGCTGCGCTGGCCGCCCTGGCCGACGTCTCCGACCCTGGGATCGCCACCCGGATCCACGGCGACCTCCACCTGGCGCAGATGCTCCTGGCCGACGCCGGCTGGTTCGTGCTCGACTTCGAGGGCGAGCCGGTGCGGCCCGTCGCCGAGCGCGTGCGAGCGTCGTCGCCGTTGCGCGACGTGGCCGGCATGGTCCGATCCTTCCACTACGCCGCCCGCACCGGCCTGGCCGAGCGGGGTCGCGACGTCGACGCCGAGCTGGTGGAGCTGGCGACCCAGTGGGAGTCGCGGGCCCGGGACGAGTTCTGGCGGGGCTACCAATCGGTGGAGGGCATCGACCAGCTGCTGCCGGCCCCGATCCCCGACCGCGTGTCCTTGCTGCGGGCGTTCGAGCTCGACAAGGCGGTCTACGAGATCATCTACGAGCTTTCGCACCGGCCCGACTTGGTGGACATCCCGGCGTCCGCCGTCCGTCGCACGCTCGGGCTGGTCGCCTAAGTGGGCCGTCGCGGAAGTCATCGTGGCGTCTCGCCGGCCAGATTCGCCGCTGGACATCGTCCTCGTCGTCGCAGGCGCTGGCTGCGCCTTCCTGCTGCGTCCTCGCCAGCGACGAATCTGACACGGCGATCGATCCACGGAACTTCCGCGAGCGCCCACTAGCCGGTATCGCCCATGGCCTCGGTTTCCCGAACCGCCGAGATCGAGTCGTTGGTGGCGGGGACGTGCCGTGACCCGCATCGATTCCTCGGCGTCCACGACGACGGCGGGCGGGTGGTGGTCAGGGCGTGGCGGCCGGGCGCGTCCGCAGCCACGCTCGAGGGCCGGCCGATGCGCTTGATCCACGACGCCGGGGCGTTCGAGGCGGTGGTGGATGCGGCGCCCAGCCCCGGCTATCGGGTCACGTACCGCTGGGGCGGGGAGGACGGCGGCGAGCTCACGGTCGTCGAGCCCTGGTGCCTGTGGCCCACGCTCGGCGACATCGACGTGCATCTCGTGGGCGAGGGCCGTCACGAACGCCTCTGGACGGTGCTCGGGGCGCACCCCGGCGCGCATCAGGGGGTCGAGGGGACCGCGTTCGCGGTGTGGGCCCCCGCCGCCCGCGCCGTGCGGGTGGTGGGCGACTGGAACGGCTGGGACGGCCGGGTCCATCCGATGCGCACGCTCGGAGTCTCCGGCGTGTGGGAGATCTTCGTGCCCCAGGCGCGCGCCGGGCACAAGTACAAGTACGAGGTCCTGGGTGCGGACGGATCGCTCCGCCTGAAGGCCGATCCGCTGGCCACCGCCAGCGAGGCGCCGCCGGACACCGCGAGCGTGATCTTCAGATCGACGTACGAGTGGGGGGACGCCGAGTGGATGGCCCGCCGCGCCGCGGCGCGTCCCTGGGACGAGCGGATGGCCGTCTACGAGGTGCACCTGGGCTCCTGGCGCCGGCACCCCGACGGTCGCTACCACGGCTATGGCGAGCTCGCCGGGGGGTTGGCCGACCACGTGGCCGACCTCGGCTTTACGCACGTCGAGCTGCTGCCGCCGACCGAGCATCCCTACGACCCATCGTGGGGCTACCAGGTCTCGAGCTACTTCGCGCCGACCGCCCGCTTCGGTGATCCCGACGGCTTCCGCGTCCTGGTCGACCACCTGCACCGCCGGGGAATCGGCGTGATCATCGACTGGGTGCCGGCCCACTTTCCTCGCGACGAGTGGGCGCTGGCGCGCTTCGACGGCACCGCGCTGTACGAACATGCCGACCCCCGCCAGGGTGAGCACCCGGACTGGGGCACCCTGGTGTTCAACTTCGGCCGCAACGAGGTGCGCAACTTCCTCGTCGCCAGCGCCCGCTACTGGCTGGAGGAGATGCACGTCGATGGCCTGCGCGTCGACGCGGTCGCCTCGATGCTCTACCTCGACTACTCCCGCGGCGAGGGCGACTGGGTGCCCAACCGCCACGGCGGGCGCGAGAACCTCGAGGCGATCTCGTTCCTGCAGGAGATGAACGTGCTGGTGCATCGCGACTTCCCCGGCGTGGTCACCGTGGCCGAGGAGTCGACGGCGTGGGGCGGCGTGTCCCGGCCGGTGGATGCGGGCGGCCTGGGATTCAGCCAGAAGTGGAACATGGGCTGGATGCACGACACGCTCGAGTACTTCAGCCACGAGCCCGTGCACCGGCGGTGGCACCACGACCTGCTCACGTTCGGGCTGACGTACGCCTGGACCGAGAACTTCGTGCTGCCGCTCAGCCACGACGAGGTCGTGCACCTCAAGGGCTCCCTGGTGAACAAGATGCCGGGCGACCCCTGGCAGCGCTTCGCCAACCTGCGGGCGCTGTACGCCTGGATGTGGTCGCATCCCGGGAAGCAGCTGCTGTTCATGGGCGCAGAGTTCGCGCAGGAGCGGGAGTGGAGCCAGGACCGCGAGATCGACTGGTACCTGCTGGGCGATCCGCTCCACCGAGGCGTGCGCGACCTGCTCCGTGAGCTCAATGCGGTCCAGGCCGCGCACCCGGCACTGTGGGCGGGCGACACCACGCCCGCGGGCTTCGCCTGGCTCGACGCCAACGACCGGGACACGTCGGTCTACGCCTTCCTGCGCCTGGGCACCGGGGGTGACGGCGGCGTGGTGGCCTGCGTCGCGAACCTCACGCCGGTGCCCCGCCACGGCTATCGGATCGGCCTGCCACGCCCGGGCCGGTGGGTGGACGCGCTCAACACCGACGAGGAACGCTGGGGCGGCAGCGGCGTGGTCCAGCCGGAGGCCCATACCGACGGCACTGCGTGGCAGGGACAGCCCGACTCGGCGGTGCTGATGCTGCCGCCGCTGGCGGTCCGCTGGCTGGTCCCCGGCGGATAACGGGGTGGAGGCCGCGAGACCGCAGGTGGGAAACTGGACGTTCCTGTGCCTGCCGACGTCCCTCCGGCCCCGCTAGACGACGACGAGAAGAGCCTGCTCACACCGCAGTTCGCGGTGGTGATGCTGGCGGCGTTCGCGTACTTCGTCGCCCTCGGGGCGCTCATCCCCACGGTGCCGCGGTTCGTCGAGGACGAGCTGGGCGGCGGCGGGGTTCAGGTGGGCGTCGGCGTCGGCTCGCTGGCGGTGACGGCGGCGCTGTTGCGTCCCTGGACGGGACGCATCGGGGACACCCGGGGGCGGCGCGTGCTGGCGGTGACCGGGGCCACGGTGGTGGGCATCTCGATCCTGCTCTACGGCACCGCCACCGAGCTGTGGATGCTCGTGCTCGCCCGACTCCTCACCGGCGCCGGCGAGGCGGCCATGTTCGTGGGCGTGGCGACCGCGGCCCAGGACCTCGCGCCCGACCATCGCCGGGGCGAGGCGGCGTCGTACTTCTCGGTCGCGCTCTACGGGGGGCTGGCGGTCGGCCCGCCGATCGGCGAGTCGCTGGTCACCCACGGCTTCACCACGCTGTGGATCGCCCTGGCGGCCTGTTGCTTCTGTGCAGCGATCATCAGCCTGTGGATCCCCCGGGGGCGGACCACGGCGGTGGCGCCCGACCGCAACTTCCTGCAGCGGGATGCCCTGCTGCCGGGCGTGATCCTGTTCCTCGGGCTGATCCCCTTCATCGCCTTCTCGTCGTTCGTCCCGCTGTTCGCCGAGGACCTGGGGCAGGAGAGCGTGGGCGCGGTGTTCGGCCTGTACGCCGGGCTCGTCCTGGTCGTCAGGATTGTGGGCGCCCGCCTGCCCGACCGCCTGGGCTGGCGGCGCGGTTCGACCATCGCACTGTGTGGCGTCGGGGTCGGCGTGGGCCTGGTGGCGGTCTGGGCGTCGGTGCCCGCGATCTGGCTCGCCGCCATCCCCCTGGGCATCGGCATGTCGCTCCTGTACCCATCGCTGTTCACGGCGGTCATGGGGGCGGCGCCCGAGAGCGAGCGAAGCCATGCCGTCGGCACCTTCTCGGTGTTCTTCGACCTGTCGAGCGGGCTCGGAGCGACGCTCATCGGGGTGGCGGTGTCGCTGAGCAGCTACCGCGGCGGGTTCGCGGTCGCCGCTGCCATCGCTGGCGTCGGACTCGGCATGCAGTGGCTGCTGCGCGACCGGATCGGCGTCCGCCACCTCACGAGTGTCCCCGAGGTGGCCGTCAGGGGCGCCGGATCCGCCGACCCCTCCGCGGCCTGACCGGCCGGATCAGGCCCCCCGCCGGTAGCCTCCAGCACATGAGCGAGCGCCCCGAAGGGCGGCAGAGCGAGCCCGGCCCGAGGGGCCGTGGGAGCGGGAGCGAGTACGTCGACAGCCCGAGCGGCCCGCCGCCTTTGGCGGCAGGAGCGGAGCACACGTCCTCGAGCGTGCAGACCTGCTATCGACACGCCGACCGCCGCGCCGGCGTGCGCTGCCAGCGCTGCGACCGGCCCATCTGTCCCTCGTGCATGAATCAGGCCTCAGTCGGGTTCCACTGCCCCGAGTGCACCCGTTCGGGCCGGCAGCGCACGATCCCCCTGCGGTCGCTGGCCACCCGGCCCGTCGTCACGATGGCGCTGGTCGCGGCCAACGTGTCGGTCTTCATCGCCGACATGCTCTCGGGGACGAACCAGTTCGGCGACCACCGCTGGACGGCCGAGGGTGCGCTCTACGGCCCGGCGGTGGCGGCGGGCGACTGGTGGCGCCCGATCACGGCCGGGTTCCTGCACGCCAACCTGCTGCACATCGGGTTCAACATGTTCCTGCTGTGGCAGCTCGGGAAGCTGTTGGAGCCGGCGATCAAGCGCTGGGCGTTCGCGACGCTCTACCTCATGTCGCTGCTCGGCGGGTCGTTCCTGACGTTGATCCTCGACCCGAACGCGCTGACGCTCGGGGCCTCCGGCGCGGTCTTCGGGCTCATGGGCGCCACGTTCATCGCCCTGCGGTCCCGCGGTGTCGACCCCTTCAGCACCGGTATCGGCCCGCTGATCGTGGTCAACCTGATCTTCACGTTCGCGATCCCGGGGATCTCCATCGGCGGGCACATCGGCGGTCTGATCGCCGGGTCGGTGGGCGGCTGGATCCTCTGGGAGTGGGGACCGCGCCTGGGCCGCAGCACGCCGCAGGCCCTCCCCGTCGCGGCGTGTGGCGCGATCGCGGCGGCCCTCTTCGCCGGCTGCCTGGTCGTCGCCTGAGCACGCGGACGCGCTAGCCGAACTCCCAGCGGGTGGGCGAGCCCTCGAAGTCGCTCTCCATCAGCCCGAACGCCCAGGTCGGCGTCACGCGGTAGGTGCCGTTGACGTCCGGGTCGAAGAAGTCGGCGCCGTAGTCGGTCTCGTACTTGGTGCCGAGCCGCTCGGCGAAGCCGCGGATGGCCTCCCCGTCGCGGACCTGGGCGGCGGTGCCCTCCAGCACGACGGGTTCCTGGGCGTTGTCGGTCGTGATCGCGCAGCGCGGGTCGGCGGCCAGGTTGCGGGCCTTGCTGGACCGGAGCCCGCTGCTGAACCACAGGGCGTCGTCCCACCAGACCCCCCAGACCGGCGTGACGTGGGGCCGGCCGTCGGGCCGCGTGGTCGCCACCCAGTAGTCGTGCGAGCGGGTGAGCCGCTCGGTGGCCCACGTCCAGGGCAGGAGCCCGGTGCCCTGGCCCGGTCCCTTGGTCCCGTAGCCGGGCATGTGCGGCCGGCTGGCGCGCGGTTCCTCAGCCATCGGCCCGATTCTGCACCAGCGAGCCCAGCCGCCGGAGGTTGCCGCGCCACACCCGCCGGAGCACCGGGGCGGCGACCAGGCCGGCGAGGGGCCCGCCCAGCCACCACGGGAACCGCAGGCGCTCATCCCAGGTGACCCTGGTCGACGCCCGCCCGCCGCCGCCCAGCACGAAGCGCCCGGCGCCGGACACGATCCCGGTATGGCGCACACCGAGCGACCGGCCCTCGCGCCACTCGGTGACCTCCATGACGTCGGTGATGCGCAGCGGTCCGATCCGCGTGTCGCACTCGAACGTTGTCCCGACGCCGGAGCGGCGTTCGCCAGTGAACCGGATGGCCTCGGCATCGGCCATCCACCGGACGTGGTCGGCAATGTCCGCCAGCCGCGCCCAGACCGCGTCGGCGGGGGCGTCGATGGTGGATCGGACGCAGATGTGGGTCATGGGCCGCGGGCGCTCAGGACAGCGTGAGCGCCGCCGCCTCCAGCACGGCCCCGGTGGCCACCAGCAGGGGCTCGCATCCCCGCGGGCCCACCAGCTGGACGCTCGCCGGCAGCGGCCCGTCGGTCGGAGCGGGAAGCGCCAGCGCCGGCAGCCCGGCAAGGTTCACGGGCACGTTGGTGGACCGGCTGTCGGGCGGCGGCTCCTCGAGGCGAGTCGCGAGGACCGGCAGAGTGGGTAGGGCCAGCAGCTCGACGCCGGCGAACACCGCCGCCAGCTCCCGGTGCCATCGGCGGGCGTGGGCACGAGCGGCGGCGAGCTCGGCGGCCGGGATCGACCGGCCCTGCTCGAGGCGTCCCCGGGTCTCGTCCCCCAAGCCGTCGGCGTCGGCCTCGTACACGTCCTGGTCCGCACGCCAGGCCTCGCCGAAGAGCACCGTGCCGCCCGCATGAACGGCGGCGGCCCAGCCGGGCAGGACGAGCTCGACCACGTCGAGGCCGCAGGCGGCGAGCAGGTCGTCGACGGCCCGGTCAACGACCGGATCGACGCTGATCGGCAGGCGGATCCGGCCCACTGTGCTCGCCGGGGCTCCCTGGGGGGTGAAGCCGGGCTCCAGGAGCTGCATCCCCAAGGCCACACCGGCCACGTCTCGGGCCATCGGGCCGACCGTGTCCAGTGACGGAGCCAACGGCCACACGCCGGTCGTGGGGATCCGGCCCCAGGTGGTCTTCAGGCCGACGGTGCCGCAGCAGGCCGAAGGCGTACGGACCGAGCCGGCCGTGTCGGTGCCGATCGCGATGTCGGCCTCCCCGGTGGCCACGGCGACGGCGGACCCACTGGACGAGCCGCCGGGGATGCGGGTGGGGTCGAGCGGGTTCACCGGCGTGCCGAAGTGGGGATTGATGCCGGTGCCGCCGAACGCCAGCTCGTGGAGGTTGACCTTCCCGACGATCCGAGCCCCGCCGGCGCGGGCCGCGGCGACGCAGGGGGCATCCGTGTCCGCCGGCTCGGCGGTCGCGGCCACGACGGCGCAACCGGCGGTCGTGGGCGTCCCGGCGACGTCGAGCAGGTCTTTGACCGCGAGGCGCGGGGCGTCGGGGGCGGCACCGGGGTCGTCAAGGCGGAGGATGAAGGTGGCCATGTGCGGGCCAGCATGTCATCCGGCCGCGCGACCGGCCCGTCCGCCGGCGTTCGTCATTGCCTCACAGATGCTGCCGCTCGCCCCCGGGGCGTGGGCGCTAGCCGGCGGTGGTGCTGGTGGTCGCGTCGCCGCCTGAGTTGCCGCCGTCGTCTGCGGGCGGCTCGGTGCCGGTGGCCTCCAGGACCTTGGGGACGAGCCAGCGGGCCGCGGCGTCCGCGCCCGCCGCGGTGAAGTCGCGGCCCTCGAGCCGGTATTCCGGGT
The DNA here is from genome assembly GCA_046723645.1 of Actinomycetota bacterium. Lineage (GTDB taxonomy): Bacteria > Actinomycetota > Acidimicrobiia > Acidimicrobiales > VFJN01 > DASQUK01. Next base: position 6,688 of record JBKOUY010000146.1, on the reverse strand, counting down.
TGAAGGCCCCACCGGCGGGCAGGTCCTGGGTCCATGCGTCGAGGTCGATCACGCTGAAGTCGTCGCGGCCCGCCACCGTGTCGTGGATGATCTCGTTGAGCCGCTCGACCCGCAGGGGATCGTTGTCGGCCACGGTCGTCCAGTCCCCGTCGCCGTCGTTGCCGGGGGCCAACCGGACGTTCGGATACGTGGCCCACAGCACCGGCACGTCCTGCGCCGCCAGCCTGTCGGCGAGGTCGTCGTAGCGATCGCCGAGCCAGTCGTCGAACACCGGGTCTCCGATGTGGCGCCACTCCCTGTCGATCTCGCGCTCGCCGAGGTCGGCCAGGCCGCCGACCACGACGATGGCATCGGCGCCGGACGCGTCGAGGAGCTTGGGCAGCCGGGGCCCGAATCCCACGCAGGCGATGTCGTCGCCGATGGTCTCCCCGGCCAGCCGCACCGGGCCGGGGGTGCTGATCGGGCAGCCGGGCGCCACGTGCGTGTCGACGCGCACCTGCTGGTCGGCCTCGTCGGCGTTCCAGGTCTCCAGGCCCGACGTCATCGAGCCCGCCAGCCCGTCGCCGACCAGTGCGATGCGCACGACCTCGTCGCCGCCCGCGGCCGGCGTGACGGCGTCGAGGTCGCCAGGCGCGTTGCCGTCGTCGACGCTCAGGGTCACGCCGCGCGGCGGCTGTTCGGGCAGGATCAGCCCGACGGCGGCAACCACGGCCAGGCTGCTACCCAGGGCCACTCCGAGCTGGCGACGGGGGACCACCAGGCGATAGCGGATCGGGCGCTCGAAGGCCCACGTCACCGCCGCCGCCACCGCCAGGGTGGCCGCCAGGCGGGCCAGGAACAGCAGGTTCGAGTCGAGGCCGGTGCGCTCCTCGTCGAGCAACAGGAAGATCGGCCAGTGGACCAGGTAGGCGGCGTAGCTGACCATGCCGATGGTGCGCACCGGCCGCCAGCCGAGCGCGCTTGCCGCGGGGCCCGGGACGGTGACCCCGAGCACGACCAGGGCCGTGAGCAGGGCATTGACCGCGATCACCCCGGGGAAGAGGTTGGACGCATACAGGCTGGTCGAGGTCCAAAGCGTGGCCAGCCACGCGAGCGCCACGAGCGGGCCGTAGCGCAGGACGGTCGTGCCGCGAGGCGTGTCCATGAGCCGGCGGAAAGCGGGGCTCAGCACGGCGTAGGCGAGGACGACGCCCACCAGCACCTCGCCGATCCGCGTGAGAGTGCTGTAGTAGGCGATCCCGTCGTTGCCGGAGCGCTCGGCGGTCATACCTGCGGCCAGGAACGATCCGGCGGCCGCCAGGCCGAACAGCGCCCCGGCCAGCCGCCACCGGGTGCCAACCACCCGCATGATCCCGACGAACGCCAGCGGCAGGATGAGGAACACCTGTGCGGCCATCGACACCGACCAGAGGTGCTGCACGGGGGACGGGTCGGTGAGAACGCTGGCGAAGCCGTCCCCCCCGAACGCGAACCGCCAGTTGAGGACCTGGCCGGCGGCGGCCACCACGTCGCCCCGGAACCCGGGGCCGGCGCCGACCCGCATGGTCGCCTGGAGCACGACGACCGCGCCGAGCACGAGCACGAGGCCCGGGATCAGGCGGCGCGCCCGGCGCTCCCAGAACCGCGCCAGCGACACCCGGCCGTCCCGCGACCACTCGGCCAGCAGCAGTGTCCCGACCAGGAAGCCGGACAGGGTGAAGAAGCTGGAGATGCCGAGGAAGCCGCCCCTGGCCACGCCGTAACCCTGATGGAAGGCAAGGATCGCCAGCAGCGCCACCGCCCGGAGCCCGTCGAAGCCGGGGACGTAGGGGAGCCGGGGTCCAAGATCGGCGGTGCGGGTCGCCGGGCGCTGGCTTCGCCGGGGCGCGGCGCCGCGCGCTCGCTGGCGCGCCCCGACACCGGGCGCACGCTCGGGGGGCGCCTCGACCGGTGCCACGCGCAGGTGTGCGGCGCGGTCGTCGCCATCGCCGGCCCAGTCCTCCGCCGGGCCGAGCGGGGGCTCGTCCCAGACGGACGGGGCAGTGGGCGACCCGATCGTCTGGTCGCCGGCGAGGGCCTGCGGGGCCCGGAAATGCCCGCCGTCCCAGTCGCCGGGTGGCTGGGCGGCGGGCGGCGCGACGGTGGGCTGGGCAGTGGTGGATTCGCCCCATTCCGCGGGTTCGCGGCGCCTGCCGGGCCGTGGATCGCGCCAGCCACGAGAGCCGGGTCCGGGGTCGTCCCATGACCGGCGCGGGGCCGAGGCCGGCGTCTCCCGCCCGGCGGGGGGTGGCTGGGGGGCCGGAGTCCGCCCGGCCGCCCGGCGCGCGGCCTCCTCCCGCCAGGCCCGGGGCGAGATGGTCGAGGGGTCGGCCGGCGGACGGCGCTGTGCCGCTCCGCGGGTGGCGGCCGCGGCCGCAGCGGCCTCCTCCCACGGACGGGCCGAGGTGTCCGGGGCGGGGTGGACGGTCGTGATCCTCGGGAGGTCGTGCTCGCGCGGCTCACGCGGTGGCGCGTCCGCATCCCGCTGTGGCGGCCACTCCGACCAGTGCTCCGACTCCCAGTCGCCGGACCCACGGGCGTGACCGGGCCCCCGCGCCGGCCGCTGGTCGCCGCCGAGCTGGTCGGCGGGGCGAGCCTTGCGGCCGTCTCGGTTTCGGTTGGCTCGGTCAGGCCTGCGTCGCGGCGACGGCGGTCGAGCAGGGCTCAGTGTCTGTCCTCCAACAACATCCCAGCGGGCGCCTCTGGGTCGAAGCTGGCCGCAACGACCTACGGCGGCGGCCGAGCCACCCTAGCCAACCCGCCGCACCGGGGGGATATCACGGTCGGGTCATGCACCACTGCCCAGTAGCCTCGGCGGATAGTGCGCTACTACGTGACGACGCCCATCTACTACGTCAACGACGCTCCCCACATCGGCCATGCCTACACCACGGTCATCGCCGATGGCGTGGCGCGCTGGCACCGCCTGCTGGGTGACGACACGTTCTTCCTCACGGGCACCGACGAGCACGGGCTCAAGATCCAGCGGGCGGCCGAGGCCAACGGCATCAGCCCCAAGGAGATGGCCGACCGCACGTCCGAGCGCTTCCGCGACGCCTGGAAGCAGCTGGACATCTCCAACGACGACTTCATCCGTACGACCGAGCCCCGTCACCACACGGCGGTGCAGGCGTTCCTGCAGCGCGTCTACGACAATGGCCACATCGAGCTCGGTACCTACGAGGGCCTGTACTGCGTCTCGTGCGAGGCGTACTACACGCCCGACGACCTGATCGACGGGCTGTGCCCCATCCACCACCGGCCCGTGGAGCAGGTGAAGGAGGAGAACTACTTCTTCAAGCTGTCCCGGTTCGAGCAGCCGTTGCTCGAGTGGTACGCGGCGCATCCCGATTTCGTGCGCCCCGAGAGCAAGCGCAACGAGGCGCTGGGGTTCATCCGGGGTGGGCTCGAGGACTTCTCCATCAGCCGCACGTCCATCTCCTGGGGGGTGCCGCTGCCGTGGGACCCCGCGCATGTCACCTACGTCTGGTACGACGCGCTCATCAACTACGTCACCGCCGTCGGCTACGGGCAGGACGACGAGCGGTTCGCGAGGTGGTGGCCGGCGGTGCACCACCTGATCGGCAAGGACATCCTGCGGTTCCACTGCGTGTACTGGCCGGCGATGCTGATGGCGGCGGACGTCGATCCGCCGGTCGACATCAACGTCCACGGCTTCCTGCTGGTCGGCGGCGAGAAGATGAGCAAGACCAGCCTCAACCAGATCGCCCCGGCCGACCTCGTCGACGACTTCGGTGTCGACGGCTTCCGCTACCACTTCCTCCGCGACACCGCGTTCGGGCCCGACGGCGACTTCAGTTACGAGCGCATGGTCGAGCGGTACAACGCCGACCTGGCCAACAACTTCGGCAACCTGCTGTCGCGCGTGGCGACGGTCGTCGGCCGCAAGTGCGATGGCATCGGGCCGGCCCCCCGGGGCGACAGCCCACTGGCGCCGATCGCTGCCGACGTCTACGCGTCGGCGGCCCAGGCGTGGGCCGACGTCCAGCCGTCCGTCGCGCTCGAGGCCACGTGGCGCCTGATCCGCGAGACCAACAGCTACCTCGAGGCCAACGAGCCCTGGAAGATGGACCCCGGTCCGGAGGTCGCTGCGGTGCTGGGCGATGCGCTCGAGGCCCTGCGGATCGTCTCGGTGCTCGCGAGCCCCGCGATCCCGACCACGGTGCAGGAGGCGTGGCGGCGCATCGGCTTGGCGGGATCCGTCGTCGACCAGCGCCTGCCCAAGGCCGCGGAGTGGGGTGGCTATCCCGGCGGCCTCCCGGTGGCCAAGGGCCCGCCGCTGTTCCCGCGCCTGCCGGCGGACTAGCTGCCCCGGAGCCTAGGGTGTCGATCCGCTGGACCGACGACCACTGCCACCTGGGCTGGGACGTCGACGAGCAGGTCGACGCCACTGAGGTCGACGCCATGGTGACGGAGGCGCTGGACGCCGGCGTCGAGCGCCTCGTGACCGTGGGGACCGACGCCCTGCGCTCGGCCGAGGCCGTGGATGCGGCGGCGCGCCACCCTGGCGTGGTCTGGGCCACCGTTGGCCTGCATCCCCATGAGGCGCGCCACGGGCTCGACGGGGTCGTCGACCTGCTCGGCAGAGATGGCGTCGTGGCGGTGGGCGAGTGCGGCCTGGATTACCACTACGACCACTCGCCCCGGCCCGTGCAGCGGGCGATGTTCGCCGCCCAGATCGCCCTGGCGCACGAGCGCGACCTGGCACTCGTGATCCACACCCGCGAGGCCTGGGACGACACGTTCGCCGTCCTCGACTCCGAGGGCGTGCCCCGGCGGACCGTGTTCCACTGCTTCACCGGTGGGCCCGACGAGGCCCGGGCATGCCTCGAGCGGGGCGGGTACGTGTCGTTCTCGGGCATCGTCACCTTCCGGTCGGCCGACGACGTGCGGGCGGCGGCAGTCATGTGTCCGCTCGAGCGTCTGCTCGTCGAGACCGACAGCCCCTACCTGGCACCCGTGCCGCATCGCGGCCGACCCAACCGCCCGGCCCTGGTGCCGCTGGTCGGCGCCGCGGTCGCGGACGTCAAAGGCGTGCCGGTTGAGGCGGTGGCCGAGGCGACCTGGGACAACGCGGAGCGGGTGTACGGGCTGCGGTAGCCGCCGTACACCCAAACTTGCGGCGGTTAGCGCCCCCATGGGGGCCGTAACCACCGCAAGTTCGTAGTCTCGGCCGGGTGACCCTGACCCGCCGGCAGGTGCGCGAGCTGCTCGCCGAACACGGGTTGTCGCCGCGCCGGGCCCTGGGGCAGAACTTCGTCGCCGATCCCAACACCGTGCGGCGCATCGCGAACCTGGCCGGCGTCGGGCCGGGCGACCGGGTGGTCGAGATCGGTGCGGGCCTGGGTTCGCTGACCGTCGCGCTGGCGGAGACCGGGGCGGACGTGACAGCGGTCGAGGTCGATCGCCACCTCGTGCCCGTCCTGCGGTCGGTGGTCGAGCCCCTCGGGGTGCGCGTCGTCGAGGGCGACGCCATGAGCCTCGACTGGGACCGCGTGCTCGGCGGTGACCCCGCAGGTGCGAGAGGAGATCGGTGGGCGTTGGTGGCCAACCTGCCCTACAACGTGGCCACGCCCCTGGTGCTGGACCTCCTGGCCTACGTGCCGGAGATCGATCGGATGCTGGTGCTGGTCCAGAGGGAGGTGGCCGAGCGCCTGGCGGCGCGCCCGGGGAGCAAGGCCTACGGCATACCCTCGGTCAAGGTCGCGTACTGGGCCGATGCCGACGTGGTGGGCCGGGTGCCGCCCACCGTGTTCGTCCCTCAGCCCCGGGTGGAATCGGCGCTGGTGCGCCTCCGACGGCTGGCCCACCCGCCGGTCGACGCCGATCCCGAGCGCCTGTTCCGCCTGGTCGAGGCCGGGTTCGGCCAGCGCCGCAAGATGCTGCGGCGCTCGCTCGCGTCGCTCGTCGAACCGTCCGCGTTCGAGCGGGCGGGCGTGCGCCCCGAGGCCCGGGCGGAGGAGTTGGGCCTGGACGACTGGGCCCGGCTCGCCGACACGGTGTGACAAGGTGACGGCATGAGCGACCAGACTCCGCCGGACGCACGTGGCCAGGTGCCGCCGCGTCCGCCGCAACCCGGCAGCCCACCGCCGCCGGGCGCGCCGCCCGGCTACCAGTACCAGCCGTCGGGCTACGCCCAGCACTACTCCGGCCATGTGTCGCCGAGCCGCACGCCGCTCGACCTGCCCAAGCTGGTCTTCATCGCCGCCTGGGTCGTCCTCGGCCTCTACGGGCTCTGGTTCATCTACACGCTCACGCAGGACGACCTCGGCGCGGACTTCGGTGACCGGCTGTTCGGCAACCTGCAGAGCCTGGCGACCGGGATCTTCTACGCGGCGGTCCTCCTCGCTATCAGCGTGTGGCTGGGCAAACAGAAGACCACGGACTGAGCGTCGTCCTCGCCCCGGCCAAGCTCACGCTGTCCCTGCGGGTCACGGGCGTGCGCGCCGACGGCTACCACCTGCTCGACGCCGAGATGGTGAGCCTGGACCTGGCGGACGAACTGACGTTCAGTGAGGGCTCGGGGTTCGAGATCGTCGACGCCCGGCCGGGTGTCCGCGCCTCGCCGGTTCCGGCGCCTCCGGCGGCCGGTCGGCGACTGCGGCCCGGCGTGCCCGCGGCGCCCGGGCTGCCGCCGGGCGTCCCCGCC
>JBKOUY010000047.1:0-25544 GCA_046723645.1 Actinomycetota bacterium | reverse complement strand
AGGCCGTCATCCCGCACGCGGCGTTGCTGCGTCAGGCTTTCGCCCATTGCGCAAGATTCCCCACTGCTGCCTCCCGTAGGAGTCTGGGCCGTGTCTCAGTCCCAGTGTGGCTGATCGTCCTCTCAGACCAGCTACCCGTCGTCGCCTTGGTGAGCCGCTACCTCACCAACAAGCTGATAGGCCGCGAGGCCCTCCCGAAGCAGCGGACCTTTACTCATCAGGCCATGCGACCTGATGAGGACATCCGGTATTAGACCCCCTTTCGAGGGCTTATCCCAGACTTCGGGGCAGGTTCCTCACGTGTTACTCACCCGTTCGCCACTAGATCTTCCCCAGTGTTGCCACTGGTTGGATCTCGTTCGACTTGCATGTGTTAAGCACGCCGCCAGCGTTCGTCCTGAGCCAGGATCAAACTCTCCGTCGAAATCTCGAGCGCCGTCGCCAGGCGACGACACCCTTCGATAGAGACGCCTCGCACCCGAGTGAATCCCTCGAGCCCGAAGCACTGGCACCATCGGATGGTGCAAGCACCACCCGGATAATTGACGGTGCGTTTCGTTTCACACGACCGCGCCGGAACAAGCGTCCCGGAGCGGTCGCCCGCACTCGCTCTCTCGTCCTCTCTTCTGTTTTCAAGGAGCGCCCATTCGCTCCCGGCACGCGCCCTGCTCGGAGCGTTGGTGCCGGCCTTGCGTGAGCCGCGGGCAGCCTAGGGGCCGCTCCGGGGCGAAGGACCAATCTAACGGCCTACCTGGAGACCGTCAACCTGACGGCCAGGTTTCGGACAGTTTTCTCGCCCCTGCTCAGCCGTCCTCCCGGACGAGGACGGCGTAGGATTTCTTGCCCTTCCGTAGGACGACGTACCGCCCGTGGAGGAGGTCGTCCTTCCCGATCATCCTACCGGGCTGGGCCCGCTCGCCGTTGACCGACACCGCACCCTGCTCCAGGGCCCGGCGGGCATCGCCCCTGGAGCTGGCGAGCTCTGCGTCGACCAGCAACGGCACCAGGTCCGTCCCGGCCGCCAGGTCCTCGTCCGACCCGAGCGGTGCGGTTGGAACCTCCGCCGCCACCGCCGCCAGTGCATCGCTGTCGGCCTCGACCGGGGAGCCGCCGAACAGGATCTCCGACGCCTGCTCGGCAGCCCGGGCGGCGCCCGCCCCGTGCACCAGCGTGGTGACCTCACGAGCCAGCAGCGTCTGTCCTCGCCGACGTTCTGGCGCCTTCGCGTGCTCGGCCGCCAGCTCGTCGACGTTCGACACATCCAACAGCGTGAACTTGGCCAGATATTCCCTGACCTGCCGGTCGTCAGTCTGCATCCAGTGCTGGTAGAAGCGATACGGGCTGGTCCGGGCAGGATCGAGCCAGACCCGGGCGCCGGTGGACTTGCCGATCTTCGATCCGTCGGGGGCCGTGATCAGCGGCCACGACAGACCGTGGACGGCCTCGCCCCGCACGCGGCGGATGAGGTCGATCCCGGAGACGATGTTCCCCCACTGGTCGGACCCGCCGATCTGCAGCTCGACGCCGAGGTGCTCGTTGAGCCACAGGTAGTCCTGGGCCTGCAGCAGCATGTAGCTGAACTCGGTGTAGCTGATGCCCTGTTCGCCGGCGAGGCGGGCCCGGACGGACTCCCGCGTCAGCATCTGGTTGACCGTCACGTGCTTGCCGATTTTCCGCAGGAAGTCGAGCAGCGTGACGTCCGCCGTCCAGTCGCGGTTGTCCACGAGGACGGCCCCGCCCGTCTCGAAGTCGAGGATGCGCGCCATCTGGGTCTTGATCGCAGCCACGTTGGCATCGAGTGTCTCGGCGTCGAGCAGGTTGCGCTCGTCGGACTGCCCACTGGGGTCGCCGACCATCCCGGTGGCGCCACCAGCCAGCGCGACCGGCCGGTGGCCGGCGTCCTGGAACCGCCGCAGCACGAGCAGGCCGATGAGGTTGCCGACGTGGAGACTGTCGGCGGTGGGATCGCAGCCGTAGTACAGGGCGATGGGCCCGGTGGCGAGACGCGCCGCCAGCTGCGCGCGGTCGGTGGAGTCCTGAACCAGCTCACGGGCCTCCAGGTCGTCGAGCAGCGTGGCGCTCGGCTCGCTCATGAACTGGACGCTACCGGCCCGAGCCGGCGAGCCTGGTGCTGTGACCGTCCAGGCCCCGCGGGTACCGACCGAGGACCACAGCGACGACGGCGCGCCGGCCGGACGGTCGTCGCGCCTGGGCCGGCTGGTCGTCATCGTCGTCGTGTGTGCGCTCGTGTCGATGTGGGGCTACGTGCTGTACCTGGCGTTCGGGCCTGGCCGCCAGCCCCCGATCGATCGCCTCGACGACCCGGCGTTCGCCGAGGCGGCCGAGGAGCGCTGCGCCAGCACGCTGGAGGACGTGGACCGGCTACCGGTCGCCAGCGCGTCGCACACGGCCGCGGAGCGGGCGGACGTGCTGGCGCGGGCCAACGGGGCCTACGCCGCCATGCTCGACGACCTCGACGACCTGGCCACGTTGGCGCCGGCCGGCGACCAGCGCCGGAGGGCCAGCGAGTGGCTGGCCGACTGGCGCACCTACCTCGGGGACCGGGAGAGCTACGCCGACGCGCTCCGCACCGACCCCGATGCCCGGCTCCTGGTGTCGGAGAAGCCCGGCCAGGGCCAGCAGATCACCGGCTGGATCGACGAGTTCGCCAAGGCCAACCGCATGCCGTCCTGCGTCTCGCCGACCGACGCCTGAGGCGCCGCGGCGGTGGCCCCGCCTGCCGTCACGGGTGCGAGCCCGCAGCGGCGACCCCACGGCCCGTCGCGCGCGCCAACCTGACCGCGAGCGAGTGCAAGACCGGGGCCGCTGCAGGAGCGACTCTTGCGCGACCGCTTGGCAACGTCTGGTGGAGCCAGCAGCCCGTCGTCGAGCTCACGCCCGCGGAGATGGAGCGGCGCGCCGCGCAGCCCGGGTTCATCGAGGCGATGCGCTGCGTGCAGAGCGCCCAGACCGTCGAGCCTGCCCGCTGACGCCGGGAGGCGTGGAACCCGCGGCCTCGGCAATGCCGCCGCGGGGCGCCCGTGGCCAGGACACGTTGGGATCGCCACGCACGTACCAGCGCCAGGGGTGCTCGGCCCCGGCGCTGAGCCCGATCCGGGTGGTCTGGACCGGATCGGCCGGCGGGGGTGTGCCGTCGTCGCACACGACGACGCCGCGGTCGCCCGTCACGAGGTCGGCCCCGTCGAACGCCCGGCCCAGCCCGAGCGCCTGGCAGAGCTTCGCCGGGCCGCTGCACAGGTCGCGATCGCGCCGGGCCCGGGGCCGGACCGCCCGCATGGCGTCCAGGCCGGCCACCGGGGCCAGTGCACGCAGCAGCACCGCCACGCCCTCGCCCTCCTCGCCGCACACCGCGTTGGCGCACCAGTGCATGCCGTAGGTGAAGTACACGTAGAGGCCACCCGGGGGCCCGAACATCGTGCGGTTGCGCGGCGTCAGGCCGCGGTACGCGTGGCTGCCCGGGTCGATGCCACCGCAGTAGGCCTCGACCTCGACGATGCGGCCGACGCGCTCCGCCGCGTCGGCACCGTCGCCGGCGGTCCCCCGCCGCACCAGCAGCTTGTTGAGCAGCTCCGGTGCCACCTCCCTGGGGTCGCGACGGTAGAAGTCGCGCTCGACGATGCTCACGCCAGTGCCGACCGGACCGCCTCGGGCACGGGCGCGGGTTCGGTGGTGCCGGGCGCCACCGACACGTAGGTCACCACCGCGGTGAACACGGGCTGCTCACCCACCGACCCCTCGTAGCCGATGTCGAAGCTGGTGGTGCCCCAGCGCCGGGCGGCGACGTCGATGGCGAGCACGTCGCCGAAGCTGGCGCCCCCGTGCCAGGTGAAGTCCGCCCGCTTGAGCACCATGTCGAAGTTGGATTCGTAGTCGCGACCGAGGGTCGACCGCAGCCACGTGTCGAAGGCGTCGTCGACGTACGCCAGGTAGTGGGCGTTGAACACGTGGCGCTGCATGTCGACCTCGCCGTAGCGGACGCGCAGCTCGTGGCGGTAGGGCATGCTCACCCCGGGGACTCTCCCAGGCCCAGGCGCTCCACGTCGAAGGCGATCCGGCGTTCGAAGCGCTCGATCTGCGCCTCGACCGCCTCGGGCCCGGCACCGCCCGGCGTACGGCGGCGCGCCACTGGGCGGCCGGGCTCCAGCAGGGCCGCAGCCTCGGATCCGAGGTCGGGATGCGTCTCCACCAACTCCGCGAGGGGAACGTGACGCTCGAGGCTGTCGCGGACCAGGGCACCCACCAGCGCGTGGGCCTCCCTGAACGGCACGCCCCGGTCCACGAGCAGCTCGGCCAGGTCGGTGGCCGCTGCGTAGGGCGAGTCCGCCGCCCGCTGCATCCGGCCGAGGTCGAATGCCAGGGATCCGTAGAGCCCCGCCATCGCCGGCAGCGCCAGCGAGACCTGTTCGACGGCGTCGAACAGCGGCTCCTTGTCCTCCTGGAGGTCACGGTTGTAGCTGAGCGGCAGCCCCTTCAGGGTCGCCAGCAGCCCGGCGAGGTCGCCGATGAGCCGGCCCGCCTTGCCCCGGGCCAGCTCGGCGATGTCGGGGTTCTTCTTCTGCGGCAGCATCGACGATCCCGTGGCGTAGGCGTCGTCGAGGCGCACGAACCCGAACTCGTCCGTCGACCACAGGATCACCTCCTCGCCCAGGCGCGACAGGTGCACCGCCACCAGGCTGAGCACGAACAGCGCCTCGGCCACGAAGTCACGGTCGCTCACGGCGTCGAGGCTGTTCTCGAAGCGGCCGGCGAAGCCCAGTTCCTCGGCCGTGAAGTCGGGATCCAGCGGCAGCGACGATCCCGCCAGCGCCCCGGCGCCCAGCGGGGACACGTCGAGCCGGCGGCGACAGTCGGCCAGCCGGTCGACGTCGCGCGCCAGCGCCCAGCCGTGGGCGAGGAGGTGGTGGGCCAGCGTCACGGGCTGGGCGCGCTGCAGGTGCGTGTAGCCCGGGAGGTAGGCGGGCCCGACCCCGCGGGCCCGCTCCAGGAGCACCCGCTGGAGCGCCACGACGCCGCCGGCGACGGCCCTGAGCTCGCGCTTGCACCACAGGCGGAGCGCCGTGGCCACCTGGTCGTTGCGGCTGCGCCCCGTGTGGAGCTTGGCGCCGGCCGGACCCGCCAGCTCGGTCACCCGCCGTTCGATCGCGGTGTGGATGTCCTCGTCGCCGGGCTCGAACGCGAACGTGCCCTTCCTGAGCTCGTCGCCGACGCGGTCGAGGGCGGTCCGCACGAGGTCGGCCTCGTCATCGCTCAGGATCCCGGCGCGGGTGAGCCCCTTGACGTGGGCCCGGCTCCCGTCCAGGTCGTCCGCAGCCAAGCGCCGATCGAAGGGCAGGCTGACCGTGAAGGACAGGAGCTCGTCGGCCGGACCCTCGGCGAAGCGTCCCTGCCAGAGCGTGCTCATGGATCGCTCGCCCCGCTCAGTCATGGGCGACCCCTTCGGGGTGCGCCCATGAGGGAATCGCCGCTTCGCGGCGAATGCACTGTGTTCATGGTTCGCTCGCTCGGCTCGGTCACCCCCGCATCATGCCTCGGCACCCGGGCCCTGGATGGACGACCACGTCTCGATGCCGAGGCCCCACAGGCGCACGAAGCCCTCGCTGTCGGCGTGCCGGAAGCTGTCGGCGTCGTCGTAGGTGGCGAGGCTGTAGCTGTACAGGCTGTGGGGGCTGCGCCGGCCCGTCACCCGCACCGAGCCCGGTTCCAGGTGCAGCCGCACCTCGCCCGACACGTGGCGCTGGCTCTCGTCGACGAAGGCGTCGAGCGCCTGCCGGAGCGGGCTGAACCACAGGCCGTCGTAGACCAGCTCGGCGTAGCGGCTCTCGAGCCGGGTCTTCTCGCGCTGCAGGTCGCGCTCCAGGCAGATCGACTCGAGGTCGGCGTGCGCCAGCATGATCGCCAGGCTGCCGGGGCACTCGTACGTCTCGCGGCTCTTGATGCCGACGCGCCGGTTCTCGACCATGTCGATGCGTCCCCAGCCGTAGGATCCGACGACCTGGCCGAGCTGCTGGATCAGGTCGGCCGGACCGAGCGGCACCCCGTCGAGCGACACCGGGACGCCCTCCTCGAACCCGACCACGACATCGGTCGGCTCGGTTGCGGTCGCCTTGGTGAGCAGCCACGCGCCCGGCGGCGGCCGGGACCAGGGGTCCTCCATCTCGCCGCACTCGATCGCCCGCCCCCACAGGTTGTCGTCGATCGAATACAGCTTCTCCTTGGTGGCCGTGATGGGAATGGCGTGGTCGTAGGCGTAGAGGATGCAGTCCTGCCTGGTCATGCCCCACGAACGGACCGGCGCCACCACTTCGAGGTCGGGCGCCAGTGCCCGGGTCGACACCTCGAAACGGACCTGGTCGTTGCCCTTCCCGGTGCAGCCGTGGGCCACGGCGTCGGCGCCGTGCTCGCGGGCGGCGTCCACCAGGTGCTTCACGATGACGGGACGCGACAGCGCCGAGACCAGCGGGTAGCGGCCCTCGTACAGGCCATTGGCCTTGAGCACCGGGACGCAGTACTCGCGCGCGAACTCGTCCCGCGCGTCCACGACGATGGCGTCGACGGCACCGGCGGCCAGGGCGCGCTCGCGCACGATGTCCCAATCGTCCGAGGACTGGCCGACGTCGACCGCCAGGGCGATGACGTCCACGCCCTGGTTGTCGGTCATCCATCGCACGGCCACCGAGGTGTCGAGGCCGCCGCTGTACGCGAGGACCACTCGCTTGGGCATCGTCGTTCCTTCTCTCGTGAGCTCTACACGCCGGCCATCTCGGCCAGCCGGCGGGCCATCGCCGCGCCGGTCGTGTCCTCGCCGACCACCACGATCAGCGTGTCGTCGCCCGCCACCGTGCCGAGGACCCCCGACAGACCCGACCGGTCCAGGGCCGAGCCCACCACGTGGGCGGATCCGGGCGGCGTCCGCAGCACCACCAGGTTGGCCGAGTGCGCCACCTCCACCACCCACTCGCTGAACACGCGGCGGAGGTGATCCTCCGGGGCCCTCTGCTCGGTCGGCAGCTCGGGGATCGCGTAAACGGTCTCTCCGCCCCGGCCCCGCACCTTGATGGCACCGAGGTCGTCGAGGTCGCGCGACACGGTGGCCTGCGTGGCCGCCACACCCTCGGCCGCCAGCAGCTCCACGAGCTGCGACTGGCTGGTGACGTCGTGGTCGGACAGCAGACGCAACACCCGATGCTGGCGCTGGGGCTTGGCGAGAGCGCGGCCGGGCACCCGGTCGACGGTCATGACCCCGACTGCTCCAGCACCCAGCTGAGCAGGCCGCGCATGCTGTGGAGGCGGTTGTGCGCCTGGAGGATCATGCGGCTCTGGGGACCATCGACCACCGACGCGGCCGCCTCCTCGCCGCGGTGCGCCGGCATGCAGTGCATGAAGATCGCCCCGGGCGCGGCTGCGGCCATGAGCCGGTCGTCCACCGTGAAACCCTCGAAGGCGCGGGACCGCGCCTCGGCCTCGTCCTCCTGGCCCATCGACGCCCACACGTCGGTGTGCACGGCCGCGGCGCCCGCCGCCGCCTCCTCCGGCCTGTTGGTCACGACCGGCACCCCGCCGAGGGCCCGGAGGCGGTCCAGGTCGTCGTCGCCCGGCCCGTAGCCGGGCGGGCAGGCGAGCTGCACCTTCATGCCCAGCATGGTGCCGCCGATGGCCAGCGACCGAGCGACGTTGTTGAAGTCGCCGACCCAGGCGACCGTGGCGCCGGCCAGGTCGCCCAGCGTCTGGTTCATCGTCAGCAGGTCGGCGAGCGCCTGGCACGGATGTCCCCGGTCGGACAGCAGGTTGACGACCGGGATCGTCGCGGCGCCCGCAAGTTCATCGAGGAGGCCGTGGTCGAAGACCCGGGCACCCAGCGCCGCGTGGTATCCGGACAGCACGCGGGCGATGTCGGCGATCGGCTCCCGGTCGCCGCTGCCGACCTCGTCGCGGCGGAACGTGACCGGATGGCCGCCCAGCTGGACGATGGCCGCCTCGCAGGAGTGCCTCGTGCGCAGCGACGGCTTCTCGAAGTACAGGCCCACGGTCCTGCCGACCAGGGGCCGGTGGGCGGTGGGCGTGGTCGACCGCCGCAGAACCTCGCGCAGCTCGTCCGGGGACAGGTCGTCGAGCTCGAGCACGTGGCGCACGGACATCGCCGGGATCGTCATTGGAGCACCTTCTCGATGATCGTGGTGGCTTCGTCGATCTCGTCGTCGCTGATCAGCAGCGACGGGGCCAGGCGGAGCGCCGTGGGCGTGACGGCGTTCGCGACCAGGCCCGCCTCGAGCAGCGCCGCGTTCACGTCGCGGGCGTCCCGGTCGGAGAGCTCGACGGCGAGCAGCAGCCCCAGGCCGCGCACCTCGGCGACGGCCGGCAGGGCCTCCAACCGCTCCCGGAAGCGGCCGCCGGCCCGCGCCGCACGTTGCGGCACGTCCTCGCGCTCCATGACGGCCAGGACGGCACGCGCCGCGGCCGTCGCCAACGGCTGGCCGCCGAACGTGGTGGCATGGTCCCCCGGCTCGAACACCGACGCCACGTCTGCGCGGGCCCAGCAAGCGCCGATGGGCACGCCGTTGCCCAGGGCCTTGGCCATGGTGACCACGTCGGGACGCACGCCGGCGTGCTGGAACCCGAACCATCGGCCGGTCCGCCCCAGGCCGGTCTGCACCTCGTCGACCATGAGCAGCGCGCCCCGCTCGTCGCACAGGCGCCGCACGCCCTGGAGGTAGCCGGCGCCCGCGGGGATCACCCCGCCCTCGCCCTGCACCGGCTCCAGCAGGACCGCGGCCACGCCGGGGGCGAGGGCCGCGGCCAGGGCGTCGAGGTCGTCCCAGGCGACGTGGCAAAAGCCGTCGGGGAGCGGCTGGAAGGGCTCGTGCTTGGTGGGCTGCCCGGTCGCGTGGAGGGTGGCCAGAGTCCGGCCGTGGAAGCTGCCGTAGGCCGAGACCACCACGTGGCGCCCACGGACATGTCCCCCGCTCTTGGCGCCATCGGTGCCGGGCCGCTCGGGCTTCGGCGTGTGTGTCCCGCTCCGACGGCCGCTCGGGCCGGGCCTCGCGTTCGCTCGTCCTCTGCCGTGGCGCCGCGCCAGCTTGATGGCGCACTCGTTGGCCTCGGCGCCCGAGTTGCAGAAGAACACCTGGCCGCCGGCGGGCTCGCCGTCGCCCACGAGCCGGTCGAGCCTGCGGGCCAGCTCCGGGCCGGGCTCGGTACCGAAGAGGTTGGACACGTGCAGCAGCGTCGACGCCTGGTCGTGCAGCGCCTGGGCAACGGCGGGGTGCGCGTGGCCCAACGACGTCACCGCCAGGCCCGACAGGCAGTCCAGGTAGCGCCGGCCATCGCCGTCGAACAGGTACGAGCCCTCGCCCCGCACGAAGGTGAGCGGCGGGGGCGGATACGTGGGCATGAGCGGACCGGTCACGGCGTCGGACCTCCGGCATCGCCGTCGCCCCCGGCACGCCGGTCGCCCCCCGCATCCCCGGCCGTGATCATCGTGCCGACGCCGGCATCGCTGAACAGCTCGAGCAGGAGGACGTGCGGCACGCGTCCGTCCAGCAGGTGGGCCGACCTCACGCCGTTGCGGACCGCGTGAATCGCGGCGGCGACCTTGGGGATCATCCCCCCGGTCAGTCGGCCACCGGCGACGGCCGGCTCGAGCTCGTCGGCGGTGGCGCGGCTGACGAGCGAGCCGGGCTCGTCGACGTCCGCGAGCAGGCCGGCGACATCGGTCAGGAACATGACCTTCTCCGCCCCCAGCGCCTCCGCGAGCGCACCCGCCACGGTGTCGGCGTTGATGTTGTACGCCTGCCCGGTGGGGTCGGATCCGATGGTCGAGACCACCGGGATCAGGTCTTCGGCCAGGAGCCGCCGGAGGATCGCCGGGTTGACCGAGCGCACGTCACCCACGTAGCCGAGCTCGGGGTTGCGGGCACCGGCCAGGAGCAGGCCGGCGTCCTCGCCCGACAGCCCCACGGCCAGGGGACCGTGGACGTTGACGGCCGACACGATGTCGCGGTTGACCTTGCCCACCAGCACCATGCGGGCGATGTCCACCGTCTCGGCGTCGGTGACCCGCAGGCCGTCCCGGAACTCCGGCTCCTTGCCGAGGCGCGACATCAGCTCGCTGATCTGCGGTCCGCCGCCGTGCACCACCACCGGCCGGAGGCCCACTGCCCGCAGGAGCACGACGTCGTCGGCCAGGGCCCGCCCCAGCTCGGGATCCACCATTGCGGCCCCGCCGTACTTCACGACCACCACCGCGCCACGGAACCGCTGGATGTAGGGCAGCGCCTCGAGCAGGACCGCCGCCCGCTCCCCCGCGTCGTTGGCACGGGACGGGCTCCCTGAGGCAACCGGCTCCGGCGCCAGCAGGGCGAGGTCATGTTGGGGGTGCAGGCTCACGAGGTTCTCATGTTCTCGTCGATGTAGCCGGGCGCGAGGTCGTTGGTGAGCACCCGGGCCCGTCCGTCGCCGATCCCCAGGTCGCAGTTGATCTCGAGGTACTCGCCGGCCATGTGCTCGGCCACGGCGGCGGCGTCGTGGTCGATACCGACACATCCCCGGCTCACCACAGTGTCGCCGTACGCGATGGACAGGTCGCCCAGGTCGAGCTTGACGCCGGCGGTGCCAAGGTCGCTCGCCACCCGTCCCCAGTAGGGGTCGCCGCCGAACCACGAGCACTTGGCCAGCTGGCTCTCCGCCACCCTGCGGGCCGCCCGGCGGGCCTCCTCGTCGGAGGCGGCGCCCGTGATGCGCACCCGAACCACCTTCGTATGGCCCTCGGCGTCGCCGACCATCTGGCTCGCCAGGTCCTCGCAGGCGGCCGCCACGGCGGCTGCGAACGCCCCAGCGTCGGGCGGGCCCGATCGGCCACTGGCCAGGATGAGGACGGTGTCGTTCGTGGACGTGCAGCCGTCGATGGTGACGGCGTTGAAGCTGTCGGCCACGCCGGCCCGGAGCGCCCGATCGAGGGACGGCGGATCGACGGCGGCGTCCGTGGTCAGCACCGCCAGCATCGTGGCCATGTTGGGCGCCAACATGGCGGCGCCCTTGGCCATGCCGCCCACCACGAAGCCGTCGCCCCGGACCACAGTCTCCTTTCGCCGAGTGTCGGTGGTCATGATCGCCTCGGCGGCGGCGATCCCCCGGGCCGGCTCGCCGCTCCGCCCCGCGATCAGGCCCGGCACGCCGGCCGCAATGGCGTCCATCGGCAGCGGGAAGCCGATGAGCCCGGTGGAGCAGACCAGCACCGCCTCGCGCGGGCAGGCCAAGCCGTTCGCCACCAGCGTGCACATGGTGTCGGCGTCGGCCTCGCCCCGCTCCCCAGTGGCGGCATTGGCATTGCCGCTCGACAGCACCACGGCCGCGGCCCGTCCCCCCGTCGCGGCCAGGTGCCTTCGGCTCACCACCACCGGGGCGGCCGCCACCAGGTTCTGGGTGAAGACGCCCGCGGCGGCGACCGCGGCGTTGCCGGCGGCGGCTACCAGCGACAGGTCGAGCGCGCCGGACGACTTGATGCCGCACGCCACGCCGGCGGCCGTGAACCCTTCGGCTGCGACGACGCTCACGGGTACAGGCCGACCCTCGGGAGGCCCGTGGTCTCGGGGATGTCGAGCATGAGGTTGGCGCTCTGGATGGCCTGGCCCGAGGCGCCCTTGACCAGGTTGTCCAGGGCGGCGATCGCGACCACCCAGCCCGTCCGGGGGTCGCCCAGGGCCGTGACGTGGACGGCGTTCGACCCCAGCGTCGCCTTGGTCGACGGCGAGCCGTCGGTCACCACGACGAACGGCTCGCCGCGCCAGGCGGCCCGCACCGCGTCCATGACGTCGGCGGTGCTGGTGCCCGGGTCCGTCGGGCGGGCGTAGCACGTGGCGAGGATCCCCCGGTTCATCGGCACGAGGTGGGGCGTGAACAGGACCTGTGCCCCGGTCCCCGGCGCGATGCGACTCAGGCCCTGCTCGATCTCGGGCGTGTGCCGGTGGGACAGCAGGCCGTAGGCGGTGAAATCCTCGTCGACCGCGCAGAACGACGAGGTCGGCTTGGGGGACCGGCCGGCGCCCGAGACGCCGCTGGCGGCGTCGACGACGATCCCGGTCGGCGCGACCAGGCCGGCCCGCACCAGCGGTGCCAGCGCCAGGACCGCCGCCGTGACGTAGCAGCCGGGGGCGGCGACCTTGGTCGCCTGGGCGATCTCCGCGCGGAACAGCTCCGGCAGGCCGTAGGCGAAGCTTCCGAGCAGGTCCGGCTGCGTGTGCTCGGCGCCGTACCACGTGGGGTACAGCCCGGGGTCGTCCAGCCGGAAGTCCGCGGCCAGGTCGACGATCCGGTCCACGCGTCCGGCGAGCTCGGGCACGAGGTCCTGGGAGGCGCCGTGCGGCAGTCCGAGGAAGACGAGGTCGAGGCCGTCGCACGCCTCCGCGTCGAGTTTGTCGAAGGTCAGGGTGGGATACGCCGCCCCCAGGCTGGGGTACAGATCGGCCACGCGGGCGCCGGCCTGTGAGTCGGCGGTGGCGACGCGCACGTCGAGCTGCGGGTGCTGGCTGCAAAGCCGCAGCAGCTCCGCTCCGGTATAGCCGGAGGCGCCGACGACGCCGACCGAGGTCATCGACCGAGCATACGGCTCAGTGCATAGTCATGCAACGCAGCGAGACGGCCGGGGATCACCCGTCCGGGGCCGCGTCCGCCGAGGCGCGCACCGTCCATCGCACGTTGTGGAGCGACGACGCGGGCGTGTAGATGCACAGCGAGCCGGTCTCTACCGCGGCGTCGAGGATCCCGCCGACAACCGGGTCGGCGCCCCTGATCTCGTCGATCGCGCGCTTGATCGCCTTGCGGACCGACGTCCTCGCGCGCTCGTGCTCGTCGGCGAACGCCCGGGGGCGGCCCCCCAGGCCGGCAGCTTCCTCGATCTGCGCCACCACCGCGTCCAGCTCGACGCGGATCCGATCCGCGCGCCCCAGGTCGTTGTCGGCCTCGGCCTCGGCGAGGTCGGCCGCCAGCTCGCGCGCCCGGACCGCATACGCGTCCCGCGCCTGCCGATCGATGATCTCGTGCCGGGGTTGCCCGGTGCTGGCGCCGCCCGCGAGGGTCAACGCCGAGATCGGTTGGGCGGGGTGAGCCACCAGCTCGGCCAGGTAGGCCATGCCCACCAGGTCGGGAACGACAGCCCGCCGGTCGCCGACCTCCACCAGCCAGCCACGCCCGTGCCGCCTCATGGACCCGTGCTGCTCCTGGCCCGACCCGCCGGCGCTGCCGTTCCCGGGGGTGACGGGATCGACGGCGGCCGCGGGGACGGCCGGCTCCGGCGCGGCCGACGACTCCCGGCGCCATGCCTCCGCCCGGATGGTCATGCCCATGCTGTCGGCGTCGCGGATGGCGCGGTCCCAGAGGGCCGCCGACCGGGCGCCGTCGCCGAGCTGCGACCGCCCGGAGAGCGTCGACGCCAGGTCGGCGGCGGCGATGGCGGCCAGCGGTCGGTTGCCCAGCCGGCGATCTGCGGCGATGGCCCGCTCGAAGTGAGCGACGGCGTGATCGGTCTCTCCCATCGCCCGGGCGGCCACCCCGAGGAAGCGCTCGGTCGATCCCAGGCAGATGACCCCCAGCGACGCCATGACCGGTAAGTCGGCGAAGGGGACCAGCAGCTCGTACGCCTCGCGGACCACGGCAAGGTCGCCCTCGACGGCAGCCGCCTCGACGATCGCCGCCATCCCCGCCAGCCACGTGCTGGAGCGAGGCAGCGCCGCCAGGCCGTCCGCGCACAGCCGACCGAGCCCGGCCCGTGCCCGGTCGTGATGCCCGGCCCGCGCTGCGATGGCCGCTGCGGTGGCGCGGAAGCCGAACTCCGCCTCGACCAGCGTGTTGGAGGCCGCCACCTCCTCCGCGGCGTCGAGGATCTCGGCGTCGCGGCCCTGGATCCAGCGGATCGCCAGCGTGTGCGCGCCCAGGTAACCGATCGCGTCGACCTCCCCCACCGCGACGCCGCGGTCGTAGCTGCTGGCGGCGGCCGCCTCGGCATCCTCCAGCCGCCCGGCCCGGATCAGCAGCATCACGTCGAGCGCGTCGACGATGTAGAGGATGTTCTGGCACTCGAGCGCGTCGGCCCGGGCCCTGAGGTCCTCCAAGGCCCTCGTGGCCCGGTCGTGGCCCAGCAGGATCAGGTCGACGGCCCGCCAGCACAGGCCCATGAGCCCGAGGACGCCATGGCCACCCTCGGCCGCGACCCGGACCAGCTCATCCGCCAGCTCGATGCGGCTCCGGGCGAATTCGGGTGCCAGCAGGGCGTGGTGGCACAGCGAGAGCGCCTCGGCGAGGGCGACCAGGTCCCCGCTGCGCCGGGCGGCGGCCAACGCCTCCCGGACCGGCTCGATCGGCCCTCCGTCGTACACGTCCTCGGCGGCCAGGCGCGCAACGAGCCGGCAGTGCAACCCCTCGTGGTTCGCCGGGAGCCGGGCGAGCGCAGCACGTTGCAGCCCGAGGACCCGGGCACGGTCCACGGGGGCGCGGTGCTCGTTCAGCCAGTGACCGCCGAGCCCCAGGGCGGCCTCCGCGAACATCACCGGGTCGCGGGCGCTCTCGGCCGCCGAGGTGGCCCGATCGAACCGAGACCGCGCCTCGCCCAGGCGGCCACCGTGCAGCGCCGCCTGCGCCCAGGGGACGAGGAGCTCTGCCGGTGCGTGGCCCAGGGTCGCGGGGTGGTGGAGGCCCACGGCGGCCGACAACAGCCCGTCGGCCCGCTCGTAGGCGAAGCTGCTCATCATCGACCGGGCGGCGTCCCGGCAGGCCTCGACGGCCAGCCGCGCGTCGGCCGTCGACCGCGGCGCCGCAGCCAACGCGTGGTGCGCCCGCCGCGCCAGGCGATCGGCGGGGGCAACGGCCGGGGTGGCAGCGCCCACGTCCGCACCGGCCACCACGCGGGCGGCACGGGCATGGGCGTCGAACCGCTCGCCCGGCGCCAGGGCGTCCTCGAGTGCGGAGCGCACCAGCTCGTGGGTGAACGCAAAGCGATCGGGCGCCTCCGAGGGCGACGAGGTGACGAGTCCCGCGCCGCTCGCCTCGGCGATCGCATCGAACACCGCCCCGGGGTCGGCCCCCGACACGGCCGACGCCTCGGACACCGCCGGGGTGAGCCCGAGCACCGCGCTGGCGCTGAGGATCTCCTGGGTTTGCGGCGAGAGCGTCGCCAGAGCCTGGTCGATCGCCACCCGCAGCCCTGCTGGGAGCGCCCGGTGCGGGTCGGGCGCCCCCAGCGCGGCGATGCGCCGCAGGAAGAGCGGGTTGCCGCCGGTGACCTTCAACAGTGCGAGCACCAGGTCGCGCTCCAGCCCGCGCAGGCCCTGGTCGGCGAGGAACGTCGTGGCCTCGTCGAGGTCGAAGTGGTGAAGCACGATCGGCATGGCCTCGCGCTCGATCTCTGCGAGGAGGTGGGCCGCGAGGCCCTCGTCCGGCGGCTCCCCGCTCCGCTGGCTCACGATCAGCGCGAGCGGCAGCCCGTGGATCGCCCGGGCGACGAAGCGTGTGAGCAGCAGCGTGCCGGCGTCGGCGGCGTGGATGTCGTCGATGACCACGCATGCCGGGGCGCGGTCGGCGGCGCCCAGGGCCTCCACGATCGCCGAGAACCGGGCGAACCTGTCGGCGTCGACGGTCTCGTCCGCCGCCGCCGTGCCCGGCCCGAGCAGCCCCGCCGCCTGGTCGCCACACAGCTCGGCCAGGATCGGCTGCCACGGCCACAGGGCGGGCGCGCCGCCCTCCCCCCAGCACCGCGCCGTCACGACGACCAGCCCGGCATGGCGGGCCCGCTGGGCCACCTCGTTGCAGAACCGGGTCTTGCCGATCCCGGCCTCGCCCGAGACCAGCGCCACCGCGCCCCTCCCCTCGGACGCCGCCGCGCAGATGCGGTCGACCCGACGCAGCTCGTCGGCCCGGCCGACGAACCGCTCCGCCGCGGACACAAGGTTCGGCGCCACCGGCCGCACACCTTAGGATCGGCACCCCGATCAATCTGTGCCAATTGACACGTTCGGCCGGTGGCCTGTGCCATCCGATGGCACGGCCGGCCCGGCGGTGTCACGCCTCCTGGACACGCGGGCACGCCGCGTTCACGACCCCCAGGAGGCCCCATGTCCACCACGGAGACCGCGCCGCTCGACCAGGCCAAGCTCGATGCGTTCGTGGGCCGGTTCCTCGGCGACCTCGGAACCGCCCTGCACATGCCCACCGTGCTGGTGGGCGACCGCCTCGGGCTGTTCCGGGCGATGGCGGCCGGGGAGCCGACGAGCCCGGCCGCGCTCGCCGAGCGAACCGGCACCACCGAGCGCTACGTCGCCGAGTGGCTGGCGGCGCAGGCGGCGGCGGGCTACGTGGAATTCGACCCCACGGCCGGCACCTTCCGGCTTCCCCCGGAGCACGCGGCGCTGCTGATCGACGAGGGAGCGCCGGTGTTCATCCCCGGGGCGTTCCAGCTGGCGGCGTCGACCGTGAAGGACGAGCCGCTCATCACCGAGGCGTTCCGGACCGGGGAGGGCGTCGCCTGGCACGATCACCACCCGGACCTGTTCGCCGGTTGCGAGCGCTTCTTTCGGCCTGGCTACGCCGCCCACCTGATCGCCGAGTGGCTGCCCGCGCTCGACGGTGTCGACGTGAAGCTACGGGCGGGCGCCAAGGTCGCGGACGTCGGCTGCGGGCACGGCGCCAGCACCATCATCATGGCCACCGCGTTTCCCGAGTCGTCGTTCGTGGGGTTCGACTACCACGACGTCTCCATCGAGACCGCTCGGCGATCGGCCGACTCGCTGGGCGTCGACGGGCGGCTTCGCTTCGAGGTCGCCAGGGCTCAGGACTTCCCGGGGACGAACTACGACTTCGTGGCCTTCTTCGACTGCCTGCACGACATGGGCGACCCGGTCGGCGCGGCCCGTCACGTCCTGTCGACGCTGGCCCCCGATGGCACGTGGATGATCGTGGAGCCGTACGCCACCAACCGCCTCGAGGACAACCTCAACCCGGTCGGCAAGATCTACTACAACGCCTCGACGCTCATCTGCACCCCGGCGTCGCGGGCGCAGGAGGTCGGGCTGGCGCTCGGGGCCCAGGCCGGGGAGGAGCGCATGCGAAGTGTCGTCACGGAGGCCGGGTTCACCCGCTTCCGCCGGGCCGCCGAGACTCCCGTTAACATCGTCTACGAGGCGAGGCCCTAAGGGACCGAGCGGTCCTGGCGAAAGGCGGACGATGCCTGACTTCCCTTCGATCACGCACGTCGCAGTCACGGTGAACGACCTGTCGGTCAGCGTGCCCTGGTACGAGCAGTTGTTCGGATCGACACCGATCCTCGACGAGGACACCGGTCCCTTCCACCACGCGGCGTTCGCGATCGGCGACGTGCTGTACGCACTCCACGAGTTCAAGCGGCCGACCGGCGAAGCCTTCGACGAGCACAAGACCGGGCTCGATCACATCTCGTTCGGCTGCGCCGATCGGGCCGCACTCGAGGAATGGCAGGCGCGGCTCGAGGAGCTCGGCATCCCCCACGGCGGGATCGTCGAGGCCCACTACGGGTCGGGCCTCGCGTTCCGCGACCCCGACAACATCGCGCTGGAGTTCTTCGCCCCTCCGGGCTGACGGCCCCGAAAAACGGGCGTTCCCTGCGAGCGTTTCTGGCGCAGGATCGGTTGCTGGGCAACCGATCCTGCGCCAGGAACCGGTGCGCTTCGTCAGCCCCGCAACGACGCCGGGAACGCCGACTCCACCGCCTCGATGCAACGGCGGCGAACCTCGGCGACCTCGTCGTCGGTGAGCGTGTGGTCCAGGGCGTCGAGCCGCAGCGAGTACGCCAGGCTCCGCCGTCCCTCGGGGATGCCCGGCCCCCGATAGACGTCGAACAGGTGCACCGCCGCCAGGTTGTCGCCGGCCCCCACTCGGAGCGCGGCCTCGATGGCGCTGGCCGGCACCGCGTCATCGACCTCGAAGGCGAGGTCGATGTCGCTCGACGGATAGATGCTGACCGGCCGGTAGATGCGTTCGCGGTGCGGTAGGCCGGCGGCAAGGTCGAGATCGACCTCCAGCCACCCCACCCGCTCGCCGATGCCGTGAGCCTCGAGCACTCCGGGATCGATCTCGCCCACGGCCCCCACGGGCTCGCCCGCCGGGCCGACGAGGCGGGCCGACCGCGTGGGGTGGAGGCCGGGCACCGCATCGTTCTCGACCTCGACGCCCGCCAGCCCCAGAACCTCGGCCACCGCCCGCCACTCGTGGACGGCCTCGGCGGCATCGCGGCCGCCGAGCGCCACACCCAGCAACTCCCGCTCCTCCGGCAGGGCGTCGCCCCAGGTGCCCGGACCGGCCTCGCCGGCGTCGTCACCGTTGCGGCGCCGGAAGACGTGACCCACCTCCCAGAGACCGACGCCGGCGTTGCGCCGGGCTGCGTTGGTCCCTAGCGCCTTGACGAGCCCCGGGAGCAGCGACGTACGCAGGATCGACTCCTCCTTCACCAGCGGGTTCGCGATCTCGATCCCGTCGCCCGGAAGGCCACAGCGCTCGAGGTCACCCGGCGCCAGGAACGGCAGCGGCATGGCCTCGGACAGGCCCCGGCCCACCAGCAACGAGCGCAGGCGCCGCCGCTCCAGTTGCCGGTCGCTGAGGCGGCCGGTGTGCGCGGACGCGGGGACGCTGCGCCCGATCCGGGAGTAGCCGTACAGGCGCGCCACCTCCTCCACCACGTCGATCTCGGCCGACGAGTCGTAGCGCCAAGGCGGCACGGTGACCTCGACGTCGGCGGCGGGATCACCCGCTCCCCCGCCCGCCGGTTCGCTGGCGAACCCGATGGGCGTGAGCAGCTCGGTGATCTCACCCGATGTCAGCTCGGTGCCCAGCAGGCGGTTGAGCCGATCGGTGCGGACCCGGATGGGCTGGCGGGCGGGGAGCTCCCCGCGCACATCGACCATGCCCGCCTCGAGGCGGGCGCCCGACGGCGCCAGCAGCTCCGCGAAGCGGGCGTGCGCCAGCTCGATGACCTCGGGGTCCGTGCCCTTCTCGAAGCGGGCCGAGGCCTCCGACCGCAGCCGCAGCCGGCGCGACGTCTTGGCGATGGCGATCGGGAGGAACCACGCCATCTCCAGCAGCACATCGGTGGTGGAGGCGTCGATCTCGGTGTCGGCGCCTCCCATGATCCCGGCGATGCCGATGGCCGTGTCCTCGGCGTCGCAGATCAGCAGGTCGTCGGCCGTGAACGTCCGCTCGACGTCGTCGAGCGTCACCAGCGCCTCGCCGGCCTGCGCCCGACGCACCCGCAGGCCGCCGCCCCTGATCTTGGCCAGGTCGTACGGGTGGTTGGGCTGGCCCAGCTCGAGCATGACGTAGTTGGACACGTCGACCAGCGAGTTGATCGGCCGCATGCCGAGCAGGGTGAGCCGCCGGGCGATGGCGGGGTCCGACGCACCGACCGTGACCCCCTGGAGGACCCGGGCACTGAACCGGCCACACAGGTCGGGATCGGGCACGTCGACGCGGACGGAGTCGATGTGCTTGCCCCCCACCTCGTCGACCCTGGGGTCGGGCAGGCTGAACGGCAACCGGAGGCGCGCGGCCAGGTCGCGAGCGACGCCCGCAATCGACATCGCGTCGGGGCGGTTGGGGTTGACCTCGAGGTCGTAGAGCACGTCACGCTCGATGCCCATCGCATCAGCGAACGGGACACCCGGCTCCGAGGTGCCGGGCGGCAGGACGAAGATCCCGGCGTGGTCGGTGCCCAGCCCGAGCTCTCGAGGCGAGCACAGCATGCCGTTGGACCACTCGCCCCGCACCTTGCGGCGACCGATATCGAGGCCGTCGGACATGGCGGTGCCGACGGTGGCCAGCGGCACCAGGTCGCCGGTCCGCATGTTGAACGCGCCGCAGACGATCTGCAGCGCCTCGCCGCCGCCGGCATCGACGTCGACGAGCTGGACCTTGTCGGCATTGGGATGCGGTCGCGTCGCCAGCACCCGCGCAACGACGATGCCGTCGAGTCCCTCACCGAGCCGGTCGAGCTGCTCGACGGCCATGCCGAGGTCGCTGAGGTGCTCGCCGATCTCCACGGGATCGCCCTCGATCGGTGCGAAGTCTTGGAGCCAGGAGAGAAGGACTTTCACGGGGTCAACCTCGGCGGATTGGCGAGGGCTAGAACTGGCTCAGGAAGCGGATGTCGTTGGTGAAGAGGTCCCGCAGGTCCTCGACCCCGTGGCGGGCCGCCGCCAAGCGATCGATCCCGAAGCCGAACGCGAAGCCCTGCCACTCGTCGGGATCGATGCCACAGTTCCGCAGCACGTTCGGATGGACCATGCCGCAGCCGCCCAGCTCGAGCCACGTGCCGTCGGGCCGCTGGATGTCGAACTCCGCCGACGGCTCGGTGAACGGGAAGTACGAGGGACGCAGGCGCGACGTGAAGTCGCCGCCGAAGTACGCCTTGGTGAACGCATCGATCGTGCCCGCCAGGTCGGCGAACGTGATGTCACGGTCGACCACCAGGCCCTCGATCTGGTGGAACACCGGCATGTGCGTGGCATCGGCCGTGTCGGACCGGAACACCCGCCCCGGCATGACCGTGTAGTACGGCGGCGGCGTGCCGGTCATCACGCGCACCTGCACCGGCGAGGTGTGGGTCCGCAGCAGGGTGGTGCGCGGCTCCCCGAAGTTCACGTACAGCGTGTCGTACATGTCGCGGGCCGGATGGTCCTCGGGAAAGTTGAGCGCGCCGAAGTTGTTCCAGTCGGTCTCGACCTCGGGACCCTCGGCGACCGTGAAGCCCATGCCGACGAACACGTCCTCCAGCTCCTGGATGGCCTGTGTCACCAGGTGCAGGTGGCCCGCGGGCCGACCAGGCAACACCTCGGTCAGGTCCATCCGCTCTGCGAGCAGCCGCCCGGTGCGCTCGGCGGCGGCGAACACCGCCCGCCGCTCCTCGACTGCGGCGCCGAGCGCCTGCATCGCGGCGTTGAGGACCTTCCCGACCGTGCGCCGGTCGTCGGGATCGAGCGCGCCCAGGCGCTGGCGGAGCCTGGCGAGTGCCGACCGGCGGCCCAGGACGTCTACCTCCACGCTGCGCAGCTCGTCGGCGGTGGTCGCAGCGTTGACGCGGACGCGGGCCTCGTCCTCGATCCGCTGGATCTCGCGGGTGACGTCACCCGTCGGGTCGCCGGTCATAGCTCGGTGCACCCTGCCCCCTCCGGCCGCGTCGCGTCCAGTCGGTTGCCCTGGTCCGGGGCGCCGTCGCGCCGGCGACGCTGGCGCAGGGACTCGAAGCACAGGATCGTGCCCGCCATCCCGACGTTGAGGGACTCGGTCCGCCCCACCATCGGGATCGTGACCGTGCGCCCCACCCGGGCCACGATGTGCTCCGGCAAGCCATGGGTCTCGCTGCCGAGGACCACGGCCACCGGGCCCGCGAGGTCCTCTGCGTCGTACGGCCGGGCGCCGCCGGCCGTCGTGGCCACGGTGTCGATCCCGGCGGCGGCGAGGCGGTCGAGGGCCTCACCGGCGTCGGCCGAGCGGGTCACCGTGACGCGGAACACCGATCCCGCCGACGCCCGCACGCACTTGGGCCCGTAGGGGTCGACGGAGCCGTCGCAGAACAGGACGGCGCCGGCACCGGCCGCCTCCGCCGAGCGCACCAGCGTGCCGGCGTTGCCGGGGTCGCCCACGCCCACGAGCACCAGTGCCAGCGGACCGGCGGCGTGCGCCGCGTCCGCAGACGACGCCTCGACGAACCGGGCGATGGCCGCCACCGGCTGCGGCGTGACCGTGTCGGTCACGCGGGCGAGCACGCCGTCGGCCACCGTCCGGACCACGGCTCCGGCGTCGGCGATGCGCGCCAGCAATGACGGAGGGCAGCTCGGTTCCGCCACCACCTCGTCCACCCGCACGCCGGCGTCGAGGGCGTCGGCCAGCAGGGTCGGCCCGTCGATCACGAACGCCCCCTCGACCGAACGCGCACTGCGGCGCCCCGAGAGGCGCCGCAGCCGCTTGATCGTGGGATGCCGGATCGAGACGTGATCGGGCACGTCGCCGCTCGGCCTCTTAGGTCGAGGCGTGTTCCGCTCCGTCATCGAGCGCCTTGTCGGCCATGGCGGCCAGTGCGCTGAACGCGGCAGGATCGGTGACCGCCAGGTCGGCCAGCACCTTGCGGTCCACCTCGATGCCGGACAGCCGGAGGCCGGCGACGAACCTGCTGTACGTGGTGCCGTTCTGGCGGCAGGCGGCGTTGATGCGCTGGATCCAGAGCCGCCGGAAGTCGCCCTTGCGGGCGCGACGGTCGCGGAACGCGTACTGCAGGCTGTGCATCACCTGCTCGTTGGCGGCGCGGTACGAGCGGCTCTTATTGCCGTAGTAACCCTTCGCGCGCTCGAGGGTGACGCGGCGCTTCTTCTTGGCGTGGACGGATCGCTTCACCCGGGC
Organism: Actinomycetota bacterium; assembly: GCA_046723645.1. Classification (GTDB taxonomy): domain Bacteria; phylum Actinomycetota; class Acidimicrobiia; order Acidimicrobiales; family VFJN01; genus DASQUK01. Next base: position 3,119 of record JBKOUY010000047.1, on the reverse strand, counting down.
CATGGGGGAGCTCCTTTCGTCGATCGGGGACGGGCGGGACGGGCGCCGGGTCAGCGCCCCAGCATGCGGTTGATACGCGCCTCGTCACCCGGGTGCAGGGTCTCGGGACGGCCCAGGCGGCGCTTGCGCGACGACGGCTTCTTCCCGAGGATGTGGTTGAGGTTGGCCTGGCGGCGACGGATCTTGCCGGTGCCGGTGATCTTGAACCTCTTGGCGGCACCGCGGTGGGTCTTCATCTTGGGCATGGGGGAACCTCTGGTGTCGGGCGCGTGCCGGAGCCCAGTCTCGGCGCGCACTCGGCGGGTCGGATGCTGTCGTTTGGTCAGCGATTGCGCTCGGGCGGCGCCGCGGCACTGATTGCCTGGGACGGTGAGGCGGCGCCGGCCGCCTGCCCGTCGGTGCTGCTGGCACTGCCCGTGTTGCTGGTTGTCGGTCTGCTGTTGGTGCGGTTCGTGCTGCTGGCCGGCGATTCGGCGGCCTCGGCGGCCTGGCGCCGGGCCCCCCGGTCGCGTGCGGCCTGGGCCTTGCGATCGGGTGCCAGCACCATCGTCATGTTCCGGCCGTCGACCCTCGGGAAGATCTCGACCCGGGCCAGGTCCTGCACGGCCTCGACGACGTCGTCCAGGATGCGCCTCCCGAGCTCGGGATGGTGCATCTCCCGGCCACGGAAGGTCAGGGTCACCTTGACCTTGTGCCCGTCCTGGAGGAACCGCTCGACCTTGCGGGTCTTGGTATCGAAGTCGCCCTTCGAGATCTTCGGTCGGTACTTCATCTCCTTGATGGAGACATTGCTCGCCTTGCGCCGGGATTCCTTCGCCTTCTGTGCCGCCTCGTACTTGTACTTGCCGTAATCCATGATCCGGCAGACGGGCGGATTCGCCTGCGCTGCGACCTCGACCAGGTCGAGATCGTGCTCACGGGCGATGGCCAGGGCCTCGGGCAAGGGAACGATGCCGATCTGCTGACCATCCGGACCGACCAGCCGCACCTCGCGAGCGCGGATGCGGTCGTTGATCCGGGGTTCGTTGTTCGCCGGCGTAGCTATCGCCGCTCACTCCTCATCGATGCGCAGACACCTCCGTCGCATGTGTTTCCGGTGCTTGTCTACCTCGCATCCGGGCCCAAAACGACGACACGGACGCCGGGAAGCCGACGTCCGCTACGGGCAGGCCCGCTGCGACCGATCGACCCGGACGCACCTGGCCCGCCTCGGGACCGGTGGCCGGGTGGGGACCTTGTGCGGATCGAGATCCACCGCTAGCCCCACTTCCCATGAGGTTGTCCGGCGTAGGGTACCAGCGAGGACCCAGCTGTCCACACTGGAGCAGGAGAACAGTCGGAAAACCGTGAGCAAGCGTGAGCGAGCCGATCCATGAGCCTCTGGACGCCTTCCGGCGAGCATCCCGTCGAACGCCCGGGCCCGTCTGCGCCCGGTGAAGCGCCACGGCGGGACGAGCCGTCGCCACCCCCGGGGCCGACGTCCCTCGACGACCTCTCGCCCGAGGACCGCGCCCAAGCCGAGGAGTTCGCGCGGCAGGTCGACACCGCCCGGCGCCAGCTCCTCGACTCCCCCGCCGGGCCGGTCGTGGGCCAGCAGGCGCTCCAGTTCTACGAACTGGCTGCGCTGCACCTGTCGCAGCCCCAACCCAAGCTCGACGACGCCCGCGTCGCAATCGACGCCCTCGCCGCCGTCGTGAACGGCCTCGGATCGCGCCTCGGCGAGGCCGAGCAGCCGCTGCGGCAGGCCCTCAACCAGATCCAGCTGGCGTTCGTCGAGGTGTCGCGTGCTTCCGGCGCGAACGACGCCGCCTCCACCCCCTGAGGGAGGCGAACTTGCGGCGCTAAGCGTCCCCATGACGTCCGCAAGCACCGCACGTTCGCTTTGGCTTCGTCAGAGCTTCTCGATCCCCGCCGCCTCCCAGCGGCCCGACAGGCCCGGCACCACCGCGAACCGCACCCGCCGGCCTGCCTCGACGGTGCGGCTGCCGTCGGCGATCGCGGCGCAGTGGAACGGCAGCACGGCGCCGTCGTCCCCCGCGATGGTGCCCAGTCCGCGTCGCTCGTCGAACTCCTTCACGACGCCCGAACCGGATCCGAGGGCTGCCATCGGCCGGCCGGTCAGTGGACGATCTTGGCCAGCGGCAGCTCGATGATGTCGGTGGCGCCGGCGTCCTTGAGTGCGGGGATGAGCGTGTTGATCTCGGACTTGGCCACGACCGTCTCGACCGCGTAGCCACCCTGCCCGAACAGCTCCGACACCGTGGGCGCCTTCATCGACGGCACCAGCCGGATCACGTCGGCCAGCCGGTCGCCGCTGACGTTGAGCTTCACCAACACCTTGCCCCGCGCCTCCAGCACGCCGTCGAGCAGGACCTTGAGCTGCAGCATCGCCTGCCGCTTGGCCGGATCGGCGTGCGAGGCCGGGTTTGCGATCAGCGCCGTGAAGCTCGGCAACACCTCACCGATGATCCTGAGGTTGGCGGCGCGCAGCGCCCGACCGGTCTCGGTGCCGTCGACCACGCAGTCGACGATGTCGGGGACCTTGGCCTCGGTGGCCCCGTAGGACAGGCGCACGTCCGCCCGCACGCCGCGCTCGGCGAAGAACCGCCGCGTGAGCCCCGGGTACTCGGTCGACACCTTCACGCCGTCGGGCAGGTCCTCGACCTTGTCCCAGGGCGAGTCGTCGGCAACGGCCACGACGATGCGGAACGGGTTCGCCGACGCCTTCGAGTACTCGAGCTCGCCGAGGACGACGACGTCGCTCTCGGTCTCCTCCACCCAGTCCCGACCGGCGATCCCGAGGTCGAAGAGGCCGTCGGCGACATAGCGCGGGATCTCCTGCGGCCGGAGGATGCGCACCTCGTCGATCCGGGGATCGGCGATCGACGCCTTGTACTCCACCTGGGACGACCGCCTGACGCTGAGGTCCGCCGCCTCGAACAGGGACAGCGTGGCCCTCTCGAGCGAGCCCTTGGGGAGGACGAGCTTCAGCACGCAGAGGAGGGTACGCCCCTCCGCTCAAAACCCGCCGCGGGGGGGGGGGGCGGGGCCCCCCAACCCCCCGCCCGCAAAGCGGGGGGGGCCCCACCCGCCGACCCGAGCCCCCCCCACCAACCCCC
>JBKOUY010000166.1:0-11580 GCA_046723645.1 Actinomycetota bacterium | reverse complement strand
GGCCGGTGCCGTTGGCGCCGGGCTCGGCGCCGGCGACCGGCGGCTCGTCAATCGCAGGCGTCGCCGCCGGCGCTGCGGGGGGCGGCGGCTCGTCGCCCGGCGACGTTCGTAGCTCGGACGGCAACCACCCCGCACGTTGGCCCGCCCCGCCGCCAAGGCGATGCGCGTCGCCCGGCGACGTGAACGGCATCGGCTGGTTCCAGGGGCCGTTGTCGGACGCGGGGGCGTCCTCGAGGGCCGCCACGTGGGCGCTCGGGGTGCCGGCACCGTAGGACGACCCCGGGTCGCCGGCGGCGTCGGGCGGCGCCGAGCCCCGGGACCCGTACGCCGCCCGGCTCGGCAGAGGCGGGGGCCCGGGACGGTCGACGTCCGCGAGGCCGGGAACCGGGTCCGTGGACAGCAGGCCCTCGTCCTCGACGATCCTGCGCAGCTCGGCGATGCCGGCGCGGATGCGCTCGCGCTGGTCGTCGACGTGGCGGGTCAGCACGTCGACGTCGGACCGGAGCGTCTCGCGCTGGTCGACCAGGCTGTCGAGCTCGGCCTCCACGGACGCCCGCGCCTGGTCGGCACCCCGCCGCGCATCGTTCTCGGCGGACATCCGGGTGCGGCTGGCTTCGGTCCGGGCCTCGTCGATCAGGCGGTTGGCCTCCTGCTTGGCCTCCTTGATGGTGGCGTCGGCGGTGCGCTGCGCCAGCACCAACGTGCGTCGGAGGGTGTCGTCGGTATCGCTGGGGCCCATCGGCTGGGCCCCGGCCGTGACGGTGGGCGCCGCGGATGGCCCGCGGCGCTGGACCTCCTCGAGCTGCCGCTGGGCATCGAGCAGCCGGGCCTCGGCGGTCTCGGCCCTGGCGCCGACCTCACGCAGGCGCTCGTGCAGGTGCCCGACGCCGGCGGCCACCCGCTCCAGGAAGTCGTCGACGTCGCGGGTGTTGTAGCCACCGCGCCGTGCCTCCCGGAACTCGACAGCGTGAAGCGTCTGAGGGGTCAGTTCCATGGCGCGACAGAGTAACGAACCGGGTCAAGGTCAACTGAAGTGCGTGATCGCCTCGACTAGCAGATCGCCCGGTACACGATCTGGCCCACCAGGAAGACGATGATCGGCGACAGGTCGAGCGCCGCCACGCCCATGCGGATCGGCGGCAGCATCGAGCGGATCGGGGCGAGCACCGGCTCGGTCAGCCGGTAGAAGACGTCGTAGATCTGGGCGTAGGTGGTGCCGGGCCTGGGCGGGATCCAGCTCATGATGATCCGAACGAAGATGACCAGCATGTAGAGCTGGATCGCGATGCAGACGATGATCACGGGTCGGGTGGCTCCGGCGGTGCTGGCGAAACGGGCGGATGGGGGCTGGCAGATCAGGCTTCGTAGCCCCGCTCGCGGAGGCGGCGCCTCTCCTCGAGCGAGACCTCGACGTCGTTCGGCGTCAGAAGATAGACGTGGTTCGCCACCCGCTCCATCTGGCCCCCGAGGCCGTAGCAGAGGCCGCTGGCGAAGTCGATGATGCGACGCGAGAGGTCGCGGTCGACGCCCTGCAGGTTGAGGATCACCGGCACGTTCACTTTGAACTTGTCGGCCACGTCCTGCGCGTCGTTGAACGACGACGGCCCGACCACGAAGGGCTTGGTGGTGGCGCCGGCCGCCATCGTCCTGACGATCCCGGCGCGACCGCGTCCCGTGCGATCGCCGTCGTGCGCACGGCGGGTTGCGCCGTGCTCGCGTCCGGACGAGACGTCGCCGGTCGAATCCTCACCGCCCGCGTGGGTGTGGCCGTTGCCGTTGCGGTCGTCGTGGCGGCCGGGCGCGAGGGTGCGCACCGATCCCGAGGGCTCCGGGTCCCGCTGCACCGAACCGCCCCGCCGCCCCGACGCGCGGGACGAGGACGAGTGCGGCGACGCCCCCTGGTGCTCGCCCGTCACGTCAAAGTCGTCGTACTGGTCGTCGGGGCCCAGCCCCAGGTAGAGCATCGCCTTGCGCCACATCGATGCCATGAGTCCTCCACGGCCGTGTCTGGTGACTAGTCTCGCGCCCCCGCCTGATCAGGACGCGGACCGAAAAGGTCGCGGCCGACGCGGACCATCGTGGCCCCCTCCTGCACCGCGACCTCGAGATCGTCGGACATCCCCATCGACAACTCCCCCAGGCCCAGCCTCTGCGCGAGCTCGCTCACGGCGCGGAACGCGGGCCGGGCGGCCTCGGCGGGTCCGGCGGGCGCGATCGTCATCAGCCCCCGCACATCGAGGCCGAGGTCGACCAGGCCGTCGACCAGCGCCGGCGCCATCGACGGCTCGCAGCCGGCCTTGCTGGCCTCGCCGGAGGCGTTGACCTGAGCCAGCACGGCGGCGCCGGGCGCCCAGCGCGCGATCTCCGCCCCCACCGCGAGGCGGTCGACGCTGTGCCAGAGCGACACCAGGAGGGCAGCCTTCCGCACCTTGTTGCGCTGCAGCCGACCGACGAAGTGCCACCGCAGTTCCCGGTCGCCAGCGCGCTCGTCGAGCTCCTTGGCCTTGCCCACCAGTTCCTGCACGTAGCTCTCGCCGATGTCCTCGAGCCCGGCGTCCAGGGCCTCCCACACCACACCGGCATCGAAGCCCTTGGTAACGGCAACCAGGCGCACGGCCGCCGGGTCACCGCCGGCAGCGGCGATGCGGTCCCGCACGGCCGCCACCCGGCCGGGGAGGTCGATCGCCGGGGCAGTGCTCACCGGGTCGCCGGCCCCCCCTTCGGGTCCTCGAGCCACACCACCATGGCCTGGCGGGCGGTGTCGCCCCGGGCCCGGTGCGAGAACATCGGTGGCTTGCCGCATGCGGTGCAGCTCGTGCCGGTAGGCGCCGCCACGCTGGGGATCGCCGACTGCGCCGACTGCGCCGACAGCGCCGCGGCGACCGCGGCGGGCAGGTCGAGGGCGAGCCGGCCCGACCGCGTCGTCGCCCGCACGCTGTCGCCGTACCGGTCTGCGACCCGGTCGAGGTCACCGGCGCCGAACTCATAACAACACGCATGGATGCACGGGCCGACGACCGCCCGCAGGCGGCCGCCGCCCGCCCGGTGCACCGCCTCAACCGCTCGTTCGACGACGCCGGCCACCAAGCCGCGCCAGCCGACGTGGACGGCGGCAACCACGCCCTCGTCGGCGACGAGCGCCACCGGGGCGCAGTCGGCGGTTTGGATCGCCAGCGCCGCGCCCGGGCTGGCGGTCACCGCGGCATCGGCGTGGGCGCCCGCCTGCGCGCCGGGCCCGTCGACGACCACGACCCGGTCGCCGTGGAGCTGGTCGAGCCACGTCCACGGCAGCGGCACCAGGGCCTTCCGGCGCGCGGCGAGGGCGCCCGTCGGCTGACCGACGGCGAAGTCGCCGTCTGCGGCCGCGGTGAACCGGACGCGGGCGGTAGCCCCCGACGGCAGCGTCCACGCCAGGGACATCGGCGCCACCGCAGCCGGCGCCCGCGCACCCACCGAGGATCCCCGCGGCTACTTGAGGAACGACGGGACGTCGAACTCGTCTTCGCTGTCGAGGTCGAGACCGTCGAGCGACGACGAGGGCGAGCCCAGCGGCCCGGTGGTGTCGTCGAACGACGTCGCCCTCGACGTGTCGGATCCGTTGGCGCTCCGCACCCGCACCGCCCCCTTGCCGGTGGAGTCGTCCCAGCGATCGAACCCAGCAGCGATGACCGTGACGCGCACCTCGTCGCCCATCTCGTCGTCGATGATCGAGCCGAAGATGATGTTGGCGTCGGGGTGAGCGACGCCGTGGATCACCTCGGCCGCTTCGTTGACCTCGAACAGGCCCAGGTCGCTGCCGCCGGCGATGGTCAGCAGGATGCCGCGGGCGCCCTCGATCGAGGCCTCCAGCAGCGGGCTCGAGATCGCATTGCGCGACGCCTGCAGCGCGCGGCCCTCGCCGGAGCCGTAGCCGATGCCCATGAGCGCCGAGCCGGCATTGCTCATGATCATCTTGACGTCGGCGAAGTCGGTGTTGATGAGGCCCGGCGTGGTGATGAGGTCGGTGATGCCCTGCACGCCCTGCAGCAGCACCTCGTCGGCCATCTTGAACGCGTTGACCATCGAGGTCTTCTCGTTGGACACCGTGAGGAGCCGGTCGTTGGGGATCACGATGAGCGTGTCGACCTTCTCCTTGAGGTGCTGGATCCCCTGCTCCGCCTGCACCGCGCGGCGCCTGCCCTCGAACGAGAAGGGCCGGGTCACCACGCCGATCGTGAGCGCCCCGATGCTCTTGGCGATCTCGGCCACGACCGGCGCGCCCCCGGTGCCGGTGCCACCACCCTTGCCGGCGGTGATGAACACCATGTCGGCGCCCTTGAGGATCTCCTCGATCTCGTCGCTGTGCTCCTCCGCAGCCTGCCTGCCGACGTCGGGATCGCTGCCCGCCCCGAGGCCCCGCGTCAACTCTCGGCCGATGTCGAGCTTGGCGTCCGCGTCGCTCATCAGCAGCGCCTGCGCATCGGTGTTGATGGCGATGAACTCCACGCCTTTCAGCCCGGCGTCGATCATCCGGTTCACCGCATTGACGCCGCCACCCCCGATCCCGACCACTTTGATCACGGCCAAGTAGTTCTGTGGATTGCCGGCCATGGGTCGTCCCACCTCCACCTTCGAGGGTTACCGGGGAGAATTTGTCCGGCTCGAGACCGCCATTGCTCCCGAGCAGGGTTAGAGAAAGTACCAAAGGCCCGCAGCCCCACCGGCACCGGCCTCAGCCTCAAGTGGAGGTCGATACTTTTCCTAAACCTCTGGTTGTTCTCGCAGCCTACGAACACCTCTGGTGACGGGTCAAGGCCGGACTTCCCGGAACTCGGACATCGAGCAGCTCGAGGCAGGCCGTGTCGACCTGAGTGAGGACCGTCTCGACGGCGACGATCTTGTCGTCGAGGTCGGCGGTGCTCCCGAAGCGAATCTCGCCGCCGGAGACCAGGGCCGCGTCGAGGTCAGCCGAGACCGCGGTCACCACTCCGGGCACGCGCTCACCCAGCGCGCGCAGGACGGCCAAGGCGTCCCGCGGCGCGCGGCCCAGCCGGTCGCCCGCGGCCACGCGGCCGCTGACGCCGGTGACCTCCGGGAGGCCGGAGGGTGGTGGACCGTCGGTGACCTCGAGGACCCGCCCGTCGCCGTCGACCAAGGCCACCCGGCCCTCGCTCAGGCCGACCGTCGCCAGGGGCTGGCGCTCGGTCACATGGACCTCGATCGTCCCCGGCCAGCGCCGGGCGACCTTCGCCTGCGCCACCCAGGGCAGGTCCTCGATCCGGGCGGCCACCCCATCGGCGTCGACGGCGATCATGGCGTCGCCGACCCCGATCCGGGCGACCCGTCGCACGTCGCCGGCGGACGTGTGGGCGACTCCGTCGACCCGCACCCGGTCGACGTCGAGTAGCGCCGTCTGGGTGGCGGCCGCGGCGGCCACCAGCGCGGCGACCACGCCGAGCGCGATCGCCGCGCGCTTGAGCCGGCGTTTCCCCTGGTCACGGCGCACGGCGATGCGGCGCGACCGCATCCGGGGATGCACCCCGACCGGCGAGCCCGCCTTCGCCGTCCCCCTCAACCCTCGACCTCTACTCGACGTTCAGGACGAGGTCGAGGGTTGTCGAAGCCCACCATGCGGGTCTCGGGATGGAGGTCGACCCCGGAGTGCTCCCGCACCCTCCGCCGCACGACCTCCATGAGCGCCCGGACGTCGTCCGCCGACCCGCCGGCGTCGGCCTGGAAGAAGTTGGCGTGCTTGGTGGATACTTCGGCGGAGCCCAGGCGCAGGCCCTTGCACCCCGCGGCGTCGATCAGCCGGCCGGCCGAGTCGTCTGGGGGGTTGGTGAAGACCGATCCGGCGTTCTGGCCGCCGGGTTGGTTGGCGCGGCGCCAGGCGACGATCTCGGTGACCTCGCGTTCCCCCGCCGCCCGGTCGCCCGGTCGCAGCCCCAGGATCGCCGACACGACGACCTGGCTCGGCGCGACCGCGGAGCGCCGGTAGCCGAGCTCGAGCTGCGCCGCGGGCACCAGGGTGTCCGATCCCGGGTCCGTCAGGTCGACCACGCGGGCCTCGACCAACGACGCCGCCATGTCGGACCCGTGGCCGCCGGCGTTCATCCGCACGGCGCCGCCGATCGACCCCGGCACCCCGACGGCCCACTCGAAGCCGGTGAGCCCGGCACGCACCGTGCGACGCGCCGCCACCGGTAGCGCGACGGCCCCGCCCGCCTCGACCCGGGTGCCGTCGACGGCGAGCTCGGCAAAGGCGGCCCCGAGCACCACGGCGACGCCCGGGAACCCGGCGTCCGCCACCAGCAGGTTCGAGCCCTTGCCCACCACGAGCGTGGCCAGGCCGGTCGCGGCCACGGCGCCGGCCACCCGGTCCAGGTCGGCCACGGACGACGCCTCCACGAAGACGGCCGCCGCACCCCCCACGCGATAGGTGGTGAGCGGCCCCAGCGGCACGTCCCGGCTCGCCAGGCCGCCGAGCAGCTCCGCGGCCTTCGCCACCGCGGCATCCGAGTGCGTCATCGCCCCAGCGCCCCCGGGCCGGCCGGGCGACGAGTCCGGCGGCGAGCGCCGATCACCGGCGGTCCTCGAGCATCGCCAGGATGCGGGGTGCCAGCGTGGTCAGATCGCCTGCCCCCAGGGTGAGGCACAGGTCGCCCGGGCGCAGGACCCCCCGCAGCCAGGCCAGCACGTCGTCGAGCCGGGGCAGCCATGCGACGAGGGCCCACGGGTCGGCCTCCAGCACGGCGTCGACCACGAGCTTGCCCGAGACGCCGGGCCGCGGCGCCTCGCCCGCGGCGTAGACGTCCGTGATCGCCAGCAGGTCGGCGTCGCGGAACGCGTGCGCGAAGTCCCGCCACAGGGCCTCGGTGCGGCTGTAGCGGTGGGGCTGGAACACGGCCACGATCCGCAGCCATCCACCGGTCGCCGCGGCCGCCAGCGCCGCGGCCACCTCCGTCGGCAGATGGGCGTAGTCGTCGACCACCGTCACGCCCTTGGCCTCGCCGCGGCGCTCGAAGCGCCGCGCCACTCCCTGGAACCCGGCCAGCGCCGCCGACCCCTGGGCGAGCGGCACACCCAGGCGATGGGCAGCGGCCAGTGACCCGGCGGCGTTGGCCGCGTTGTGCACGCCGGGCGCGGCGGGAACGACGACGCCGACGCTCTCGCCGGACGGCGCATGGTCGAGGACGAAGCGGACGCCGGATCCCTCGGGCTCGACGTCCCGCACCCGGTACTCGGCGCCGGCGGCGCTGCCGTACGTGACCGGCTCGCGGGCGTGGGGCACGAGCCCGGCCGCGCCGGGGTCGTCGATGCAGACCACGGCAGGGCCGTCGAGCCCGGCCACGAACCGCTCGAAGCCCTGGCGGAGCGCCGCCTCGCCACCCCAGTTCTCCAGATGGTCGGGCTCCACGTTGCTCACGATCCCGGCGTGGGCCCCGAGGGCGAGGAAGGTGCCGTCGCTCTCGTCGGCCTCGACCACCAGCGGGCCCCCGCCGCCCCACGCGGCGCTGCGACCGAACTGCGGGATGATCGCACCCACCACGTAGCCCGGCTCGAGACCCGAGCCGGCGAGGATCGTGGCCAGCAGCGCCGACGTTGTGGTCTTGCCGTGAGTGCCGGCGACCGCGACGGTGGTCCGCTGCGCGCAGATCGCCCCGAGGGCTGCCGAGCGGTGGAGCACCGGGACGCCGCGGGTCCGGGCGGCGACGACGTCCGCGTCGTCGGGCGGGGTGGCGGTGGACACGATCACCGCCTCGACGTCCTCGTCGAGCGCCGGTGGCTCCGGCCCGGTGGTCACGGAGACGCCGCGATCGACAAGCATTGGGAGGAACGGCGTCGCCTCCGCCGGGTCGTGCCCGCTGACGCGGTGCCCCATCTCCACCAGCAACGTGGCGACGGCGCTCATCCCCGCGCCGGCGACGTTGCAGACGTGCAGACGGCGGGGTCGGCCAAGGTCGAGCTCCGAGCGGCCCGGCTCCCCCGCGGCCGGCGGTCGCTCAGGCACGCGCGTGCTCCTCGACCAGCGCGGCGATGGCATCGGCGGCGTCGGGCCGTGCCGCCGCCCGCCCCGCGGACGCCATCTGCCCGAGTCGGGCGGGATCGGCGAGCAGGGCGTCGACCTCGGCCGCCAGGCGCTCGCCGTCGAGCTCGGCGTCCGGCACGACGACCGCCGCGCCGGCGCGTTCGATGTGACGGGCGTTGGCCGTCTGGTGGTCGGCAGTCACGAACGGGGACGGCACCAGCACGGCCGGCAGGCCGACGGCCAGCAGCTCGAAGCTCGTGCTGGCGCCCGAGCGACAAACCGCGATGTCGGCGGCCGCCAGCGACGTCGGCATGTCGTCGTCGTACTCCACGGCCTGGTACCGAAGCGGGCCGTCCGGTGGAACGGGCGGGCCGTCCCCGGTGATCTCCGCCCAGTCACGGGTCCCGATCACGTGGCGCAGGTGGAGGTCGCCGCGCGCCGCCCAGCGCCGCGCGGCGTCGAGCGCGGCCCGGTTGATCCGCAGGGCGCCCAGCGATCCCCCGAAGACGAGCACCATCCGCCGGTCGGGTTCGACGTCGAGCTTGGTCCGGGCGGCCACCGCGTCGCGAGCCCGGTCGATGGCCAGCACCTCGGGCCGCACGGGATTACCGGTCACCACTGCCCGGGGCAGGGGCGTGCCCTCGAACGACACCGCACAGGCCTTGGCGAACCGGGCGACGAGCCGGTTGGCGGCCCCCGGGGCGGCGTTCTGCTCTGCGACCACGATCGGCACCCGCCGCAGGACGGCGGCGAGCGCGCAGGGCACGCTGGCGTAGCCGCCGACCGACACGACCACCCGGGGCTTGCGGCGGCCCACGAGGCGCCACGCGCGGCCGAAGGCCACCAGCAGCGAGAACGCGGAGCGCACGTTCCGCAGGCTCAGCCGGCGCTCGAAGCCCCGACCGGGAAGGGTGGTCAGCTCGAACCCCGCCGCCGGCACCAGCCGCGCCTCGATGCCGCGCTCGCTGCCCACGAGCTCGATCGACGCCCGGGGGTGCCCCCGGGCGACCAGCGCGCGGGCGACGGCGACGGCGGGCTGCACGTGGCCGGCGGTGCCGCCCCCCGCGATCAGCGAGAAGCACTCCTGGACGTGGCGACCGCGTCGCATCAGCGCTGACCCGAGGCCGGGGCGCGCGGCGGCAGGCTGGTGGCCCGCGCCTGCCGCGCAACCGACAGCAGCAGCCCGCCCGCGGCCATCGTGAACAGGAGCGACGAGCCGCCGGCGCTGACGAACGGGAGCGGGACGCCGGTGATGGGGAGGATGCCGATCACGGCACCGATGTTGACGAAGGCCTGAACGCCGAACCAAGACGTCACGCCCATCGCCAGCAGCAGGCCGAACCGGTCGGGAGCATGCAGCGCCACGCGGACGCCGATGATCACCAGCAGCACGAACAATCCGACCACGACGGCCGCGCCCACCAGGCCGAGCTCCTCGCCGATGATGGCGAAGATGAAGTCGGTGTGGGCGTAGGGCAGGAACCCCCACTTGGCCCGGCTGGCGCCCAGCCCGCGGCCGAAGAAGCCTCCCGACGCCACGCCCACCAGCGCCTGGATGTTCTGGTAGCCCTTGTCCATGGGGTCTGCCCAGGGGTCGAGGAACGTGAGGATCCGGGTCCGCCGGTAGGGCGCGGCGAGGGCGAGCGCGGTGGCGGCGCCGATGCCCAGCGTCGCCCACGTCGCCAGGGGGCCGACCGGCGACCCGGCCACGAAGCACAGCGTCAGTGCGATGGCGGCCAGCACGATGGCGGTGCCCAGGTTGGGCTGCAGCATCAGCAATGTCGCCATGACGGCCAGCACGACGATGACCGGCCGCAGCGTGGCCCGCGAGTTGCGCATCAGCGCGGCGCGGCGCGCCAGCAGGTCGGCCACCCAGACCAGCAGCGCGAACTTGGCGAGCTCGGCGGGCTGGAAGGTGAGCGAGCCCACGCCGATCCAGCGGGTAGCGCCGTTGGCGCCGACCCCCACGCCGGGAACCAGCACGATCAGCAGGAAGCCGAGCGCCACCAGCAGCAGTGGCGTGGCGTGCCGGCGCCAACGGTGGTAGTCGGTGCGGGCGACCAGCACCAGGGCGACGGCGCCCACGGACGCCCAGGCCGCCTGTCGGGTGACGAAGTACCACGAGGACCCGTACTCGTCGCGGGCGATGACCGACGACGCCGACATCACCATCACGAGGCCCAGCAGGTTGAACACGGCGATCAGGAACGCCAGGGCCAGGAACATCCCCGAGCCTGTGACGCTCACGCGCGGCGGCCGGGTCGCGGGGTGGCGCCGCCGCGCTCCGGCGCCGTCCCGGCCCCGCTCGCGGACGGTGGTGCTCATGCCGGTTCCCGCCCCCGGGCGCCACCGGCCCCGGCCACCTCGCGGACCGCGCGCGCGAAGTCGTCACCCCGCTCCCCGTACGAGCCGTACCAGTCGAAGCTGGCGCAGCCCGGGGAGAGCAGCACGGCGTCGCCGGGACGGGCCAGCTCGGCGGCCGCCCGGACCGCCTCGTCCATCGACGCGGCGCGGGTCACCGGGCGAACGCCGGCGAAGGCCGCCGCCACCTCGGCTGCCGCCTCCCCGATCGCCACCACGGCCCGAACCGGGCCCGCCGAGCCGGCAAGCATCCCGAGGTCGAGGCCCTTGTTGCGGCCACCGGCGATCAGCACGACCGAGTCGAAGCCGGCGATGGCGGCCGCCGCTGCGTGCGGCGTCGTCGCCTTCGAGTCGTCGTAGAACCGCACCCCTCCAGCCTCCCCCACCAGCGCGACTCGGTGGGGGAGGCCCCGGAACTCGCGCAGGCCGCGGCGGACGCCGTCGACGCTGGCGCCACCGGCCAGCGCCGTCGCCGCCGCCGCCAGCCCGTTGGCGATGTCGTGCGGCAGGGCTCGCGCGAGGTCCTCGACCCGCGCGATCTCGACCTCGCCCTGGCCGGCGACCGGGCCGATCAGCCGCCCGCCCGGCGCCGCAGGGCCGGCGAGCCGGAAGTCGGCAGCCGACGCCAGTGCGAACGTCACCCGCCGCGCCCGGGCCCCCGCCAGGTGCCTGGCCACGACGGGGTCGTCGGCGTTGCCCACGGCCACCTGGCCCGCCGACTGGTCGCGCCAGATGCCGGCCTTGGCCGCCTCGTACGACGCCATGTCGGGATGGCTGTCCAGGTGGTCGGGGGCGAAGTTCAGCCACGTCCCCACGGCGGGTGCGAAGCGCTGCGAGTGCTCGAGACGGAAGGAGGACGCCTCCACCACGAATACGTCCGTGACCGGATCGTCGATCGCAGCCACCAGCGGCACCGGCGTGTTGCCGACCGCGACCGCCGCCAGCCCGGAGGCGACCAGCATGTCCCGCACCAGCGTGGTCACCGTCGACTTGCCGTCGGTCCCGGTGATGGCGAGCAGTGGCCGGTCGTCCCACCACGCCGCCAGGTCGAACTCCGACATGATCGGCACGCCGGCCGCCCGCGCCGCTGCGAATACGGGATGGCGCGCCGGCAGCCCGGGGGCGGGCAGCACGGCGTCGGCCCCCGCCACCAGCGCGGCCAGCTCGTCGGCGGCGGGGGCCTCGGCCAGGTCGAGCCCGAGGTCCCGCAC
>JBKOUY010000131.1:0-35630 GCA_046723645.1 Actinomycetota bacterium | reverse complement strand
CCAGGCCGAAGCCGAGGCGTCGGTGCAGTGGATCGACAAAGGGCCGCCACGAGCGGCGCGGGCCGCAGGTCCCGCTGCCATTGCCCGGCTGCTGGTGGATGCAGGCTCGTACTGGCGTGCGCTCGGCCTGCTGCTCGACTTGCGACCCATCCGCTGGATCGCCGGCCCCGCCTACCGGCTGGTGGCGCGCAACCGCCATCGCCTGCCCGGCGGCACGGCCGCCTGCCTGCTCCCGCAGGCGGAACGGGACCGGATCGCGCACCGCTGACCGCGCGCCGGACGTTCAGGTTGTTCACAGGAAGTTCGCCTAAACGTGTCGAAGATGCTTCAATCGTGCGTCTGGACGCACGAGTCCGCGCGCTGGGTGTAATACTCGGTGCCCGGCCCAGTGCCGCCGCTCATGGAAACGACCTCCGCCGCCGCCGCTTCCACATCCACCACCTCCCCTGAGGGCTGCGTGAGCCATGTGCACACGGCCCCGCCGTTCACGCCGTCGTCGGTGTTGCTGCGGCGCCGCCGCCTGCTGATCGCCCTCGGCGCTCTGTTGGTGGCGCTCGCCACGGCCGCCGCCCTCCGCAACGGTCAGGCGCTGCTGACCTGGGACGCGCCCATCCAGCGCGAGGTGGAGGCCAACCGGACGTCGGCGCTCAACGACCTGTTCCTGGCCGTGTCGCGCCTGGGGTCGACGGTGTTCGTGCTCATCGCCGGATCGTTGGGTGCGATCCTGACGTGGCGCCGCTGCCGGGCCGTGGCCACGGCGCTGCTGGTCGCCACCTTCGCCCGGCCCGCGATCGAGTTCATCGTGAAGGGGCTGGTCGGCCGCGATCGGCCCGCCTTCGACAGGCTCGTGGCCGGCACCGGGCCCTCCTTCCCGAGCGGTCACGTCATGGCTGCGATGGCGCTCTGGGGCCTGCTGCCGGTGGTCGTGGCGCTCTACACCCGCCGCCGCGCCATCTGGTGGGCATCGGTGGGGGTGTCGGCCGTGCTGATCGCCGGCATCGCCGCCAGCCGCGTCTACCTCGGCGTCCACTGGTTCTCCGACGTGACGGCGGGCCTGGTCGTGGGGACGTTCTTCCTGCTCGGGGTGGACAAGGTGCTGATTCGCGCCCATCGCCGCTATCCGTGCAGGATGCTCGCCGAGCAGGCCGAGCGGGAACGGGCGCAGCTGGAACAGGCCGAGCGGGCGCGGGCCGCCCCGGTGGAGCGGCCCGAGAAGGTCCCGGTCGGCTCCGGCGTCTAGGCGCCGGGCCCGCTCAGGGCCGCGCTCGGGCGGCGGCCACCGTGGCCGTCACCGGCAGGTGGTCCGAGATCGACGCGAACGGGGGAAAGCCGGGGTCGCCGTAGCGCGGCACCGACGCCGACTCCGGGCCCAGCCCGTCGCTGACGAACACGTAGTCGATGCGCCGGGTCGGTGGCTTGGCCGTCCCCGCCACCCAGGCCCGCCAGTTGGTGGGGCCGGGCTCGTCGGGCCGCACGACGGCCCACACGTCCCGCAGGCCGGCCTCCTCGAAGCGGGTGTACACGGCTGACTCGGGGCGATCGTTCAGGTCGCCCCCAACGATTGCCGGCCGCCCTCGCTCGGCGATGCGACGGACGACCGAGTCGGCCTCCACCATGCGGACCGTGGCCGCATCGCCGGGGCTGAGGTGCACGTTGACCAGCGTGGCGAAGAAGCCGGCGCCGGGCCCGGCGCCGGGCTCGGTGTCGACGCGGACGGTGGCGACCTGCAGGATGCGGCGCCGCCAGCTCCACGGCAGCAGGCGATGCGTGATCGCGTGCGTGTGGGCCAGGGCCGGCTGCGTGACGCCGATCACGGCCATCCCCTCGGGCCATGTGCGGATGGGCCAGTGCTTGAACCCCCAGCTCCGGCTCTCGGCCCCGAGCGATCGGGCAATTGCCCGCGCCTGGAAGAACTGAACCTCCTGGAGCACGACCACATCGGCCGCCATCGCCCGGATCTGGCCGGCCACGGCGCGGACATCGACGCCCTTGCTGCCCTTGAGGTTCCAACTGAGAACGTTCACGTCCGTGGCACGCCCTTCCTGGCAACCGATCCTGACCCGGGCGGCCGAGATCGTAGAGGCGCACGACCACCCACTTGCCGGGCCTGGGCGAGCCAACCCCACGCGGGTGGCCGATGCGTGACGCCCCGGTACGCCAACTTCACGCCCACCCCCGCTGAGATCGACGACCCTTCAGGCTGTCTCAAGCTGCCGGTCTTACCCTGCGTGGGTCGGCGCCACAGCGGGTGACGCCGACTTCGGACCAGGAGGCGCGGACCCTGCATGAAACGAATCATCCTCGCTGTCGTCGCCGCGCTGACGCTGTTGCTCGGCGCCAGCGCCGCAGCTGCCGACCCCGACTTCGGCCCCGGCAACTCGTCCAAGGGACCGAACGACGGTGGTGCCAAGTGCCACCCACCGGGCCAGACGGTGGATGAGCCTGGCTGTAAGTAGATAACGCACTCACGTCTCCGTCTGAGTGCCGCGGGTGTGCCCCCAACGGGTGGGGCCTGACGAGGTGGCGTTTGACGGATTCGCTGCGGCGACGCACGACGGCCCCTCGGGATGCACAGGAAACCGGGGGGCCGTTCGGCGCGGGGCCGGCGCTACCCCCGGGTCCGCAGCGGAGCGCGACGCGGCCCGACGATCGTCAGAGCCGACGGGGTCCGCCGGCGACGAGCAGCTCGGCGATCTGCACGGCGTTGAGCGCGGCACCCTTGCGGAGGTTGTCGTTGGACACGAACAGCGCGAGGCCGTGCTCGGCCGTCGGATCGCGGCGCACCCGTCCGACGTAGCACGGGTCGGTCCCGGCGGCCATCAACGGCGTCGGCACGTCCACGACCGCTACGCCGGGCGCTTCGGCGAGCAGCGCCAGTGCGCGCTCCGGGCTGAGCGGACGCTCGAAGTCGGCGTTGATCGACAGTGAGTGCCCGGTGAACACGGCCACCCGCACGCACGTCCCCGACACCGGCAGGTCGGGGATGCCGAGGATCTTGCGGCTCTCGCTGCGGAGCTTCTGCTCCTCGTCGGTCTCGCCGCTGCCGTCGTCGACGATCGAGCCGGCCAGAGGCAACACGTTGAAGGCGAGCGGCGCTGCGAACTTGACCGGTGCGGGCATATCGATGGCGGCCCCGTCGAAGGCCAGCGCAGCCGCCCGGTCAGCGGCCTTGCGGACCTGCTCATCGAGCTCGGCGGTGCCCGCCAGCCCGGCGCCCGATGCGGCCTGGTAGCTACTGACCACCAGCTGCCGTAACCCGGCCTCCCGGTGGAGCGGCGCCAGCACGGGCATGAACGCCATCGTGGTGCAGTTGGGGTTGGCCACGATGCCCTTGGGGATGCTGTCGAGTGCCCCGGGATTGACCTCGGACACCACCAGGGGCACGTCGGGGTCCATGCGCCACGCCGAGGAGTTGTCGATCACCGTTGCGCCGGCGGCCGCGACCCGGGGCGCCAGCGCCTTCGACGTCGCCTTGCCGGCCGAGAACAGGGCGATGTCGATGCCCGACCAGTCGGCGCTGTCCGCGTCCTCGACGACGACGTCGTCGCCCCGCCAGGGGAGCGTGCGCCCGGCCGAGCGCGACGAGGCGAAGTACCTGATCTCGCCGACCGGGAACGACCGCTCCGCCAGCACCGAGCGCATCACGCCGCCGACCTGTCCCGTTGCGCCGACGACGGCCACGCGCACCTGTGAACTCATGCCGGAAGGCTATGGGGCCGGGCGGATGGGCCCGCAAATGGGTTCCCGCCGTCAGTCCCCGAGCTCGAACGCCGCGTGCAGGCTCTGGACCGCCTGCTCGATCTGGCCCTCGCGGACGACGCACGACGTGCGGATTGCCGACGTGGAGATCATCTCGATGTTGATGCCGCCGCCGGCCAGGACCTCGAACATGGTGGCGGCGACGCCGGGGTTGGACTTCATGCCCGCGCCCACGATGCTCACTCGCGCGATGTCGCGGTCGGACGACACCCCGGTGGCGCCGATCTCGGCGGCCAGCCGTTGGCACACCTCGGTGCCGGTCGTCAGGTCGTTCTTCGGGACCGTGAACGAGATGTCGGTCACGCCGTGGTCGGACACGTTCTGCACGATCATGTCGACGTTGACGCCCACGTCGGCGAGCTCACGGAACAGGCGGGCCGCGATGCCCGGCTTGTCCGGCACCCCGGACACGGTGACCTTTGCCTCGCTCACGTCGTGGGTGACGGCGGAGACGATCGCCTGCTCCATCGACTGGTCCTCCTCGGTGATCCAGGTGCCCGGCTCCCACGTGAAGGCCGAACGGACGTGCAGCTTGACCCCCCACCGGCGGGCGAACTCCACCGAGCGCATCGCCGGCTTGGGACAGCCGGTTGCAGTCATCTCGAGCATCTCCTCGAACGACACCTGGGTCATCCGCCGGGCCTCGGGGACCAGGCGGGGGTCGGCGGTGAACACGCCGGGCACATCGGTGTAGAGCTCACACGCCCCGCCTTCGAGGGCGTGGCACAGGGCCACGGCGGTTGTGTCGGACCCGCCACGGCCGAGGAACGTGATGTCGTGGTCGGTGGACACCCCCTGCGCGCCGCCGACGACGGGCACCCTGCCCGCCTCGATGGCCTTGCGCAGCCGGTCGGGGCGCAGCTCGATGATCTTGGCGTTGCTGTGGTTCGTGTCGGTGATGAACCCCGCCTGACTGCCCGTGAAGCTGTCGGCCGGCACGCCGATCGCGTGCAGTGCGATGCACAGCAGCGCCATCGCCTTGCGCTCGCCCGCCGTGATGAGCATGTCCATCTCCCGGCCGGGCGCCACGTCCGAGACATCGCCCGCCAGGCGGATCAGGTCGTCGGTCTCCTTGCCCATCGCGCTCACGACCACGACCGGGTCGTCGCCCCGGCGCTGCGTGCGCGCCACATGGTCGGCGACCTCGCGGATGCGCTCGGGATCGGCGACCGAGGTGCCGCCGAACTTCTGGATCACGAGGGGCACGAGCCGTGAACGTACCTGTGGTGGGGCGCGCCGATCGAGCCCCTTCCCCGTGCGGGGAAGGTCGGGTGCTGAGAAGGGTCGCCCGCCTACGAAATGTCAGCCGAGGTGGGAGGGGCTCTCGACGAGCGCCCTCCAGCCCTCGAGCCGCGCGATGGCCTCCGGCACGTCGAGCTGCAGGAGCGCGCAGATGGCTCGCAGGTCGTCGCGGCGGATGGTCAACACGCGGCCGTTGTAGTCGCCGCGCTCGATGATGATCGAGCGGACGAATCGCTGGACCGGCGCGGCCTCGGGCACTCGATTGAGCGCCTCCAGGTCGAGCACGAGCTTTGGCGGACCCTCGGTCGCCGGGGTCTGCTCCCCGAGCAGAACCGACACGGGCACGTCGTAGAACTCGGCGAGCTCGTGCAGCCTCGGGAGGCTCAGGGTGCGGAAACCCCGCTCGTAGGCCCCGATGGCCGATGCGCTCCAGCGCCCGGCCGACTGGCGTTCGACGTCGTCGAGGGACATGTGCCGCGCCTTGCGCAGCGCACGTAACCGTCGACCGACCTCGATCGTCACATTGGAGGCCGTGGTCTCTTCTTCTTCGTTGTTGTTCATCTGGTTCTTGGGTGATGGTCCGTCACTGGGAACCGCCTCGGGCGCGATTCTCCCACGTTCCGCTCCGAATCGTGCAGTCGGGAACCGGTTGGGTGGTCACGCCGCCCGGAGGCGACTGCAGCAGCAACAGCGCTGATCGCTAGCCTTGCGCCCTCGTGGGCACAGTGAAACGTGAGCGCCAGAGGCAGGGGAAGCAGGCCAGGTCGGTCGCCGAACAGCGCACTGCCAAACGCCAGAAGACCAAGCGCACCGGCGTCCGACTGGGCATCGCGCTGGTGGCCGTGCTGGTGCTGGCGTTCGTGTATTCGCTGCTGACCCGCGACGACGGTTCGTCCGACAACACCGAGACCGCCGACACGACGACGACGGCCGCGGGCGACCAAACCACCACCACGGTCGCCTACAGCAACCCCGAGCTGGCGGCCGAGGTCCTGGGCCGTGAGCCGCCGATCCCGGCAAACGCGCCCGCCGATACGCCCCCGGACGCGGTCAACGCCAAGACCCTCATCGAGGGCCAGGGCGAGGGCGCGGCCGTGGGCGACACCGTCACCGTGCACTACGTGGGCGTCCTGGCCGACGGCACCGAGTTCGACCAGTCGTGGTCGCGCGGCCAGCCGTTCGTGGTGGAGAACCTGGGACAGGCCAGCGTCATCCCCGGATGGAACGAAGGACTGGTGGGGGCCAAGATCGGCGAACGCCGCCGGCTCGAGATCGGGTCCGACAAGGCGTACGGCGCCGCCGGCAGTCCCCCCAAGATCCCTGCCAACGCCCCGCTTGCCTTCGAGATCGACGTCGTCGACATCACGAAGCCGGGCGGCTGACGGGCCGCCCGGTCTCAGCCGGGCAACGCCGCGAGATCCGCTTCGTGCCCGTCGATCCAGACACTGACCTTGCCCGCACCCTGCGCACGCCAGGCGCCCGTTCCAGTAGTTCCACGGTCCCGGATCAGCGCCGTGCGCTCGTCGACCATCGCCACCGGCACCCCCGCCGGTGCCAGCTGGCGGGTGCGGTGCAGCTTGTCGTCGGACCACGTGTCCGCGCGGGGGACCAGTCCGAGCTCGCCGACCAGCCCGAGGCCCACGGTGTAGGCGCCGCCTCGGGGATCGACCATCGGATCGCACAGGACCATCGCACCGGCCGCCGTCCCGGCGACGACCGCCCCCTCGTTCCACGCCGCCACCAGCGCGTCCCACAGCGGGGTGTGCAGCAGCACCGAGCGCAGGTGCATCGGCGAGCCGTCGGCGAGGTAGACGAACCGGGCGGCCCGCACGGCGGCCACGTGGGCACCGTCGTGGGCGCCGGCACGATCCACGGCCATCACCGGGCGCACCCCCGCGCCGAGCGTCGCGAACCATTCGGTGGCGGCAGCCACTGTGTGGTCGGGGTGCTCGTAGGCCGCGGCGGTCGGCAGGACCGCGACCTCGTCGGCGCCGGCGGCGGCGAGTAGGTCACGGTCGAAGTCACAGCCCGCGGTCCAGGCGCCGCCACCCACGAGGGCCAGGGGTCCGTTCACACCAGTTTTCTAGGCGGGAACGGTCGTCCCCGCGGCCATTCCGGCAAGGAAACGCCCTGGGCGGCTTGGGCGCCGGTGGTTACCGTTCGGTAGCCTCCGGCGATGGCTGTGGAGAGGCTCGGCATCGTCGGATCGGGGATCATGGGCTCGGGCCTGGCCGAGGTGGCCGCCCGCGCCGGAATGAGCGTCGTCCTGCGATCGCGCAAACAGGAGTCGGCCGATGCCATGGTGGCGGGGCTGGAACGCTCGCTGGCCAAGCAGGTGGAGCGGGGCAAGCTCGACGAGTCCGAGGCCAGCGCAGTGGGCGCCCGCGTCAGGGCCACCGCCGACCTCGAGGCCCTGGCCGACTGCGACCTCGTCGTCGAGTCGGTCGTCGAGGACCTCGAGACCAAGAAGCAGCTATTCATGGAGCTCGACCGGCTGGTGAAGGACGGCGCCGTCCTCGCCACCAACACGTCGACGCTCCCGGTGGTGGAGATGGCGATCGTCACCAATCGCCCCGAGCGGGTGTGCGGGATCCACTTCTTCAACCCGGCACCGGCCATGAGCCTGGTGGAGGTGGTCCGAACCCTGCTCTCCAGCGAGGAGACCATCGCCGAGGCGACTGCGTTCGCCGAGGCCTGTGGCAAGTCCCCGGTCGTGGTGGAGGACCGCGCCGGCTTCATCGTGAACGGGCTGCTGTTCCCGTACCTCAACAACGCCGTGCGCATGCTCGAGAACCGCACCGCCAGCCGCGACGACATCGACGCCGCCATGATGGGTGGCTGCAACTTCCCGATGGGGCCGCTGGCGCTGCTCGACCTCGTCGGGCTCGACACGTCGCTCGCCATCCTCGACGCCCTGTATACGGAGTTCCGCGATCCCAACTATGCGGCAGTGCCGCTGCTCAGGCGGATGGTGGCCGCCGGTCACCTCGGCAGGAAGTCGGGCCGGGGCTTCTACGAGTACGCCAAGCTCTAGTGAACTGAGGGAACCTGCCGCGGGATCGGGTGCTCGGGCCACCATTCCCGCGGCAAGAATCGTCGGCGTGCGCCCGCAGGCCAAGGCCAATCTCCCCGATCTCGACGAGCTGGCGGCGTCCGCCCGTCGCGCCGGCCGCCGTGCGGTGGTGAGCGGCCGTTGGCTGGCCGACACCGTGGTGGACGTGGCGCCGCGCCTGCCCGTGCGCGACGCCGACCGGCTGTCGGCGCAGTACGACGGGCTGACGGGCGACCAGCTGGCCCGTGAGCTCGTGCGGTCGGCCGGCCGGGTGTCCGGGGGGATCGCGGCCACCACCGGGGGCATCATCGCCGCCCAGGAGCTGACGGTCGCAGGCCTGATCCTGATCCCGTTCGAGCTCGCGGCCGAGACCGCACTGGTGGTGGCGACGGAGGTGAAGCTGGCGGCCGAGCTGCACCACGTGGCCGGCCGCTCGCTCCCTGGTGCGCCGCACCAGCGGGCGGGCGCCGCGCTGGTGGCGTGGCTGTCCGGTCGGGCCGTGCCGGCGAACCGCGTCGTCGCCTCGGTCAGGGGCGACATGCTCGGGCGGGCCGGCCGCCAGGAGCTCCGGGAGGCGCTGCGCCGCCGCTTCGCCCGCAACCTCACGACGCTGGCGCCGATGCTCACGGGGGCGGCGGCCGCCGGCTACCTCAACCGCAAGGCGACGCTCGACATCGGCGGCCGGCTGGCCACCGACCTCGGGCTGGACGGGCGCTCCGGTTGGGGGGCGAACGGCCGCGCCTTCACCGGCCGCTGATGCCCATCGAGCCTGCACCCACGCCCTGGGCGTTCCCGCCGGTCGAGGAGGCGGACAGCGACGGCCTGGTCGGGGTCGGCGCCGACCTCGAACCCGGAACGATCCTGGCGGCCTACCGCCGCGGCCTCTTCCCGATGCCGGTGGGCCGCCGGGGGACGCTCGGCTGGTGGTCGCCGGATCCCCGCGCCGTGATACCGCTGGACCGGCTGCACGTCAGCCGGTCCCTCCGACGCAGCCGGCGCCGATTCGAGATCCGGGTCGACACGGCGTTCGACGCGGTCATCGAGGCCTGCGCCGACCCCATCCGGCCCCACGGCTGGATCAACCCCGAGGTCCGGTCCGCCTACACGCGGCTGCACGAGCTGGGATGGGTCCACTCCGTGGAGGCGTGGGACCGCGCCAACGGCGAGCTCGGCGGTGGCCTGTACGGCGTGGCGATCGGGGGGCTGTTCGCCGGCGAGTCGATGTTCCACCGCCGGACGGACGCGTCCAAGGTGGCGCTGGTCGGCCTGGTCGAACTGTTGCGCGACGGCCAAGGCATCCCGGGGTCGCCGAGCCACCGCCTGCTCGACGTCCAGTGGATGACCGACCACCTCGCGCAGCTCGGCGCGGTCGAGGTCGCCCGCGACGAGTACCTCGAGATGGTGAGGCGGGCCGTCGACGGCCCGCTGCCACCCGCGTTCGCCCGCTGACGCGGATCGTCGCCCGGTTGTGACCGCGCGGTAAGTCGGGGGACCATGGACGTCATGACCGAGCACGAGGCGCACCTGGCCCAGCCGGATCGCCCCTGGATGATGCGGACGTACTCGGGTCACTCGACGGCCCGGGCCAGCAACGAGCTCTACCGCACCAACCTGGCCCGGGGTCAGACCGGCCTGTCCATCGCCTTCGACCTTCCCACGCAAACCGGCTACGACCCCGACGACCCGCTGGCCCGCGGCGAGGTCGGGAAGGTCGGCGTGCCGGTGGCCCACCTCGGGCACATGGCCGAGCTGCTCGAAGGCATCCCGCCGGGCGAGATGAACACGTCGATGACGATCAACGCCACGGCCGCCTGGCTGCTGGGGCTCTACGTCGCCAACGCCGAGCGCCAGGGCGTGGCGTCGAAGGAGCTGCGCGGCACCACCCAGAACGACATCGTCAAGGAGTACCTGTCCCGCGGCACCTACATCTTCCCGCCGCTGCCGTCGCGCCGGCTGATCGTCGACATGGTGGCGTTCTGCTCGGAGTGGATCCCGCTCTGGAACCCGATGAACGTGTGCTCCTACCACCTGCAGGAGGCGGGAGCCACGCCGACGCAGGAGGTCGCGTACAGCCTCGCCACCGCAGTGGGTGTGCTCGACGCCGTCCGCGAGTCCGGGCAGGTCCCCGAGGAGCGCTTCGCGGCGGTGTTCGCCTCCATCAGCTTCTTCGTCAACGCGGGGATCCGGTTCATCGAGGAGGCCTGCAAGATGCGGGCGTTCACGCACCTGTGGGACCGGATCGGCCTGGAGCGCTACGGCGTTACCGATGCCAAGGCCCGGCGCTTCCGCTACGGCGTGCAGGTGAACAGCCTGGGCCTCACCGAGGTGCAGCCCGAGAACAACGTGCAGCGGATCGTGCTCGAGATGCTGGGCGTGACGCTGAGCCGGGACGCCCGGGCGCGCTCGATCCAGCTCCCGGCGTGGAACGAGGCCCTGGGCCTGCCGCGCCCGTGGGACCAGCAGTGGGCGCTGCGCATGCAGCAGGTCCTGGCGTACGAGACCGACCTGCTGGAGTACCCCGACGTGTTCGAGGGATCGAAGGTCGTGGAGGCCCGCACGGCAGCGCTGGTGGAGTCGGCCACCGCCGAGCTCGACGACGTACTGGCCCTGGGCGGCGCGTTCGAGGCCGTCGACGAGCTCAAGGGCCGCCTGGTCCGCAGCCATGCCGAGCGCCTGCGCCGCATCGAGGACGGCGAGCTGATCGTGGTCGGCGTCAACCGCTTCACCGAGACCGCCCCGTCGGCGCTCGTCGGGGACGGTGACGAGCACTTCCTCAGGGTCGATCCGGCCCTGGAGGCGCAGACGATCGCCGAGGTGCAGGCGTGGCGCTCCGAACGCGACAACGACGCCGTGAAGCGGTCGCTCGACCAGCTGCGCAGCGCCGCCGAGTCGGGCGACAACGTCATGCCCGCGACGATCGACCTCGCCCACGCGGGCGGGACCACGGGTGAGTGGGCCGGCGTCCTGCGCGAGGTGTTCGGCGAGTACAGGGCACCCACGGGCGTGGGCGCCGCGGTCGGCGCCACCGGGGGATCGGCCGGGCTGCGGGCGATCGCCGAGCGGGTCAAGGCACTACCGGGCGGCCCGCCGCGGCTCCTCGTGGCCAAGCCGGGCCTCGACGGCCATTCGAACGGTGCCGAGCAGATCGCTGTGGCCGCCCGGGACGCCGGCCTGGAGGTGATCTACCAGGGCATCCGCCTCACGCCCGAGCAGATCGCGGCCGTGGCGGTGGAGGAGGACGTCGACGTCGTCGGCCTGTCGATCCTGTCGGGGTCCCACCTCGACCTGGTGCCGCAGGTGGTCCGCCTGGTGCGTGCCGGTGGCGTCGAGGCACCGGTGGTGGCCGGCGGCATCATCCCGGAGGAGGATCGCCGGCCGCTGCTCGACGCCGGCGTCGCCGCCGTCTACACCCCCAAGGACTTCGAGCTGGTCCGGATCATGAGCGACATCGTCGACCTGGTCGTCGCCTCACGGAAACGGTGACCACCCGGCCGGCGATAACGAGGCGTCAAATAGGGCGGCCGGGTATATCGGTCGCGTGAAGGCGCTCCCACTTGCGCGCCGGGGAGCAGTAGGCCGGAGACATGGAAGCGGAGCGTCCCATGCCGTACGAGCGATTCGACGCCGACCACCTCCTGAGCGCCGCGCTGGTGACGGGGCTGGTGGGCCTGGGGCTGGTCTGGGTCCCCACACCGATCGCCGTGCCGGTGCTGGTCGCCGTCGCCTTCTTGTCCGGCCGGATCGGCGGCCGCGACGCCGGGCTCGGCTCGGTGGCAGTGGGCTGCATCATGTACGGCTACGCGATCACCGAGCCCCATTTCGTGTGGGAGATCGAGAGCGGCCGCGACGAGGTCCTGCTCATCGTGCTGTTCCTGGCGTCGCTGGTGGCGGCCGAGCTCGGCACGCGGCTCCGCCGCCGGCACGCGGTCGGCCGGTGACGCCGGCGCCGTCGTCGGCGACCCTCCGGCAGTTCTTCAACTAGTCGTCGTTGACGATGGTGGCCGTGGCCAGCGGGTCGGCGACCAGGCGGCGACGGCGCATCGATCGTTCCTCCAGCGAGATCGGCGTGCCCGGACCCTACGGACCCGGTGTGTCGTCGAGGTGACCGTAGACGGGCGGAGCGGTGAACGCTGGGACCTGTTGCCCCGTCCGATGGCCCGGTCGACCGTCATCTCCTAAGGCCCGTCCCACCGGGCAGGGTTGTCGGCGCCGAGGGCCCGGCCGGCCCAGCGAACGGCGCCGGGCGTCTGCGACAACCGCGCGACCAGGCCGGGCATGGGGACACCGTCCGCCTCGACGATGCTGCCGCGCTCCACGACCTGGGGATCGGCGACCACCCCCGCCATGTCGTACACGGGTGCGGCGGCGGCATGCGCCTCCGCGAAGGCGGCGACGACCTCGTCCACCGTGCGCGCGGCGCAGAACTCGGCCATGCGGGCGTCGATCTCGTCGCGGGCCGCGATCCTGCCGCCGAACGACCGCAGGTCGTCGCGCTCACCGAGGCCGATCAGCTCCATGACCCGGCGGCCGACCGACTCTGCGGACGCCGAGACGGCGACCCAGCGCCCGTCGCGGCAGCGCCAGGTCCCGCGGGGGACCGAGTAGGGGAGGCTCGAGCCCCGGCGCGGCTGCAGGAAGCCGGTCGTCCCGTAGGCGGACGGTAACGGGCCCATGCACTGGAGCAGCGACTCGAGCAGTGTCACGTCCACGACCTGCCCGACGCCGGAGTGGAGGGCGACCATGATCGCGAATGCGGCGGCCAGGGCCGTCACCTCGTCCGCCAGGGCGATCGGGGGCAGCAGAGGCCCGCCGTCCGGTTCGCCGTTGATGGCGGCGAAGCCGGACATCGCCTCGGCCAGCGTGGCGAACCCGGGCCGCTGGGCGTAGGGCCCGTCCTGGCCGAACGCGGTCACGCGGCATATGACCAGGCGGGGGTTGCGCCCCAGGAGCACGTCCGGCGCCAAGCCCAGCCGCTCCAGCACGCCGGGCCGGAAGTTCTCGATGAGCACGTGCGCCTCGTCGGCCAGCCGCAGCAGCGCGTCGCGTCCATCGGGCGACTTGAGGTCGAGCGTGGCGCAGCGCTTGTTGCGCCCGACCACCTTCCAGTACAGCGACGTGCCGTCGCGTGGGTCGGGGAGGCCCATGGTGCGGGTGGAGTCGCCGGCGCCGGGCCGCTCGATCTTCAGCACGTCCGCCCCGAAGTCTGCGAGGTACCGGGCCGCGCCGGGTCCGGCGATCACCGTCGCCAGGTCGAGCACCCGGATGCCGGCGAGGGGTCCCTCAGCCACGTGTCGTGGCGATGGGGAAGCAGCGGTCGCCGAGCGCCCCGAAGGCGTACACCTCGTAGAGCCCCGCATACAGGTCGCGGGTCTTCTCGCTCCAGGCCAGCGCTCCGGGCGCCGAGATCCGCCGGAACACCTGGAGGATGCCGCCCTCGTAGACCCGGTACTCAGCCCACGCCCCCGGGAAGTCCTTGACGCACGCCACCTCCACCCACGGCAGGTCCCCGGTGGCGGAGAACCGGCGCACCCGATTCCGATGGGTGTGGCCCGCGAAGTAGCCAGCGATCCGTGGACGGCGGGCGACGACCTCGACCAGCCTCTCGGAGTCGTCGGGGTTGATCCCGAAGTAGCCCTCGGGCCGCTCGGGCGAATCCGGGTTCCAGGCGTGGTGGTGTCCGAAGAGCAGCACGGGTCTGTCCGCCTCGGCGGCGACCTGGTCGAGCCAGTCGAGGGATTCGGGCGACACGCCGCCGGACGCCTTGCCGGGGACGGACGTGTCGATCACGGCCAGGGTGACGCCCGGAAGCGTGACCGCGATCGGTGCGTCTGAGGCGAAGTCCTCGCCGTAGTACGCGTCGTGGTTGCCGCGCACGTGGACCAGCCGCTCCCCGAACGCCGGCCCGTACGCGTTGAGGAAGGCCTGGTACTCGGCTCGGGTGCCCTTCGACGTCAGGTCGCCCTTGACCAGCACCACGTCCGGGTGGACCGCCTTCATGTCGGCGATGGCGCCGCGGCTCATCAGCTCCGGGTACGGCTCGTCACCGGCCGCAGTGGTGTAGATGGGGTAGTCGTCGATGCCGTTGAGGATGCCGCACTCCGTCTCGCCGAAGTGCACGTCGTTGACGGTGCAGACCGTCGCCAGCCGCTCGCCCGGCGGGCGCGGCAGGGTCCGGAAGGCGTGCCCGCCCCGTTCGTAGTCCGTGTCGGGCTCCAGGTCTGCGAACCGGTGGATCGCAGTGCCGTCGTGCAGCACCGCCTCGTCGTCGGCGACCGTCGTGAGGTCCACGGTGTCGCCTCAGCGCGCCCAGGGACGGACCCGGCGCAGCGGCACCGGCTTGGTCCACCATCGGCCGGAGAAGCGCCAGCGCGGCAGCTCGGCCGCGGGGGCGGCGACCGGACGGGGCCAGGTCACCTCGATGGCGGCGACGATCGCCGCCAGCTCCTCGTCGCTGGGTTCGCGGTCTCCCCCCACCGCGGCCACCTGCGGGTTCGGGTCGGTGCCCGGCATCAGAGGGGAACGTTGCCGTGCTTGCGCTTCGGCAGTTCCTCCCGCTTGGAGCGCAGGAGGTCGAGCCCGGCGATCAGCTTGATGCGGGTCTCGGCCGGGTCGATCACGTCGTCGACGTAGCCGCGCTCCGCCGCCTGGTAGGGGTTGGCGAAGCGGTCGGTGTACTCCTCCACCAGCTCGGCCTTGCGGGCCTCGGGGTCGGGCGCCGCCTCGATCTCCCGGCGGTAGGCGATCTCGACCGCGCCCTGCGGCCCCATCACCGCCAGCTCCCCCGACGGCCACGCGTAGGCGAGGTCGGCGCCGATCGACTTGGAGTTCATGACCACGTAGGCACCGCCGTACGCCTTGCGGGTCACGACCTGGATGCGGGGGACGGTCGCCTCGCAGAACGCGTACAGCAGCTTGGCGCCGTGGCGGATGATGCCGCCGTGCTCCTGGTCGACCCCGGGAAGGAAGCCCGGCACGTCGACGAACGACACGAGCGGGATGTTGAACGCGTCGCACGTGCGGACGAACCGCGCCGCCTTCTCCGACGACTCGATGTCCAGCACCCCGGCCAGGTGCATCGGCTGGTTGCCGACGATGCCGGCCACCCGCCCGTCGAGGCGCGCGTAGGCGCACACCATGTTCGGCGCCCAGCGCCGGGCGTACTCGAAGTACTCGCCGCCGTCGACGACCGCCTCGACCACCTTGTGCATGTCGTAGGGCTGGTTCGAGGACGCCGGGATGATGTCGCGCAGCTCGGGGCAGAGCCGCATCGGGTCGTCCTCGCTGGGAACGACGGGCGGCTCCTCGAGGTTGTTGGACGGCAGGAAGCCGAGCAGGTAACGGACGTCCTCCAGGCACGCGCTGTCGTCGGCCGAGGTGAACTGGCAGACGCCGGAGCGCGAGGCGTGGGCGATGGCGCCGCCCAGCTCCTGCTGGGTCACCGTCTCGCCCGTCACGGTCTTCACCACGTCGGGCCCGGTGATGAACATGTAGGACGTGTCCTCGACCATGAACACGAAGTCCGTCATGGCCGGGGAGTAGACGGCGCCGCCGGCGCACGGTCCCATGATCACGCTGATCTGGGGCACGACCCCCGAGGACTGCACGTTCCGGTAGAAGATGCCGCCATAGCTGTCGAGGCTGACCACGCCCTCCTGGATCCGGGCGCCGGCACCGTCGTTGAGGCCCACGACCGGGGCCCCGACCTTGACCGCCAGGTCCATGAGCTTGTGGATCTTGTCGGCGAACACCTCGCCCAGCGCGCCGCCGAACACGGTGAAGTCCTGTGAGAAGACGAACACCTTGCGCCCGTCGACCGTGCCCCAGCCGCAGATGACGCCGTCGGTGTAGGGCCGGTCGTCGAACCCGGAATCGGATGGGCGTCGGGCGAGGAGGTCGAGCTCGTGGAACGAACCGGGATCGAGCAGCTGGTCGATCCGCTCCCGGGCCAAGAGCTTGCCGCGGTCGTGCTGCCGCTGGCGGGCCACGTCGGTGCCGGGAGCGAGCGCCGCTTCCTTGCGCTTCTCGAGGTCGGCGAGCCGCTCGCTCATCGGGTGGTCGGCCATGCGTGCAAACGCTAGTGGCGGGCAGAACGCCTCCGAAATTGGGTCGCGGCCGCCCGGCTCTCGGGCGACCGACCGGCTTTCGTGACGCCGCCGGGCGTCCGGCTACGGTCGCACGCCGTGGCTGGGCACCTCGCTGGCAGGACGATGAGGGTTGTCGCCGGATCGCTCGCGCTGGCGCTGGGGTTGGGGTTGGGGGCGTGCGGCGGTGCCTCCGGGGGCTCCGGGGGCGATGAGCCGACCCGGGCCGACCGCAGTCGCGTCCGCGCGGCCGAGGCGACGACCACGACCGGACCGGACACCACGGTCGCCACCACCATCCCCGACGGAACGTCGCTGGTCGCCCAGGCGAAGCCGGCGTCCATGCCGATCTACGCCGCCGCGGGGGGCACCGAAGCATCGCAGTCCCTCGACAACCCCAACGAGAACGGGGCGCCGCTGGTCTTCCTGGTGAAGGAGCGGCAGGGCGACTGGCTCAACGTGTACCTGCCCGTGCGGCCGAACGGGTCGACCGGCTGGGTCAGGGCGGCGGACGTCAACGTGGCATCGAACCCGTACAGCGTCGACATCGCCCTGGCGGAGCACCGGCTCGTTGTCCACAACGGCGACGAGGTCGTGCTCGACGAGCCGATCGGCGTCGGCACCGCCCAGACGCCCACGCCCGGCGGCGTCTATTACATCAAGGAGCTACTGCAGCCCCCCGACCCCAACGGCCCCTATGGCCCGTACGCGTATGGCCTGTCGGGGTTCTCCAATGTGATCGACGAGTTCAGGGGCGGCGACGGCGTGATCGGCATCCACGGCACCAACGAACCCGAGGCGATCGGCACGGATGTGAGCCACGGCTGCATCCGCATGAGCAACGAGGCGATCCTCGAGCTGGTCCCGGTGCTGCCGCTCGGCACGCCGGTCCACATCACCGCCTGACGAGCGGCCGGCGGAGCTGTCGTTCCGCCGGTGAGGGGGATCAGCCGGTGAAGTCGGGCTCCTCGGTCACCGGCGCGGCCGGCGGCGCCGCGGGCGGAGTCGGCGTTGTGGGCGTCGTGGGCGTCGTGGGCGTCGTCGGTGTAGTCGGTGTCGTCGTGGGCGGTCCCGTCACGTCGAACTCGACGATCTCGTACACGGCGAGTACTCCCTCGGCCTCCGGGTTGGCGAAGCAGGCGGCGGTGACCAACCACGTCAGATCTGGATCGACATCGGCGGGCACGGTCAGCTGACCGGACCACGTCCCGTCGTCCGCGGCTTGCACCAGGTCTTGGTCCGCGAGCACGCCTCCCTCCGGGCTAAAGATGAATTCCTCGTCGGCGAGGATGAAGCCGACCTCGGGAGCATCCTCCGGGTTCGGGGAGGTACAGCCCTCACCCGACACCGTTATGACGGTGCCCACGCCGCCGCTCAACGGCTCCACGCTGAGGGGCAGCTCTTCTGGCTCTTCCTCTTGTGCGCCGGCGGGGGCGGCGACCAGCACGGCGGCAGCCCCGATCCCGGCGGACACGAGCGCAAGCACACCCTTATGTCTCATGGTCCTCCTTGGGTTCCCCGCCGCATGGCGGGATCCGGGAGGGTCCGCGTGGGAGCACCGAGTCGTGGGCGCGCACGATCGCCACCGCGTCACGCGTGTCGCGCATCCCCGTCCCCCCTTGTCCCAGCGTCTGCCCGTCCCCCAGTTGCGCGCCGAACCCTAGTGCATGCACCGCCGGACCGCGTGCGACATCTGGCACAGCGGCCGCACCGGAGCCGGCCGGCCGTTCCTGGAGCGGAAATGGTTGGCCAGCAACCAATTCGGCGCCAGGAAGCTCGGGGCCGATGGGCGACCGAGACGGCCCTACTCCCGTACCCTGCCCGGTATGCGCCTCCCCGTCATGCCGCCCGTGAAGCCCATGCTGGCCAAGGCCGTGTACGACCTGCCCCGGGATCCGGGGCTGCTCTACGAGCCGAAATGGGATGGCTTCCGCTGCGTCGTGTTCCGGGACGGCGACGAGGTCGAGCTGGGAAGCCGCAACGACCGGCCGCTGACCCGCTACTTCCCCGAGATGCTGGCGTCCCTGCGGGCCTCACTGCCCGAACGGTGCGTGGTCGACGGCGAGCTGGTCGTTGTGACCGGCACCGGGCTCGACTTCGACGGGCTGCAGCTGCGGCTCCACCCCGCGGCCTCCAGGGTCAACATGCTGGCGGAGCAGACGCCCGCATCGTTCGTGGCGTTCGACCTGCTGGCGCTCGGTGATCGCGACCTGACCGGGGAGCCGTTCTCCGAGCGCCGCCGGCTGCTCGAGGCGGCGCTCAGCGGGACCAGCGACCGGGATCCGGTGTACCTCACGCCGGTCACCGACGATCCCGACCTGGCGGAGGACTGGTTCCGCCGGTTCGAGGGGGCGGGCTTCGACGGCGTCATGGCGAAGCCGGCCGACGGCCCGTACCGCCAGGACAAGCGGGACATGTTCAAGGTCAAGCACCAGCGCACGGCCGACTGCGCCGTCGCCGGGTTCCGCTGGCACAAGGACGGCGAGGGCATCGGCTCGCTGTTGCTGGGCCTCTACGACGACGAGGCGTCCCTCCACCATGTGGGCGTGGCGTCGTCGTTCGCGGCCGGGCTGCGGTCGCAGCTGGTGGGCGAGCTCGAGCCGCTGCGCGACGACGCCCTCGAGGGGCACCCCTGGCGCGAGTGGGCGTTGGCGGAGGCCCACGAGGCGGGTCAGCGTATGCCGGGGGCCCCCAACCGCTGGAATGCCGCCAAGGACATGTCCTGGGAGCCGCTCCGCATCGAGCGGGTCGTGGAGGTCCGCTACGAGCACCTGCAGTCCGGACGCTTCCGGCACAACGCCCGCTTCGTGCGCTGGCGCCCCGACAAGACGCCGATCGAGTGCCGATACGACCAGCTCGAGGCCGTCGCCCCGGCCGAGCTGGCGAGCATTTTCGGCACGCCGGCACGGCCCTGAGCTGGCGATCCGGCAGCTTGACCCGCGGGTCAAGAAGTGCTGCGCTGGGAGGCATGACCGACATGGCCGAACGCACCGCCGCGGGTACCGACACCGTCGCCGAGGTCAAGGACTGGCTGTCCGACAACTGGGACCCCGATCTGCCCGTCGCGGAGTGGTGGGAGCGCCTCGGAACCTCGGGCTGGGCGGTCCCCACCTGGCCCAGCGAGTGGTTCGGCCGGGACCTCAGCCGCGACGAGGGCAACCGTGTCCAGCAGGCCATCACCGACCTCGGTGCCCTGCCGGCGCCGGGCGGGCTGGGGCTGATGCTCGCCGGCCCCACGATCCTGGTGCACGGCACCGACGAGCAGAAGCAGCGCTACCTGCGCGACATCGTCACGGGACAGCGGGGGTGGTGCCAGCTCTTCAGCGAACCCGGCGCCGGATCCGATCTTGCTGGCCTGCAGTGCCGCGCCGAGAAGGACGGCGAGGAGTGGGTCGTCGAGGGACAGAAGGTCTGGACGTCCGGCGGGCAGGTCGCCGACCTGGCGATGCTCATCGCCCGCACGGACCCCGACCAGCCCAAGCACGCGGGCATCACGTACTTCGTCCTCGACATGCACCAGTCCGGCGTCGAGGTTCGCCCGCTGCGGGAGATGACCGGCCGCTCGCTGTTCAACGAGGTGTTCCTCAGCGGCGCCCGCGTCAGCGACGACGCCATCATCGGCGGGCTCAACGGCGGCTGGCGGGTGGCCAACACCACCCTCATGTTCGAGCGCACGAGCCTCGGCGCCGGCGGGGGTTCGGCGGCGGCCTCGCTGGCGTCCCCCGGCACCGTCGCCGGCGACCTCGAGCGGCGTGCCGGCGACTTCGTGGCCACGGGTGGGCGCAGGGGCGGTGGCGGCGGGACGCTGTTCGGCGCGTCCTCGAAGATGCTCACCCGGCTCGCACAGGCCAACGGCAAGGCCGCCGACCCCAGCGTGCGCCAGCAGTTGATGCGGCTTCACACGCTCGGCGAGCTGGCGCGCTTCAACAACCTGCGGCTCAAGGCGGTCAAGGCGGCCGGCGGGGACATCCCGGGCCTGCCCAACATCGCCAAGCTGACGATGAGCAACATCGTCCGGCTCTCCCGTGATCTCGGGCTCGAGATCACCGGCCCGTACGGCACGCTGCACGGCTACGACCCGCAGGCTCGGAAGGCACTCGACGACGCGACCAGCCTGCCGTTCCTGAGCGGGGTCACGGAGATGGCGCTGTTCGCCCAGGGCCCGCCGATCTATGGGGGCACCGACCAGGTGCAGCGCAACATCATCGGCGAGCGCGTGCTCGGGCTGCCCAAGGAGCCCGGCTTCGACAAGACCACGCCGTTCAGGGAGCTCCCCAGGAACGGTTGAGTTTCGGTTCGCAACCGGAGGTTGCGAACCGAGGCTTTGGCCGCCGCCTAGGGGCGGCGTCGTTTGCCGGTCGCTCGACCGGCGGAGCCGGATCGAGCGACATTGGGGGGCTCCGCCAGGAGGCTCTGCCCCCTAAACCCCCGCCCCTCGTTCGCGGCGGCGTGGTCGATAGCGGGCGCTGCCGTCACGGATCTTGTGGCTGTCTCGTCGGGTTGGTGAACGCACCCGATCTAGGAGTCACACGATGGAGAGGCACTGGGACGTGATCGTCGTGGGCGCCGGCCTGGCCGGCCTCACTGCCGCAGCAAACGCGGCCGGAGCCGGGGCGTCGGTCCTGGTACTCGACGGCCAACGCCCCGGTGGCCGCGCCAGTACGGACGAGCTGGGCGGATTCCGCCTCAACCGTGGCGCCCACGCCCTCTACCGGGCCGGCGCCGGCCGGGCGGTGCTCGAGCGGCTCGGCGTGAGCGTGCGCGGGCATGCGCCGATCCTGGACGGTGCCCGCGTGCGCCGCGGCGACCGCGTGGGCGCACTCGGCCTCGGGCCCGCGGGCATCGCTCGCACGCGCATGCTCACAACGCGGGACAAGGCCAGGATCGCACGGGTCTTCGCCGCTGCTCCCCGCTGGAAGCCGGCGGCGCTGGCCGACCGCTCGGCCGCCGCCTGGTTCGACGAGCTGGGCCTCGTCGGCGGTGCCCGGGAGTTCGCCGAGATGCTCGCCCGGACGGCCACCTACGTGGTCGACATGGCCGGCGTTTCCGCCGACCTGGTGGCGGCCCAGGTCCAGATGGCCCTGAAAGACGGCGTCGAGTACCTCGACGGTGGCTGGTCGACACTGGTCGACGGGCTCGCCCGGGCGGCCAGCGTGCGGGGGGCCGAGTTCCAGCCGGGGGCGCGGGTGCGGCTCGTGGCCCCCGACGGCGGCCGGGTCCGGGTTGCGCTGGCCGCGAGCGACGGAGCCTCCGACGGCCCATCCGACGGCGACGCCCGTGGGCCCATCCTCGCCGCGACCGACGGCGGCACCCTGCTGGCCCGGCGGGTCGTCATCGCCGCCGGCACGCCCGCGGCGTGCGCGGCCCTGCTGCCGGATAGTCCGCCGGCATGGGAAGACCTCGGTCCGCCGGCCCGCGCCGCCTGCCTGGACATGGGATTCGCCTCGCCGCCGGACATGACCGTGTTCCTGGGCCTGGACCGTCCGCTGTACCTCATCCGCCACTGCCCTCCGGCGGACCTGGCCCCGGCGGGCGGGTCGGTGGTCCACGGGTTGCGCTACTTGCGGCCCGACGAGGACCCGTCCCCGGACGCGGCGCGCGCCGAGCTGGTCGAGCACGCTCGGCTCGCCGGCATCGACCCCGATGCGGCGGCGCACGTCCGCTACCTCCACAGGATGACCGTCGCCGGCGCCGTGCCGGTGCCGGGCGTCGGCCTGGCGGGCCGGATCGACGTCGGCGACACCGGCCACGACGGCGTGCTCGTCGCCGGCGACTGGGTCGGACCACGGGGCCACCTGGCCGACGCTGCGCTGGCCAGCGGCGAGGACGCTGGGCGGCGCGCGGCGGTGGACGTGGACGGCCACGCGATCGTGCGCTCGGTCGTTGGGCGGGCGTCGTGACGGATGACCGCGGCCGCACGCGGGCCGGGGCGCGACACTCCAGGAGGATGCGACCTCGCCGGTATCCCGGGGCGGTCCGGGCCGACCCCAACGGTGTCGCCGGTCGCGCCGGCTCCCACGGCGATCCCGACGACCCCCTTCTCGCCACCATGGTGGCCGAGCGGCCATTGCTCGTCGGGCTGGCATACCGGATCACGGGGTCCCGCGTCGAGGCGGAGGACATCGTCCAGGAGGCGTGGCTACGCGCCCGGCGCACCGACGGCGCCACGATCGACAATCCGTCCGCGTGGCTGACGCGGGTCGTGGCCCGGCTGGCGCTCGACCACCTGCGTTCGGCCCGCCACCGCCGCGAGAGCTACGTCGGGCCGTGGCTCCCGGAGCCGGTCTTCCGGGGCACGATCGACGCCGGCACCGTCGACGACCCCGCCATCGCGACGGAGCTGGCGGAGTCGATGACCGTCGGGTTCCTCCGGGTGCTGGAGACCCTGGGCCCGCTGGAGCGGGTGGTGTTCCTGATGTCGGACGTGTTCGACGTGCCGTTCGCAGAGATCGGCAGGTCAGTCGACCGGAGCCCCGAGGCCTGCCGACAGATCGCCAGCCGGGCCCGCCGCCGGATCCAGGAGGGCAGGGCACGGCACGAGGTTCCCGACGACGCGGACCGCATGGTCGGCGACCTGGTGGCGGCCGTAACCTCGGGGGACGTCGAACGCGTGCTGTCGCTCCTGGCCGAGGATGCGGTGCTGATCAGTGACGGCGGACCGCAGGCGTACGCCGCCCGCCGGCCGGTGGTGGGCCGCGAGCGGGTCGCCAGGTTGCTGGTCAACATCAGCCGGCGGATGGCGACCGTGGAGCTCGCCGTCGAGTCGGCCGTCGTCAACGGCGAGCCCGGCGTGGTCGTCTCGGATGGCGGCCGCTGGCTGCTGACGCTCACCGCGCACGTCAACGACGGCGTCATCACCGCCCTCTACAGCGTGCTCAATCCCGACAAGCTGGCCGCGTTGGACATCGCCGATCCCATGTTGTGACTGCGAGCGCCCGTTACGAGCCGCCCCACTAGTGGACCCTCACTAGGCGCGTGACGCCGCCACGGCGGTGACCCGCGCCATCCGATCCCGGAGGCGCGGCGCGTCGAGGCGCTCGCAGAGCTCGGCGAACGCCGCCGGATCCGGGGGGCCGACCCAGCGCAGGTCGTCGACGCTGTCGCTGACCGGCGCGTCGGTCTCCAAGGTGGCGATTCGACGGAACAGCAGGGCCAGCTCGAACCCGTCGCGCAGCACGGCGTTGAGCTTGGCCGCACCGCGAACGCCCGAGTCCCAGGTCACAGGGTCGGGGGGGATCGATTCGAGGTGGCCCCAGCGCCGCAGGACCGCCGCCGCCGACTTGGCGCCCCACCCCGGCAGGCCCGGGAAGCCGTCGGCCGAGTCGCCCACCAGGGCCAGGAGGTCGGGGATCGAGGGCGGCGGCACCCCCAACCGCTCCTCCACGCCGGCGACGTCGAGCACCGTGCCCTTGCGCCGGTCGAGCTGGACCACCTTGCCACCGACGCACTGGCCCAGGTCCTTGTCGGGCGTGCAGATCACCACCTGTTCGACGCGGTCGTCGGCGGCGGCCGTGGCCGCGGCCGTGGCCAGGCCGTCGTCGGCCTCGAGCTCCACCTGCGGCCACACCACGAAGCCGGCCGCAACCATCGCGTCCTCGACGACCGGGAACTGCGCCAGGAGCTCACGGGGCATGCCCGCCGACGACTTGTACCCCGGCCAGAGGTCGTTGCGGAACGACTCGATGACGTGGTCGGTGGCGACGCCCACGTGGGTCGCGCCGTCCGCGACGAGCTGCAGCAACGTGCTCACCACGCCCACAGTGGCTCCTCTGTGGAGGTCACGGTTGTTCGGCGCGAAGTGGTAGCGGAACAGCTCGTACGTGCCGTCGACCAGGTGGACCCTCATCGGGAACGCACCGTAGCGGCTCACCTGTCATCCCAACCGGGGAGGACTGCTGCACTGCAACGCATGCCACGGGACCCCCATCCCCAGCTCGCCACCCGGCGCATCGGTGTGGATCGCATCGGCTCCGCCGCCGCCCCCGGAATCGGCGCCGGGGCCGTCGACGAATACCTCGCCCTCCAGGCCGCCGCCATCGAACGCCTCGTCGGGTGTGGTGTGGACGCCAGCGCCGCAGCCCTCCACATGCGCGCGGAGGCCCACCGCCTCGTCCTCGACAGCGGGCTCGACCCGTCCGATGCCCGCCTGGTGATCGAGCCGATCATGGCCACCGCCGAGACCGCGATCGGGGAGGTGCAGGACGAGCTGCGGCGGGTCGTCATGCACTCCCTTCGCCTGGGGCGCAACCGCCTGGGCCTGGCGTGAGGGGGAAATCTTCGTCGCCGAACCGACATCCGATCGTCACCGCCGCCATGTCATCCCAACTCGGGGCGCTGGGTACTGTCCCGCCACCCAAGAGACAGACACGAGCGGAATGTCCGTCGACAGCGCCGTCGACCTCACGAAACGAGGAGGTGACGGTGGCAGTCGACACCCCGACGCGGCGACAGACGGAGCGGGTCGCCCCCGAGCTGGCGGTCGCCAAGCTCGACGTGCGAGACATCGCGCTGCTGGCGGCCTACGACATCCTCACCGAAGCCGAGCAGCACACGTATCGGGTCCAGTACCGGCGGGCGCTGGCATCCGGACAGCGGATCGTCGACGAGCATGCGACGCGGCCCGACCGGCGGCTGCCCGAGATCGCCCGGCTGTTCTTCAGCTTCACCTGGGTCTTCCCCAACCTCGGGCTGGCGGGCCCGTTCTTCGCCGGCGACACCGGCCCGCTCAAGGACGCGGTCCTGTTGGCGGCCCGGGAGGCGGTCGTGTCGGGCATCCCCGTCCGCCACGCCTTCCACGCCCGCCTGTGGGATCACATCTGCGATCCCGATCGACGGGCCGGCGCCGCACGGTTCTACGTGCGGCACAAGCCACTCCACTCGTTCCCGCCCTCCGCGGAGCGGGCCGCCATCGAGCGGTACTGCGGGCGCATCGACGCCCTGATGGCGACCGCCGAGTGCATGCCGGCGCTCCTCGCCACCTGGGCGATCGAGCGCAACCCGGACCGGCTGCGCGACCTGAGCCGGAACGACGTCAAGGACAAGCACGGCCTGTTCGAGCAGCGGCACATGGCGCCGTTCCTAGGGATTACCCCGAACACGCTGACGCAGAGCCTGCGGCGGTTGCGGCTCCGCTTCGGTGAGGAGATGCGATTGCTCTGGCAAATCGAGAAGACCGACGACTACGACGGCGAACAGGAGCGCTGAGCGCCATGGACCTGCCCCACGCCACCCCCGCCGACCGCGATGGCACGGAGACGGCGGAGTCGACCGGCGACCAAACGGACGACCCGTTGCCGGACGCCTACGCCTGGCGTCGGCAGGCGGATCCCCGGCTGGATGCTCGTGACGTCGCCCGCCTCCAGGCGGCGGCCTGCCAGAGCGGGGAGCGCATTGCGCAACGCCTGGCCGCCGCCGGGCTGGTTTCCGAGGCCGAGGGAGCTGCGAGCGTTCCCGACCTCGACGCCCGGCGTGACCTCGACGCCGCACTCGAGGTCGACGTCGACACCCTGCAGCGCATCGACGAGCTCCACGCCCGCCGCATGCGCTCGGCATCCCCACGGGACCGCCAGCACGCCACGACCGTGCTCGCCGAGGCGCTCCACCGCATCGTCGACGGCTACCAGGTCGGCGATCCACCGCCCAGCCGGTTGGTGCGCTGGCTGCGCAGCGTGGACGATCGCGTCCGCCGGGCGTACGCCCGCCTCGCTGTGTTCGGCGACCACACGCCGGTGGCGGCGTGGTGGGAGCCGCTGTCCCGCTGGGTGCTGCTGGTCCTGGC
Source organism: Actinomycetota bacterium (assembly GCA_046723645.1). Lineage (GTDB taxonomy): Bacteria > Actinomycetota > Acidimicrobiia > Acidimicrobiales > VFJN01 > DASQUK01. The sequence goes on along the minus strand of JBKOUY010000131.1, from coordinate 9,718 downwards.
GACGGCCGGCGCCATGCTGCTGGCCGGGGGGCACGTCGTCGTGGCTGCGGTCCTGATCGGGACGCGGGTGATGCTGGCGGCCGTGACCGCGCCGCCAGCGCCGTCGGTCAGCACCTGGCGCCGGCTCATCGGCTACAACCCGGATTGGGCCAGTTCGGTGTGCAGCCATGCCGCCGACGGGCTGATCCTCGCCGGCCTCGCGGCCGGGCTCCACGCCGGTGGGCGGTCGGCGTGGGCCGCACTGACGATGGCTGCGGCGCTGTTCGGCCTGCTGGCCACGGTGAGCAGGATCGCCGCTCGCGAGCAGGGACTGCGGTTGCCGCGCCTGTGGATCGAGCGGGCCGCCAAGGATGTGGCGCTCACCGGGGCGGTGGTCGCGGCGGCGATCACGGCGAGCCGTGGCCTCGGATCCGCGTCGCCGCTCACCCTCGTGGCGCCGGCCGTCGTGGCCGCCATGGGGATCGTCGAGCTGACACGCACCGCCTACTACGCGCGCCGGCGGCGCCGCCTGCTCAGCCGCGCCGCCGCTTCCGGTGGCACCGGCGACCTGGTCCCCAACGCCATCGTCGTGACCACCGGCGACGCCATCGTGGTCAACCTCCGCCGGTCGGGGTCACGGGCGCGGATCTTCCCCGAGCGCCGGGGCGACGGCGGTCCGTACCTGCGGGTCGTTCGGAGTGACGACGACGATGGCAGCTAGCTAGGCCAGCTCGACCAGGTCGAGCAGATCGTCCGACCAGAAGTCGACGTCGCCCTCGGGCATCAGCAGCACCCGGTCCGGCGCCAGGTCGCGGACGAAGCCGGTGTCGTGGCTGACGATCACCATCGTGCCGGCCCAGCTGGCCAGCGCCGCCGCCACGGCCTCGCGGGAGGGCGGGTCGAGGTTGTTGGTCGGCTCGTCGAGGAGCAGCAGGTTGTGGCGCCCGGCAACCAGCAACGAGAGGGCCAGCTTGGTCTTCTCGCCGCCCGAGAGAGTGGCGGCGTCCTGGAAGACCTTGTCGCCCGACAGCCCGAAGGTGCCGAGGAGGCGACGCCGCGTCTGGTTGTCGAGGCGGGGCGCGGCCTCGCTCATGTGCTCGAACAGCGAGGCGCCCCCACGGATGCCCTCGTGCTCCTGTGCGTAGTAGCCGATGGTGACCTGGTGCCCGGCCGTGGCCATGCCCGTGTCGGGGTCGGCCGTGCCCGCCAGGATGCGCAGGAGGCTGGTCTTGCCGGCGCCGTTGAGCCCGAGGACCAGCAGCCGCTCGCCGCGGCCGATGTCGAACGTGACGTCCTCGAACACGGGGGCACCACCGCCGTATCCCTTCGAGAGCCCCGCCACCGTGAGCGCCGTACGCCCGCAGGGCGGTGGCTCGGGGAGCCGGAGGCGCAGGCCGCGCCGGGCCGTGGGCGCGTCCACCGCCTCGCTGCGGATGCGGGCGATGCGGGTCTCCAACGCGTTGGCGAAGCTGGCCTTCGAGGCCTTCGCGCCCCAGCGGTCCACGAGGGTCTGGAGGCGGGCGATCTCCGCCTGCTGCCGGGACGCGAGCTTCGCCCGCCGCTCCTCGTCGCGGGCGCGGGCGACCTTGTACTGCGTGTAGGTGCCCTTGTACTCGGTCAGCTCGCCGATGTCGGCCTCGCCCGGCCGGTCGAGGTGCAGGACCCGGGTGATCGACTCGTCGAGCAGCTCGAGGTCGTGGCTGACGATCACGAGCGCGCCGCGGTAGGAGCGCAGGAAGCCGAACAGCCACTCCCGGGCGTCGTTGTCGAGGTGGTTGGTGGGCTCGTCGAGCAGCAGCAGCTCGCTGCCCGCGAACAGGATCCTGGCCAGCTCCACCCGCCGCCGCTCGCCGCCTGACAGCACGGTGATGGGCATGACGGCCCGGTCCTGGCGCAGGCCAAGTCCGGCGAGGAGCCGCTTCGCCTCGGCCTCGGCGGCGTACCCGCCCTCGTGCTCGAAGCGGTCATGCGCCCGGCTCCACTTCCGGACGAGGGCGTCCTCGCCCGGCTGGGCCTCCATCTTGAGCCGCAGCTCCTCGAGCCGGTCGGCGAGGGCGTCGAGGTCGCGCCCGCCGAGCACGTGCGTGAGCGCAGTGACGTGCGCCGGGATCTGGTCGAGGTTTGGATCCTGGGGGAGGTAGCCGAACGCGTCCGGTCGCTGGATGACGCCCGCCTTCGGCTCCGCCATGCCACCCAGAACCTTGAGCAGGGTCGTCTTGCCGGCGCCGTTGCGGCCGACGAGGCCGACGCTGTCGCCGGCGCGCACGGTCAGGGCGGCGCCCTCGACCACGAGGGTGCCACCCACCTCGACCGAGAGCCCGCGGACCGACAGCATGGCCGACCATCCTGGCGGCTATCCGCGCTCGCACCAACCGCATTCCGCGCGAATGGCTTTGTTGTCATCCGTCCGGCGGTCCGCTCCGAACCACAGGCGGCATGTCCGGCGCGACGAAGTCCCGCGGTTCGCAAATAGCTGGAGTCATGATGACCTCACACGCGGAAGCGGCCGCCTCGGCGAGCGATCCCGACCTGGTGGCCGCCGTGGCGCGCGGCGATGAGCGGGCGGTGGGGGAGATCTACCGCCGGTACAGCGGGGCCGTCTGGGCCGTCGCACAAAGGGTCTGCGGCGACCGGGCGTCGGCCGAGGACGTGTGCCAGACCGTGTTCGTGGATCTCTGGCGGCGGCCCGAGCGCTTCGATCCCCAGCGGGGGAAGTTGCGATCGTGGCTCGTGGCCCAGGGGCACGCCCGCGCCGTCGACGTGGTGCGGTCCGAGACGGCGCGCCAGCGACGCCAGGAGCGGGCGGCGCGACTGGCTCCGACCCCGCCCCCCTCCGGCGACGTCGAGGCCGCGAGCCTGCTCGCCTCGCTCGCCGACCACGTGCGGCGGGCCGTCGATCGCCTGGCGGCCGACGACCGTGACGCCATCGTGCTCGCCTACTTCGGCGGCCACAGCTATCGCGAGACCGCAGCCCTGCTCGGCGCCCCCGAGGGGACGGTGAAGAGCCGCATCCGTCGCGGCCTCGAGGGACTACGGCGCCTCCTGGAGGCCGAGGGGGTGACATTGTGAGCCCCGTGACGGGCCGCCAGCGCAGCGAGGGGCACCCCCTGGACGACCTGGCGCTCTATGCCCTCGACGCGCTCGAGGGGGACGAGGCCGAGGAGGTCGAGGCGCACCTCGCCCTGTGCGCGTCGTGCCGGCGGGAGCTTGCCGCCCACGAGGAGGCCCTCGGGGCGCTCGTGGAGGATGGCCCCCCTCCGGAACTGTGGGACGCCGTCGAATCGCAGATCCGCGCCGGCGATGTGGCGCCGATGAACGGGACGCCAGTGCACCCGGTCCCGCCCACCGTGGCGCACCTGGACCGGTCGGCCGGGCGCCGCGTGATGCGCCGCCGCCTCGCCCTGCTGGCGGCCGCCGCCGCGGTCGTGGCTGTCGTGGGCGTGGGCGTCGGGACTCAGCTCGACAACGACGGCACCGGCTCCGGCACGCTGGCCGGCGTCTCCACGGATGGGCCGACCATCGCCGTGCTCGCCGATGCCCACGGTGCCGGGGTGGCGAAGGTCGTAGCGAACGACGACGGCGACGTCTTGGTGCTCGAGGGGCTTCCGGCGCTGTCGGCCCAGCGCGAGTACCAGCTCTGGTCCGTCGACGGGCCCCGCCCGGAGTCGCTGGGCCTGTTGGGCGACGGCCACGACGAGGCCGTGCCCCTCAGCCTGCCGGCGTCGACGGCCAAGCTGGCGATCAGCGAGGAGCCGGCGGGTGGCTCGCCCGCGCCGACCGGGCCGATCGTCGCATCCGGCAACGTCGTGCGCCGCGCCTGACCCCAGTCACCCCTCTCCCGTCATCCACCTGCGGCTGCGGCGCCGGATACGCCGCACATGGAATGGACGGACACATCCGGAGCGGCGCCCCGGCGCCTCGAGGTGCCGAGCTCGCTACCGGCCAACCGCGGCGGCGGGACAGCGGCGGCGCCCGCCGGCGCGGCCGCGGCGGCGCTGGCCGGACTGGTCTCGGCCGGTGCCGCACTCGGGGCCGGTGAGCTGATCGCCGGCGCCGACGACGGCCTGGCATCGCCTGTGGAGGCGGTCGCCGGCGAGGCGATCAGCCGGGTGCCCCGATCGGTCGAGCGCTTCGCCATCGAGACGTTCGGCACCAACGACAAGCTCGCACTGGTCGTCGGGATCGTGGCGTTCGCCGCTGTGTTCGGGATGGTCCTCGGCGTCGTGTCCCGCCGGCGGCCCCGGGTCGGCACCGCGGGTCTCGCGGCGTTCGCGGCCGTGGGCATCGCGGCCTCGGCCGCAGGACCCCGGGCGTCGTTCGCGGCCGGCCTTCCGAGCATCGTCGCCGGCCTGGTCGGTGTTCTGTGCCTCGGCTCGCTGGTGGCGCGCGCACCGGCTCGCGACGCGGGCGTGCCGATCCCGACCGACAACGGCCGCGAGCCACCGCCATCGGCGCTGGCGACGCCGCGGCGCGGCGGCGTCGCCTCGCGCCGCGCCTTCCTCGGGATGACGGCCGCGGTCGCCGCCGCCGGGGCCGTCGCCGCCGCCGGCGGTCGGGCACTCCGGAGCCGGTTCAGCGCCGCCGAATCGCGCGCCGGCGTGGTGCTGCCGGCGGCGGTCCGGCGCGGCCCCCCGCTGCCGCCGGCGGCGACGGGCGTGGAGGTCGGCGTCCCGGGCGTGGCCCCCTTCGTCACGACCAACGCCGACTTCTACCGGGTCGATACCGCACTCGTCGTCCCCCAAGTGCGCGCCGAGGACTGGGTGCTCGCCGTCAGCGGGATGGTCGACGAGCCGTTCGAGCTGACCTTCGGCGAGTTGCTGGATCGCGATCTCGTCGAGGCCGACACCACCATGACGTGCATCTCCAACCCCGTGGGCGGCGACCTCGTGGGCCACGCCCGCTGGCTCGGCGTCCTCACGCGCCAGCTACTCGACGAGGCCCGTCCCCGCGACGGCGCCGACCAGCTCGTGGGCCGGTCGATCGACGGCTACACGTGTGGCTTCCCGCTGTCCGCCGCGTACGACCGGGACTGCATCGTCGCCGTGGGCATGAACGGGGAGGCGCTACCGCTCAAGCACGGGTTCCCGGCCCGCCTCGTCACCCCGGGCCTCTACGGCTACAGCGGGTCCACGAAGTGGCTGACCGAGCTGGAGGTCACGACCTTCGACGCCTTCGACCAGTACTGGGTGCGCCGCGGCTACGCCGACCGGGCGCCGATCAAGACGATGGCCCGCATCGACACGCCCCGCAGCCTCGAGCGGGTCGCGGCCGGGCCGGTGGCCGTGGGTGGCGTCGCCTGGGCGCAGACCCGGGGCATCGAGGCCGTCGAGGTCCGGGTCGACGACGGGCCATTCCGCCCCGCCCAGCTCGCCGATGCCCTGAACCGCGACTCGTGGCGCCAGTGGCGATTCGACTGGGACGCCGCCCCGGGCCGCCACACGCTCACGGTTCGTGCCGTCGACGGCCGCGGCGAGACCCAGACCGAGACGCGGGCCGACATCTTGCCCGACGGCGCCAGCGGCTGGATGTCCCTGGTCGTCACCGTCGAGTGATCCCCACAACCACCCCAACCATCCCAAGGAAGGACAACCCATGCGCACAACCCGAAAGCTGCGAGGTGCGCTCGCCCTCGCCGTCGGCCTGTCGCTCGGAGCGGCGGCCTGCTCCGACGACGGCGACAGCAACGCCAGCTCCGACGAGCCTGCGCCGGTCGAGTCGCCTGCGCCCGACGTCGCCGGCGACACGCCCGGCGGCACCGATTCGGCGACGATCTGCGACCCGGCCGCCCTGGTCGACGCTGTGGAGAGCGGCCCCGACGAGGGCACGCTCGCCGGCATGACCGACGACCCGGTGGCGACCGCGGCGTCGAGCAACGCGGTCCTCACCACCCTGGTGACCGCGGTGACCAACGCCGGCCTGGTCGACACGCTCAACTCTGCCGACGCCGTCACCGTCTTCGCCCCGACGGACTGCGCCTTCGCGGCGCTGGACCCGGCGACCCTCGACGCCGCCCTGGCCGATCCCACCGGGCTGTTGACGCAGGTGCTGGGGTTCCACGTGGTGGCCGGCCAGCGGCTGTCGTCCGACGACCTGGCCAACACCACCGAGCTCGAGACCTTCAGCGGCGCGATGCTGCCCGTGGAGTCCGACGGCGACACGATCACCGTCGGCGGGCAGGCGCAGGTCGTCGTGCCCGACATCCAGACCGCCAACGCCACGGTCCACCTGATCGATCACGTGATAGTGCCGCCCGCGGCGTGATCCCGGATCGAACCCACCCATCGCGGGTGGCCGCGGCTTCGGCCCGGCCACCCGCGCTCACACCGTCAATCGAGACTGAACGGCGGGTACTCGTCGGTGAGCAGGTACAGGTACGCGCTGACCCGCGTGCTCCAGCGCATGACGCCCACGACGAACGTGCGCAGGCCCTCCGGCCAGCGGCCCGTGAACAGCACCGCGAAGAACGCGATGACGAAGGCTAGGAACGCCACGAAGCCGAGCACCGACAGGACAATGAGTTGCGGGATGACGAGGATGAACCGGAAGCCGACGGTGAGCCGGTTGCGGTCCTCGAGCTCGGGAACGAAGCCGGTGCGCACCGGTGGGTAGGTGTCGGGATCCGAGGGGACCGTCTCGAAGGTGAACGGGGGGTACTCCTCCCGCAGGAAGCCCGCGTACGCCACGGCGCGGTTGTTGTAGCGGACGTACAGGCACACCAGGTTCGCCAGCCCCTCCGGCAGCTTGCCGGTGAACACGATCGCGAACCAGCCGATGATCGACACGACCTCGGCGACGACGCCGAGCACGTAGAGGACGATGAAGTGCGGGATCGCCAGGAGCCACTGCACGATCGGGCGCCAGTTCGCGATCCGGTCCGCACGGTCGATCTCCAGCGTTGCCGGGTAGGGCTGACCGAAGGTTTCCATTCCCCCTCCTTGGAACCGTGGGCGAAGCCGGCGTGAAGCTACCGCCGCACGTCAGGCCCGTGGGGCGATGAGGCCCGCTACTCCTGCACGAGCTCGATGAGCGTGCCGAACGCGCCCTTGGGGTGGACGAACGCCACGGTGGTCCCCCGGCTGCCGGGGCGGGGGGCCTCGTCGATCACCCGGCCACCCTGTGCCTTCACGGCGTCCAGGGCGGCCGCGCAATCGTCCACGCGGTACCCGACGTGGTGCAGGCCCTCGCCGCGGCTCTGGAGGAACCGGGCGACCGGCGAGTCGTCGCGGGTCGGCGTCAGCAGCTGGATGTAGCTGTCGGCCACGCGCAGCAGCGCCTCCTCGACGCCGTCGGACTCGACCAGTTCGCGGTGTGCAACCTCGGCGCCGAACGTGTCGCCGTAGTACGCGATGGCCGCCTCGAGGTCGGAGACGGCGATGGCGACGTGGTCGATCTCGGTCAGCAGCACGCCAGTGAACCTACCCCCGAAACCTGCCGCGGGATCGGTGGCCCCGGCCACCAGAACTGCGGCAGGTTTCCCTGCGTTTCGTTGCGCTCGCTACAGCTCGCCCCGGGCGTGGCGCTGGAACAATGTGATGCGGTCCTCGCCGACGCGCTCGCGCTTGTCGCGGTCGGTGATCCCCAGGCCGGCCTCGGGCGCCAGGCACAGCAGGCCGAGCTTGCCCTCCGACTCGTTGCGGTGGACGGCGCGGGCGGCCTCGCCCACCTGGTCCAGCGGGTAGACCGCCGACATCACCGGTTGGATGGCGCCCTTGTCGATGAGCCGGTTCATGTCCCACGCCTCCTGGTAGTTGGCGAAGTGGCTGGACACGATGCTCTTGAGCTTCATCCACAGGTGGCGGTTGTCGTACTCGATCATGAAGCCGCTGGTGGCGGCGCAGGTGACGATGATGCCCCCACGCTTGGCGATGAACACCGACGCGCCCATGGTCTGGCGCCCGGGATGCTCGAACACGATGTCGGGGTCGTCGCCGATCATCGACCGCACCCGCTTGCCGAGCCGGCGCCACTCGCCCTCGTCCTGGGTGTGTTCGTCCTTCCAGAACCTGTAGCCCTCGGCCTTGCGATCGACGACGTGCTCGCAACCCATGGCGTGGAGCAGCCGGGCCCGGTCCTCGCTCGACACGACGCCCACGGGCGTGCCCCCGCCATTGAGCACCAGCTGGGTGGCGTAGGCACCGATGCCGCCGGTGGCACCCCAGATGAAGACGTTGTCGCCCTGCTTCATGCGGGCGGCGTGGCGGCCGACCAGCATGCGATAGCTAGTCGACGCGCACAGGCCGTTGACCGCGGCCTCCTCCCAGGTGAGGTGGGCGGGCTTGGGCATGAGCTGGTTCGCCTTGACGATCGAAAGCTCGGCGAGGCCGCCGTAGTTGGACTCGAAGCCCCAGATGCGCTGGTTGGCGGCGAGCATCGAGTCGTCGTGCGCGGACGGGTCCTGGTCGTCGACGTAGTTGCAGTGGACGACCACCCGGTCACCCGGTGCCCAGTTGCGCACCGCCGAGCCGACCCGCAGGACCACGCCCGAGGCGTCGGACCCCACCACGTGGAAGTCCTGCTGGTGCCGCGCGGCCCACGTCGACTCCCGGGCCAGGCGGTCGAGGAACGCGAAGGTCGAAAGCGGCTCGAAGATCGACGTCCAGACCGTGTTGAAGTTGATCGAGCTGGCCATGACGGCGAGGTACACCTCGTCGGGCGCCAGCTCGGGCGTTGGCACGTCGCCGACGTGCAGTGACTTGCGGGGGTCCTTGTCCTCCGGCGGCACGCCCGCCCACATCTCTTGTTCGGCCCGCAGGACGTGCGCGGCCCGATAGCTCTCGGGGATGGGGAGCACGGCGATCTCGTCGCCCGAGGCGCCCCCCTGGATGGCCTCGAGGATCTGGCGCATCGCCGCAACTTACCGTGGGGTAACGGGAAGGCTCCAACGGCCGCCGGGCGGCTAGCCTGCTCCAAGTGAGTAACCCCGAGGTGCACGCTCCGGCTCCTGCGGCGGGATCACCGACCGAGGAGCAGGAGGCCACCGGCCGGGGCGATGGGGATCACGGCCGCGATGCGTCCGCCCCCGCCGCCCGCGCGACGGTGGCCGAGTCGCTGGCCGACATCCGGGCCGACCGCATCGTCGCCGACGCGCGCCGGGAGGCTCAGGCGATCGTCGACAACGCCAAGGTGGAGGCGCGGCGTGAGGCCCGTGTCATCATCGAAAGTGCCCGCGCCGAGGCGGAGACCATCATCACCGAGGCCTTCGAGCAGCGAGCCCGCATCGTGCGGCGCGACTGGGCCATCGGCGACGGCAGCTGGTCGGCGGCGGGGACCGAGGACGAGGGCGGTCGCGACGACGATCGTGCGGAACCCATCGGGGCCGGCCCCGAGCCGGCCGCCGGAGCGAGGGTGCACACGGGGGAAACACCGGTGCACACGGGGGAAACGCCGGTGCCGGTGGCAGACGCCATTGGCCAACCGGACGAGATGGAGGCCCCTCCCGACGTGGTGCCGGATGTCGCCCAACCGCCAGCGCCCGACATCGCGCCGGCGGCAGCGGCGGGCGCGGGCCCGGACGACGATTGGGCTCGCCCCGACGCCGCCCGACACGCCGTGCCCGATGTCGCCCGACCCCCGGAGCCCGAGGCGGTGCCACCCCCGGTGCCGGAGGTCGCGCCCCGGGCCGTCCCCGACGCCGCCGCGGCGGCGAAGCTGTCGGAGCTGATCGAGCTGCCGGCGCTGCGGTCGCGTGAGCGCCTCGTCTCGGTGCCGCCGCGGTCGGATCCACCGCACGGGCCGCGAC
>JBKOUY010000037.1:0-23544 GCA_046723645.1 Actinomycetota bacterium | reverse complement strand
CGCGTCACCGCCCGCCGCCTCGCCGGCCTCGAGGGCGGCCAGGAGCCTCCGGGCCAGGGCGCCCGTCGAGCTCTCGTACGCAGCCGCCATCGCGCCCCACACCTCGGGGCTACCCACCATGTTCGCCTGCGTGGTGAAGCCATCGCCGATCACATGGCCGGCATGGTCGACGCACAGCTCGCCGGTCATTGCAGCGACGTCGCCGTTGGCCGCCACCACGCCCACCTGCCGCAGCTCGGCCATCGGGTCGGCCGCCCGCGCCTCGGCCAGTGCGTCGGTAGGAGGCCTTCCGGCGTCCAGCACATCGAGGCAGCGCTGGCCGTACGCCAGCTCTGCAAAGGCCTGGGTCGCCACTGCGCCAACGCCCGGACGGGCCCACGGCGCGATCGAGCCGACCGCCAGGAAGCACGTCTGGACCCCCACGCCCAGCTCGCCTGTCGACTCGTCCCGAGCGACGATCGAGTACGTCATGCCGACACCTCCCGTATCGCCCGGTCACCAGAGGCCGAGCGGATGGCCCGCACGCAGGCACCGAAGAGTACGGGATTTGCACCGTGAGCCCGCGCCGCCCCAGCTCGGCGTCCCGGCAACGCTGAACACCAGCCGAGCAGCTCCTCACACCGGGGGACGACGCCTGGCCAGCATGCGCTCGCCGTCGACCCGCAGCTCGTAGGCGGGCTGGGTGGCGGTGGCCGGGCCATGCACAACCGAGCCGTCGACCATGCGGAACGTGCTGCCGTGCCACGGGCAGCGGACGCACCCGTCGACCAGGGTGCCCTCGTGGAGCGGGCCGCCGAGGTGGCTGCACGTGTCGAACAGCGCGGCCGGTCCGCTGGCCGCCTGGGCGGCGACGAGCGGTTCGCCGTCGAGCCGCGCCAGCGTCGGCTCCTCGCGGCCGAGCGTCCCCTCGACCTGGATCTCGGTCCACTCCTCGGGCGCAGGCGCGGCCGCAGCCCGGTTCACACCGACGGCGCGCCGGAAGGACAGGTGGCCGCCGAGGAACGCCCCCGCCGTGGCGGCGGTGGCGCCGGCGAGGCCGAGCACCACGCCGCCAGCGCGGTGCCCACGTCGGCGGGCGAGGAAGGACAGGCCGTACAGGGCGGTCGCGGTCACGTTGGTGGCGGCGTGGACGAGGCCGGTGCGGCGTTCGGGCGGATCCATGTCGGACCAGTCGGCGAGCCCCGCGGCCGCCGTCGGCACGGCGGCGGCGACCCCGGCCCCGACCAGCACGTCGGCCGCCGGTCGGGCCGCCCTCCCGCCCAGCAGGTCGAGCACGAACGCACTCGTCCAGAAGCCGATGGGCAGGTCCGTGAGGACGGGATGCAGCGGGTGCCCCAGCCACACGCCGTGCAGCACGTCCTTGAGGGGCCCGCTGGGCAGGACGGTCGTGACGGCTCGGTGGGCCGGCTCCGCGACGCGGTCCAGGGCGGCATTGGCCTCGAGGTGCTCGCCAACGTTGCGAGGGTCCATGACTGCCTCCTCATCCGATTCCGGCGGCGGCAGAACGACCGGCGGCCGCCGCGCCAACGACGTGGGCGAGCTCGTCCGCCGCGAGGGGCTCGCAGTGCAGGGTGTTCATCAGGCAGCTCCGATCGCTTCCGGCTGGTCGGACTCGGCGCGGAACGACGTCCGGGCGATCGTTGGCCGCCCCACCAGCGGCTCGGATTCGATCCTCGTCATGTCGCCTTCCTTCCCGGCTGGGCCAGGCCGGACAAACTTCTTGTACCCATCGCGGCTGTCGATAGAAGCGCGGGGTACGGGAAGAGCGTGACCAGGCACGCTGGGCTGCCCCACGGCAGCAGCGGGACCGACCGACCGACGATCGCTGATCTCGGCCTGCTCGGTGACACTCGCACCGCGGCACTGGTCGACGAACGCGGTCGCATCGTGTGGTTGTGCCTCCCGCACTTCGACGGTGAACCGGTCTTCGGCGCTCTGGTTGCCGGTGAGGGGGGCGGCATGTTCGCACTCGGCCCCGCCGGCGATGCCGAGGTGGTCCACCGCCGATACCGGGGCGGTTCAACGCTGCTCGAGACGACATGGCGGGTCGGTGCCGCAGAGCTCAGCCTGACCGAGGGCATGGTCGCCGATGTGGCGGGGTCACTGTTACCCACCTTCTGCCTAGTGCGTCGGCTGGATGCACGAGGCGGTGCGGTCGAGTGCGCGGCGTGCTTCGACCCCCGGTTCGGGATCGAACGTCGCGGGCCGCGGGCGCGCGCGACGCCTGCCGGGCTCGTGTGCGTGGACCACGCCACGGCATTGGCGCTCACGGCCGACCGTGACGTGGGGCTGCTACCGGGAGGCGCGGTGGAGTTCGCTCTCGAACCCGAGCGACCGCTGACGATCGTGCTGACTGCTGCCCATCGCGGTCCGCTCACGTACCTCACGCCTGATGCCGCCTGGCGCGCGCTGCAGGATGACGACGCTCGATGGCGCCGCTGGTCGGCGCAGATCGGCTACGACGGTCCCTTCGCCGCGGCCGTCGACCGCAGCCTGATCACCCTCCGGCTCCTGACCTATTCGCCGTCCGGTGCGCCGGTGGCGGCCCCCACGACGTCGCTGCCGGAACAGCTCGGCGGGCCGCGGAACTGGGACTACCGCTATGCGTGGCCCCGGGACGCCAGCATCGGCATCGGCGCCTTCCTCGGCACGGGTCTCGACGAGCAGGCCCGCGCCTTCCTGTACTGGCTGCTCCACGCCAGCCGCCTGGAGCGCCCGCGTCTCCCCGCGTTGCTGACGCTGCACGGCGGGCGGGTGCCACCGGAGCGGCAAGTCGGCGAGTGGCCGGGCTACGACGGCAGCCGACCGGTCCGTTTCGGCAACGGCGCCCGGGACCAGCATCAGCTCGACAACTACGGCTGGGTCCTCGACGCCATGTGGCTGCTGGTGCGGGCCGGTCATGGGCTGTACGGCGAGACCTGGCGAACCGCGATGGCACTGGCGGACCATGTCGCCGAGCGATGGCGCCAACCCGACGCCGGCATCTGGGAGGTGCGCGGCGACCCGGCCCACTACGTGCACTCCAAGCTCATGGCGTGGCTCGCGCTCGACCGGGCGCTACGGATGGCCGACACGCACCGCACCCCGCCCAAGCGCCGGGCGCGGTGGGCGGCCGAGCGTGACGCCATCGCCGGCGACGTCGTCGCCAACGGCGTTGATCCCGACCGCGGCAACTTCGTGCGAGCGTACGGGCGACGCGACCTCGACGCCGCCCTGCTCGTGCTCCCGTTGCTCGGCCTCGAGCCCCCCGAGTCCACCCGGCTGGTCGCCACGGTCGAGGCGGTGACGCACGAACTGGGCGCCGGGGGGCCCCTCCTGTACCGCTACCCGCCCGGCGACGATGGGCTCTCCGGCCAGGAGGGGGCGTTCCTTCCGTGCTCGTTCTGGCTCGCCCAGGCCCTGGCCGCTACCGGCGCGGTGGAGGAGGCCATGAGTGTGTTCGACCAGCTCGTGGCGATCGCCGGGCCTCTGGGCCTCTACGCCGAGGAAGCCGACCCCAACAGCGGCGAGATGCTGGGGAACCATCCGCAGGCGTTCACGCACGCCACGCTGGTACAGGCCGCTCTCGCGATTCGGGATGCTACGAAGCGCCGAGCAGCATCCCCAACGCGACGCCGAACGCGACATGGGCGATCGTCGTGACCAGAGGCGTCTCCCGGCCGTAGTTGAGTGCCAGTAGGCCCGGGGGTTCGAGCCCCGCCCCGCTGGAGAGCCCGGCGCGCTCGGACGCCATGTGGGGGTGGATGCCCGGCAGCAGCGGGACGATCACCAGCAGGGCGACCGCGGCGTGGAGGAGGCCGAGCAGGCCCCCTGCCCACCACGCCGCCTCGCCGGTCAGGGCGAACAGTGCCGCGTACCCGAGTGCGAAGGCCTGCCCATTGACCAGGTGGATGAAGAAGCCAGCCACGCGTGCCCGGTCCGGGTCGGGGACCACGATGCTGCCGAGCATCAGCGGGAGATCGAGGCGCGTGAAGCCGGCGAGCTGAGCGCCGATCATCACGGCAGTCAGCGCACCAGTGGCGATGAGCCCGAACAGGGCCCAGCCGGTCCAGTCCATTGGTGAACCTCCCGTGCCACCATTCCCGAACGCATGCCGCAGCGGTGCTAGGCGGAGCTGCCGGCGCCGACCACGTCGGCGAGTGCGATGCTCGGGTCCGCGAGCCGGTCGGGCTCCACGGGCCGCTGGGTCGCAACGATCGCCTTCAGATCCTCGACCACATCCCAGACGTTCACGTTCATCGCCGCGCTGACCACGCCGTCGCGATGCCAGAAGGCGATGAACTCGCGCCTGTCCAGGTCGCCGCGAACGGCGAGCTCATCGGTCGGGGAGCCGAAGCCCACGTACTCCATGCCCAGGTCGTACTGGTCCGAGAAGAAGTACGGCAGCCGGTCGTAGACCTCGCGCCAGCCGGCTACGTTCCGCCCGGCCGTCGTCCCCTGGTTGAGGGCGTTGGCCCAGTGCTCGACGCGCAGGCGCCGGCCATAGTGCGGATGCCAGGCGTTGGCGACGTCGCCGGCGGCGTACACGGCCGGCACGTTGGTCTCGAGGTGCTGGTCGGCGACGATCCCGTTGTCGACGGCCAGGCCGGACCCGGCTGCGACGCCGGTTCGCGGTGTCACACCGACGCCGGCGACGACCAGGTCGGCCGGCTCAGTGGTGCCGTCGGTGAGGACGACCTCCTCGACGGACCCAGTGCCACGCAGCGCGTCCACGCCGGCGCCGAGTCGCAGCTGCACGCCATGGTCGGCGTGCAGCTGGCGGAACACCTCGCCGATCTCATTGCCGAGGACATGCCCGAGCGGGACGGGCGACGGTGCGATCAGCACCACATCGGCGCCCATCTCCCGGGCCGACGCAGCCACCTCGGACCCGATCCACCCGGCACCGATCACGGCAACGCGGGACGAGGCACGGATCGCCTCGCCGAGGCGAACGGAGTCGTCGACCGTCCGCAGGTAGCGGACTCCGTGTAGGTCCGCTCCAGGCACGGCGAGGCGGCGCGGCTCGGCGCCGGTGGTCACGACCGCGGCATCGAACGGCACCGTGTCGCCATCGGTCAGCTCGACGCGACGGGTGGCGGTGTCGATCGCCACGACACGGTCGGTCACGAGGTCGATGTCGTGGGCCTCGTAGAAGCCGTCCGGGTGGACCCTGGTCGAGGCCGGGTCGGCTTCGCCGCGTAGCACCGTCTTGGACAGAGGAGGTCGCTCGTAGGGAGGGCCGGCCTCGTCCCCGATGAGCACGATGCGTCCGTCGTATCCGGACTCGCGGGCGGACTCGGCGGCCTTGGCGCCGGCCACGCTGGCGCCGACGATGGCGAGCGTTCGATGGTTCATCGGGCTCACGCGGTTGCCCGGGGACGCTCGAATGCGGTCGCGAGCCGCGCCAACGCCACTGCGGCGAGCAGCAGCCCGAAGTCACGCAGGGCGATGTCGTAGTACTCGGCCTGGAGCAGGAGGTTGACGATGATGCCCGCGAGCCAGGCGGCGACGAGGTAGCCGCCAAAGCGCGGGCGAAGCGCCACGACGACGCCGGCGAGGATCTCGACGACCCCGACCATCAGCATCGCCTGGTGGGCGTTGCCAGGGATCAGGTCGTTGATCTCGGGGGCGAGGTAGGTGCGCCAGTCGACCATCCAGTCGAAGAACTTGTCGAGCCCGAAGAGGATCGGGGCGACGGTGAACCCGGTGCGCAGCAGCGCGAAGGCCTGGTACGCAGGGTTCGAGAGTTGCGGGCTGGTCGTCGCCGGCGGGGTGGCGGCGTGGGAAACGTTGATCGAGGTCATCAGCGGACCCCCCTTCTAAGTGAGGATTTTCCTCACCATAGAAAGTTACCCATTGTTTCGTCAAGGTATTCCTGTCTTAGAATCGACCCATGCACGAGGCTGAGTTCGTCGACCGGGTCCGGCGGATCGCAGCGCTCGACCACCCCGTAACGCAGTCCGTGTACCGGCTGTTGACCGAGCGGGACGAGGTGAGCCGGGACGCGGCTGCCCAGGCACTGGCGCTCGCCCGGTCGGTCGCGGCCTTCCACCTCGACAAGCTCGTCGACGCCGGGCTCGCCGACGTGCGCTTCGAGCGGCTGACCGGGCGGTCGGGGCCCGGTGCCGGGCGCACGGCCAAGCTCTATCGGCGGTCGGCAACCGAGATCGGCGTGTCACTCCCCGAGCGGCGCTACGACCTCGCCGGGGAGTTGCTCGCAGAGGCGGTGGAGCGATCGTCCCACGACGGCGTGACGGTCGACGGAGCGTTGCGCCGGGCGTCGACCGAGGCCGGCCGGCGCATCGGGGAAGCCGCCGGCGTCGCTGCGGGCCGCGTGGCCGGGCGCGCCCAGCGCCGCGCTGCGGTCGTCGAGGCGCTGGAGCGCCACGGCTATGAACCCCACGTCACCGCCGGCGAGGTCGTGCTCACGAACTGCCCGTTCCACGTGCTCGCCGAGCAGCACCGCGAGCTGGTGTGTGGCATGAACCTCGAGCTGCTGTCCGGTGTCATCGACGGCGCGGATGCCGCCGGCGTGCTCGAGGCCCGCCTCGCACCCCGACCGGGCTACTGCTGCGTGCGGATGAGGGCGAGCTGATCCGGGCCGCCCTACCGGGTCACCGCCGGCGACGCCGCAACGTCACCGGCCAGCAGGACATCGTCCCCGACGACGTGCATCGACCGGTTGACGAGCCGGATGCCGTCCGCGACGGTGGTGACCCCGAGGGGGCCGACGGCCTCGGTGCCCTGCCCGATGATCGTGGGGGCGACGGCCACGATCAGGCGGTCGACGACGCCGGCCCGGAGCAGCGAGGTGATGACGCGCGCCCCGCCCTCCACGAGCAGCGTCTCGACCCCGGAGCGGCGCAGCGTGCCGAGTGCGGGGTCCACATCGACGCCGTAGGCGCCCGCCGGCAGCACTTGCACGTCGAGGTGCCGGGCCGCGAGCGTCCGCCGGCGCTCGGGGTCGGACCGGTCGGTCGTCAGGATCGCCGTGGCGGCATCCGGGTCCAGGACCTTGGCCCGATCCGGGACCCGCAGCGTCGAATCGAGCACGACCCGCAACGGCGATGCGCCAGGAACCATGCGCACGGTGAGCTGGGGATCGTCCTGGAGCACGGTGCCGACGCCGACGAGCACCGCGTCGCACGCGGCGCGCAAGGCGTGCGACGCCCGGCGCTCCGCCTCGCCACTGATCCAGCGGGCGTCGCCGGTCGCCGTCGCGATTCGCCCGTCGAGCGTCTGGGCGAACTTGAGGACGACGAACGGCCGCTCGGGCGGCGCGGCGACGAAACCGATGAGATCGCTGATGTCGAGCGCCGGCGCCACGTCCAGGGGCTCCTCCCCCACGGCCTCGCCCGTGGGTCGCACGTGCCCGAGGCGACGCTCCTTCGTCCGCAGGTAGCCGAGGTTGCGGCTGTGCGGCGCCGTCGCCAACGGCTCGACCGCCACCACGTCGATGCCGGAGCTCCGGAGCCCGTCCACCTTCCGGGGGTTGTTCGTGAGCAGGCGCACGGATCGCACGCCGAGGGCCTGCAGCACGGCGGCGGCGTCGGTGTACTCACGGGCGTCGACCGCCAAGCCGAGCGCGAGGTTGGCGTCGAGCGTGTCGGCGCCGCGGTCCTGCTCGGCGTACGACCGCAGCTTGTTCACGAGCCCGATCCCTCGGCCCTCGTGACCGGTGGCGTAGACGAGGACGCCGCGACCGGCGGCGCCGATGGCACGCAGGCCGAGCTGGAGCTGGACGCCGCAGTCGCAGCGCAGCGAGCCGAGGGCGTCGCCGGTCAGGCACTCGGAGTGCACCCTGGTCACGACGTCCTCTCCGCCGTCGAGGTCGCCCTTCACCAGCGCCAGGTACACCGACCCGGACGAGCACTCGAAGGCCAACGCCTGAAAAATGCCGGCCGACGTGGGAAGAGGCACGCTGACCAGCCTGCGCGGCGGGCCGCCACTGACGTTTCCCGCATCGCGCGGCACCCGAAGCAGGATAGGGGGCGTGGCTCCAGACGACGAGGTCGGTGACCGGGCGGCGCGAGCCGTCGTGTTCGAGGCGCCGCGGCGGATCGCGGTCGTGCCCGTGGACCTGCGGCCACCGGGTGACGGCGAGGTCCTGGTCCGCACGCTGTGGTCGGGCATCAGCGCCGGCACCGAGATGCTTGCCTATCGGGGCGAGGTCGACCCCGCGCTGGCCCTCGACGAGACGATCGGCGCCCTCGGGGGTTCCTTTACATTCCCGTTCCGCTATGGCTACAGCTGCGTGGGCCGTGCCGAGCGCCCCGGGCGCGGCCTTCCCGAAGGTCAGCTCGTGTTCGCGTTCCACCCCCACCAGGACGCCTTCGTCGTCGCCGCCGGCGACGTGGTCGTGCTCGACGACATCGAGCCCAGGCTCGCGACCCTCCTCCCGCTCGTGGAGACGGCCCTGCAGGTCGCCCTCGACGCCGGGCCGGTGCTCGAGCGCCCGGTGGCGGTGATGGGGCTGGGCGCGGTCGGGATCCTGTCCGGCCTCATGCTGCGGCGTGCCGGGGCGCGGGTCCTCGGCATCGAGCCGATCGGCGAGCGGCGGGCCATCGCCGCCGCGGTCGGGTTGCCGTCGG
The DNA here is from genome assembly GCA_046723645.1 of Actinomycetota bacterium. Lineage (GTDB taxonomy): Bacteria > Actinomycetota > Acidimicrobiia > Acidimicrobiales > VFJN01 > DASQUK01. The sequence continues at coordinate 14,971 of JBKOUY010000037.1, read as the reverse complement.
TGGCGCCGGACGACGCCCCCGACGCGATGGCCAGCGACGCACCCGCCGGGCTCCCGCTGGTCGTCGAGGCGAGCGGCCGGCCCGAGGCGTTGCGCGCTGCGCTCCCGCTCCTCGCGCACGAGGGCGAGGCCCTCGTGGTCTCGTGGTACGGCACGAAGGACGTCCAGCTGCCCCTCGGTGCCGAATTCCACCGCCGCCGCCTGCACATCCGCAGCACGCAGGTCTCGAGCATCCCGGCCGCCCTGGCCGCGACCTGGTCGCGCGACCGCCGCCGGGCCGTCGCACGCGAGCTCCTGCACGAGCTCCCGCTGACCCCCCTGGCCACCCACTCCTACCCGTTCGAGCGCGCGGGCGAGGCATTCGCGGCCGTCGACCGCGGTGACCCCGGCATGGTGCACGCCGCACTGTGCTACACGTGATGCCGATGTATCAGGTGGGGACGGCGATCGAGGTGCGGGCGTTCCACGTCATGCCCGGGGTCGACGGCCCCGAAGGGCAGCTCCATTCCCACGACTACAAGGTCGAGGTGCTCGTCGGTCGCGCCGACCTGGATGAGCGGGGCATGGTGTGCGACCTCGACATCCTCGACGGTGCCCTCCGGCGTGTGGGCGACACCGTCCGCGATGCCAACCTAGACGTGATCCGGCCAGCCGGCGTCGAGGCGGTGACCGTCGAGGTCTTCGCGCGGTGGGCGCACGGGGCACTGGCCGACGCCGTCCGCGCCGGTGGCGGCGAAGACCTGACGGTGCGGGTGTGGGAGTCGCCGGTCGCGTTCGGCGCCTACGGCGCCCCCGTCAGCTGACCAGCTCCCGGTAAGCCGCGGCACACCGGCGCGCGCAGGACTCCCACGTGAACCGCTCCGTCGCTGCGGCACGGGCGTTGTGGCCCAGCCGCCGCGCCAGCCGGCGGTCCGACAGCAGCGAGGCGATCCGGTCGTGCAGCGCGTCGACGTCGCCTGGGTCCACGAGGAATCCGGTCTCCCCGTCGATCACCAGCTCGGGCACGCCGCCGATGCGGCTGGCCACGACCGGCGTGGCGCTCGCCATCGCCTCGATGACGCTCAGGCCCAGCAGCTCCGAGATGGCCACCGGGCGGCCGTAGCACGTGCGATCGACCGACGGGAGGACGAAGACCGCCGCTCGCCGGTGCAGGCCCGGGAGGGCTTCGTCGGAGACGGCACCGTGGAACCGGACGCGCCTTCCGGCCGCCAGCCGTCGGAGGTGGTCCGGGTAGTCGCGCTCGGGCGGCTTGCGATCGTGGCCGACTGTGCCCGCGATGTTCAGCTCGGCGTCACGAGGGAGGGCGCGAAGCAGCCGGTCGACGCCCTTGTGGGGCGTGAGGCGGCCGACGAACAGCACGCCCGAGCGGGCATCGGCGGGCCCGGGCCGGAACCGCGCGGGATCGGCGCCGCCGTAGACGACGCGGGTCTTGGCGGGCGGGGCACGGAGCACCGCCGCCGAGTACTGCGACACGGTGAGGAAGCGGTCGATCAGGCGGCAAAACGGGCCGCGCGTCCCGTGGGCCCCCATGCCGTGGTCGGTCGTCACCATGGCACCCGCACGGCGCCTGGACAGGGTTGCGACACGGCTGGGGATGCTCCGGACGTGATGGGTGTGGACGATGTCCGCCGACTCGACGGCCGGGACCACGCCGAAGGCCAACGGCTGCGCGGGATGCCGCCGCCAGTGGGCGAGGGGGCGCAGGATACGGACCCAGAGGCCCGACGCGTCCCGCCAGGTGCGCGGCGAGGGTCCGAAGGTCACCAGCTCGCAGTCGACGTCCGGCTCACGCGCGAGAGCCCGTGCCAGCTCGAGCGGGTAACGTTCGCCGCCGCCGAACAGGCCCTCGATCCCGAACGCCGTCGGTGCGACATGGACCACGCGCATGTTCGCCGTCTCCCTAGTAACACTCGGTTCGCCGGAGCAACTGACCGGCGGGTACCTGTACCACCGGCGCATGGCCGAACTCGCGCCGCTACACGACGCCCACGTCGACCTCGTTGCTGTTCCGGTACTCCCATTTCCCCTACCCGCCGCCGCGACGGGGCGAGTCCTTCGGCGCACCCACCGGTCCGACGTCGTGGTGATCGACAGCATCGCGGCCGCGTTCGCCGCCCCCTGGTGCCGGTTCCGGCGCCGGTCGGTCGTGGCGGGGCAGTCTCAGCCGCTGGCTGCGATCCTCCACCAGCCCCCTGGCGGCATCGACCATGGGTGGCCGCGGCGCGTGGCCCAGGCCGCCCTCGACCGGGCGCTGTACCGGCGGTGCGACCTCCTCATGCTGGCCAGCGAGACGCTCTCGGCGAAGGTGCCCGGGGTCCCCAGCGTGGTCGTCGCACCCGGCCGGGACGTGGCCCCAGCACCGAGCGGACCGCCGGTCGACCTCCGGCAGGGTCGGCAGGCGGCCCTGCTGAGCGTCGGGAACTGGGTGGCGCGCAAGGGGACGCTCGACCTGCTCGAGGCGTTCGGGCGGCTGTCCCCAGGACTGGCGACGCTCCACCTGGTCGGCCGCACGGACGTGGACCGCAGGTACGCGGCCCGCGTGCGTGCCCGACTGGCCCGTCCGGACCTGGCCGGCCGGGTGGTCGTCCACGGGCCGGTGACCCGGGGCGAGGTCGCCACGCTCTACCGGTCGGCCGACGTGTTCGTGCTGCCCAGCTACCGGGAGCCCTACGGCACGGTGTACGGCGAGGCCATGGCGGCCGGCCTCCCCGTCGCGGGGTGGCGGGCCGGCAATCTGGCGCACCTGGCGCGGGACGGTCGTGAGGGGCGGGTGCTCGAGCCGGGGGACATTGCGGGCCTGTCGGCCGCCCTTCGGCGCCTGGCCGACGACCCCGAGCACCGGCAACGCCTGGCGGAGGGGGCCCGGGAAAGGGGCCAGCGCCTGCCGACGTGGAGCGACACGGCCGCGCGCTTCTTCGGGGTGCTCCGGGAGCTGGCCGGCACGGTCACCGTCTGAATGGCCCGCCGAGCGGCGAGCGTCAGCGCGTTGCCGCGAACAGCGGCCACTCGCCGGGAACGAGCCTCAACACGTGGACGCCCCGTTCGGCGCTGTTGTTCGGGACACCGCAACAGCGGTCACCGGCGCCCGAGCGCCTTTCCTCACGGCCACCCGGCATGCGGCGCAGCGCCGGCACCGCCAGCACCTGACCGGTGCGGGCGGCGAGCGCCCCGTCCACGTCGTCGGCGCCGCGCCACTCGGCGGCGAGCATGAACAGCGTCCGGCCGTCCGGGCCGCCGAGCATGCGCGCAAACGGGTTTCGGTGAGCACCGGAGTCGGGGTTGGGCGTGGGGCACGCCACGGCGGACGGTACCTCGCGCCCGTTTCCGCCGGAACGGATCAGCCTCCGGCCGCGTTCCACACGGCAACATGAACGCCGTCCCAGCGCCCCCATCGATCGGGAGGCGATCCGATGAACGACGCGGTGATACCGGCTCCGGTCCGGTCCGACCGCGCCGGGGGCGAGTTCGCGTTCCGGTCGGGCACGACCGTCGCTTACCGGGAAGCAGACGTCGCACCGATCGTCGAGCGATTCTGTTCGGAGGTCGCGCGGCGCACGGGCCTGCGCCCGGCGCCGCTGGCCGGCAATCCCGGGCCGAACGAACCGTTCGTCAGCGTCGAGCGGCTGACCGCCGGCGAGATCGGCACGCTCCCTACGCCGCAGGGCCTCTCGCCGACCGCCGACGGCCCCGCCGACGAACGACACTCGCTGGCGATCGATGCCGAGGGCGTCGTCCTGCGCGCTGCGGAACCGGTCGGTGTCGCCCGCGGCCTCACGACGCTCGTCCAACTGCTGGCCACGGCACCACCGACCGACGTCGGAGAGGTTCGGGTGCCGGGCGCCGACATCCTCGACGCGCCCAGGTACGCGTGGCGCGGTCTCTCGCTCGACGTCGCCCGCGCGTCCTTCGCGCTCGACGAGCTTCGGCGGGTGGTCGATCTGCTCGCGCTCTACAAGCTCAACGTGCTGCACCTGCACCTGACCGACGACCAAAGTTGGCGCCTACCGGTGGGGCGGGCCGCAGCGGGCCGGCTCCGCGACGCCGCCTTCTACGGCGCCGACGACCTGCGCGCGCTCGCCGCCTACGCCGCGGACCGCTTCGTCACCGTCATCCCCGAGATCGACACGCCCGGGCACGCGTCGGCGCTCGTGCGGATGCATCCGGAGCTGAAGACCGGTCGCAACGAGGTGGAGTTCGAGCTCCCACCCGGCCACACCCAGCGGGCCGTGTGGCTCGACCCGGAGCTACCCCCGACGTTCGCGCTGGTGGAGGACGTGCTGGCCGGCGTCGCGACCATCTTCCCGGCCCCCTACATCCACATCGGCGGCGACGAGCCCTGGGGGATGCCCCACGACCTCTACGCCTCGTACATCCGGAGGGCCAGAGACATCGTCCGTTCGATCGGCAGGCGTCCCCTCGGCTGGCAGGAGTCGGCGCGTGCCGGGCTCGGCGCGACCGACGTCATCCAGTACTGGCTCACCGGCATCACCCTGCCGCCGTCGTTGCCGCCCGAGGTGAAGGCACGGATGGACGCGGACCTGGACCTGTCGGGCCGCGACCTGGAGATCGCGCTGGCGGCGTCGGCGTCCGTCATCGTGTCGCCGCTGAGCCACTGCTACCTCGACGTGCCCTATGCAGAGCCGTCGGCCGGTCCTGCCGAGGCTGCGAGGCAGGGCCGCCTGGGTCTGCGGTTCTACGCGCCCAGGACCGTCGACGAGTCGTTCGACTGGGAGCCGGCCGATGCGCTCGGCGCCGGTCGCGCCGCCCACGTCGCGGGAGTGGAGGCTGCGATCTGGGCCGAGACCATCTCCGACTTCGACGACCTGTCGTTCCTGTTGCTGCCTCGCCTGCCCGGCATCGCCGACAAGGCGTGGAGCCACCAGGCCACGACCTGGACCGACCACCGTGATCGCCTCGCTCGGCACGGCCGCATCTGGGCGCAGGACGGCCTCGTGTACTTCCACAGCGCGACTGTGGACTGGCCCTGATTCATCCAGCCGATGGGCTCGGCTACGGACCGACGATCCGCCCTTCGACCATTGGATCGACCGGCGAGTTGGCGGCGATGTAGTCGATCGTCACCTGGAGGAGGTCGTCACCAGGCTGGGCGACGTCGGTGCCGCCGGCGAACATCGTGTAGCCGTCGCCGCCGCCGAACATGAAGTCGTTGGTGACGATCCGGACAGTGTCGGCGGGACCGATCGGGGTCAGCGTTCCCGCGACCCCGTCGGGGGCCTTCCACATGTTGTCGACCACCGGCACGATGCCGTCGCAGTGGAACTGCACCTTGAGGCCGGACACCTGCGGGAAGCGGCCCGTGCCGCCGGCGAAGCCGGGCTCGCAGAACGGCGTGAACCCGTTGATGAACGCCGCTCTGAGCTGATCGCCGGTGAGGGTGAGGATCGTCGTCCGGTTGCCGAACGGTAGGACCGCGAAGACTTCACCCCAGGTGATCTCGCCGGGGTCCTCCCCTGCGCTGGGTGGTGTGAACAGGAGGTCAGCGCGCAGACCGCCCGAGTTCGTGTAGGCGGCGTCGACACCGGGATACTTCCCCCGCATCGCGTCGGTCACCATGTTGCCCATCTCGGACTCGAAGAGCCTCGTCGGGGCGCGGGTGATGTCGTTGACCTGCGTTCCGATCACCTGGTTGCGCAGCACCGCGGTCTGGGCGTTGGCGTCGTCGACGATCGCCTGGACGTCGGCCCGCGCCGCGACGCCGAGGTTCTTGGCGATGCGTGTGGCTCCGCCGGCCCACTGGACGTCACCGCCCTGGACCATGAGCTGCAAGACCGAGTAGCTCGCGCCGGCGTTGATCCCCTCCGTGACGAGGATGTCACCGCGCATCAGGTTCGAGATGCGGTGGGTGTGGCCGACGACCATCGCGTCGACCGTCGTGTCCTGGAGCGCGTCGGCGATGTCGAGGATGGGACCCTGCCACTCGACGCCCGGGGCGTTCCCCTGCGGGTTGACGCCGACGTTCGTGCCCTGGTGGATGACGACGACCTGGACCTTGACGCCCTCCTTTCGCAAGTGCTCCGATTCGGCCGCGATCCGCGGGGCCTCATCGAGGAACGTCAGGCCCTCGGTCGCACCAGCGGACACGAGCTCCGGCGTGTTCTTCAGACCGGCGCCGATGACACCGACCTCGACGCCGTTGATCGTGAACACCACCGAGGGTGTCACCCAATCGGGTGCCTCACCGGTTGCGGTCTCGACGATGTTCGTGGCGAGGAACGGGAAATCGGCGCGCTCCTGCTGCATCAACAGCCGCTCGACGCCGTAGTCGAACTCGTGGTTGCCGTACGAGGTCGCGTCGAGGCCCCAGGCGTTCTCGACATCGATCGCCGGCTTGTCCTCGAGGAGCAGCGAGTTCGGTGGCGAGGCGCCGACGTTGTCGCCGCCGGCGAGGATGAGGCCCGGGCCGGGCAGACTCGCGAGCTCCTCGTCGAACATCGTCGCCAGGAACGACGCGCCACCGACGCTCTGTGGGCGGCCGTCCATCGTGAACGTCGTGGGGTCGAGCTGGCCGTGGAAGTCGTTCAGGCCAACGATCGAGATCGGCATGACCGCGTCGCCGCCCTTCACGATCTCCAACAGGACCCGGCCCTGGCTCGACTGCGGCTCGGGGATGCCGAGCAGGTAGGCGAGCGTCGGGGCGAGGTCGATCGACGAGGCCGTGACCTGGCCCTTGGCGATGCCCATCCCGCCTGCCAGGAACGTCGCCCGCATGTTGATGTTCGCGTCGAAGTCCTGGACGTCCGGGACGTACCCGTGCTGACCGAAGAAGTGCGAGGGGGCGACGAGTGTGCCCGGCGTCTGGGCGTCGTACTGGTACGGCGGATAGGCGAATGCGACCACATCACCGGTCCTCGTGGGATGGGCCATGTCCGTCGTCGTGCCCGGGCCGTTCGGGATGTGGCGCGCCTCGGCCTTCGTGAAGACGCGGTCGATCAGCTTCCAGCCCTCGGGCTGGCCGTCGTGGGTCCAGTCGTTGGGATCGACCAACCCGAGGTACTGGGCCTTGATCGCGGCGACGGTCGCCGCGACGTCACCGGCGGGAACCTGTGTGAAGCCGCCGCCTGCCGGATCGCGTCCCGCGACGTTCAGGTAGATCTGCGCCGCACCCCCGGCCCAGCACACCTTCGCCTTGCCGATCGTCTCGCCGGCGGCGGGCCGGCAGTTCGAGGTCTGCGGCCTCGACAGCAGGCCGAGGTCGACGAGCGGCTTGCTGGCGTCGATCGCGAGGAACTGCGGCGCGAAGCCGTGGTCGGACGAGACGAACGTCGTCGGATCCTTGCCCATCAGGGACCGTGCGAGGGCCAGCGTCTGGTCCGCCTCCTCGTAGGCGGTCCTGATGAACTCCTCGCGCTCGGCGACGCGGCCGTCGGGCACTCCGTTGAGGTCGACGTCGTCGAACGCGGGGTTCGGGGCGCCGCCCGGCACCGTTGGTGAGACGAGCCCGAGGAACTGGTGCTGGAACTCGTCGGTCGTGGGCATGCCGACGAGCAGGAGATCCGGTTGGTACGTCTTGGCGACGTACTCGAGCATCGGCAGGTGGGCCGTCGACCAATAGAGGCCCTGTTCGACGTAGGTCTCCTCGCTCGTGATTCCCGACTCGAGGATGGCGAAGTCGGCCGCGGTCGAGGTCGGGAACCTCTGCGCCAGGAACTCCGCGAAGTCGCCCGTGAAGCCCGGCTCGCTGAAGCCCGGCCACGTGGCGGTGGCACGGCTGACGGACGTGTGGAACAGGCGGACGCGGGAGAGGTCGTCGTTGAGCTCCTCGACCTTGACGAGGAACCCGGCGGTGAGGCCGTTGAGGGCGCCGCCCTGGATCGTGACCTTGACGTCCGCCCACTCGCCCTTGGCGAGGACGCCGACCGAATCGGCGGCGCTCTTCGTCGTCGAGAACAGCACCTTGTCGTAGTTCGTCGTCGAGTCATCCGTGCTGTCGAAGATCCAGGCGTTGAGCCCGTACTTGTCGACGCCGAAGTCGAGGACCCGCAGCCGCATCTCCTGCGGGGGGCTGAACGTTTCGGGCAGGTCACCGGTCCAGCCGGTCGCCGGGACCGGCGCGGCGCCGGGGAAGGGCGCCTGGCCGGCATAGCCGGCGGGGTGGTCGAACTGGAGCCCGAAGGAGCTGATGAACGCGGCGTCGTCGAACAGGACGTCACCGGCGGTGCCGATGAAGTTCGTCGCCACGCCCCGTCCCGACAGGAACGATCGGAAGTCGATCGTCGGGCCCTGGATGGTGGCGTTGCGCCCACCGGCCCATTCGACCTGGGCCACCTTGAGGCCGTCGCGCTCCGCGGACTGGGCGATCGACTCGGCCTGCAGAACGTTGGGGGCGAAGGACGATGTCGAGTTGCCGAACGGCTGGCCGTTTATGTGGAAGGTGTTGTTGGTGGAGCCGTGGACGCCGGGCCAGGCACCGGTGGCGAGGGTGTACCAGCCGGCGCCGGTGTTGGGTGGAGCCTGGGTCAGCAGGCCGCCCCCCGTGGCCGAGGCGCCCTTGCCGAGGAAGTTCGCCATCGTCGGCATGACGCCCTGACCCGCATACTTCTCGACCAGGTCCTGGCGGAGACCGTCGGAGGTGAAGAAGACCGCCTTGTCGGTGGGTGGCTTGGCCGCCGCCTTGGTCGCGCCCGACGCCGAGCCGCGCAGCGGCGCGGCCGTGGCCTGCGAGGCCAGCAGGCCGAACAGGAGCGCAACGACGATCAACAAGGCGATGGGTCGAACACGGACGTGCGCCACTCTGAGCTCCTCCTCGCCGAACTTCGGTGGTCGGGATCGGGCCTTGTGTGATGCGGTCGTGTGACTAGAGGTCAGGTGACCCCGTTCCCCCTCCCCTGATCCCACCCTGTCGCTCTGGGATGGCAAACCATAACGCCGCGTCGATGAGCGCGCCGTTGCTTGGGGGCGAACACTCGATGACGCCGCACCCGCAACTTGTCGCGACGCCGCTCGGGACGTGGCCGTTGGTACCGTCGCCCCATGAGCGACCGGCCCGGTGCGGATGGCGTCGACCCCGCCGCGGTGGCCAGCACGCCGGTGCCCCGGCGATCTCCGACGTCCGAGGCCGTCGGTCGAGCGATGCTCGGTCTCGGCGACATCATCGAGGGGAAGCCCCCGCGCGACAGCTACGAAGTCGTCGTGGTCGTCGACGAGTCCGGCGAGCCCGAGGGCCCCGAGGACCTCGTCATCGAGCTCTGACCGGCATCGCCCGTGCAGGATGCTGGACCGAAAGGCGTGGAACCGCACCGCCATGTCGTCGTCGACCTCGTCGAGGTCCGAGCCCGTTCGACGACGTGAGCGTCATTCGAACGACGATCGAACTGCCGACGCTCGAGAGTCCCGCATGATCGTCGTGCGGTTGCCGCTCAAGGTGAGCGTCGGCCGGCGGAGCCACTCCGCACTGACAGGCGTAGGCGATGTTGTTCGGGCGGCGACTTGCCGTCACCTCGTTCCGTTCGTCCAAGAACCGACGTCGGGTGCCTCCTAGCGTGGAGCCATGGCTCATCCCCGCATGTACCAGGACGACGACCCGTACCTGGCTGACGTACGCATGGTGTTCCTCGATTTCCCCGAAGCTGTCGAGGTCGAGGCATGGGGGCGACCGACGTTTCGCGCCGGCAAGAGGATCTTCGGCGTCTTCTCCGGCACCGACGAGCGGCCGTGGGGCCTCATCTTCAAGCCCGACAGCGACGAACGGGCCGCGCTGCTCGTGGACGAGCGGTTCTACTCTCCGCCGTACTTCGGCCCGAGCGGCTGGCTCGCCCTCGATCTCGAGGCCGGCCCGGTCGACTGGGATGAAGTCCGCGAGCTCGCCGATGCCTCGTATCGCCAGGTTGCACTGAAACGCATGCTCAGAGCCCTGGACGCGTGAACCGCCCGGCCCGGCATTCCGCAGGCCCCAGCCGCCGCTGCTCGTGGCACTCGTTGCCGGTCAGCGCCTGGTCCCCGCCATCGAGCCGGTCAAGTCGCCCCCCACGGCGTCGAAGAGTGCGCATCCGCCCTTGCGGATCCACTCCCCCCACGTTGCGCGCGAGGGCCACACGTAGACGAAGTTCAGCCCGGACCTCTCGGGGGAGACACCGACGTACTGCGCGAAACGCGCCGTGCACTGTTCGCGTGCGAACGCTTGCACCTGCGCTTCCCCGGGGTACGGACCAGCAGGTAACTCGAAGAGGTGGAACACCTCCTGCTCGTGAGGCTGGTCGCACCGAACGAGCCAGACAGTCAGCGCAGTTGCATCTGTCGAGAGGCCGCCTGACTGCACCTGTCGATCGATCCCCCGGGGGAGGTTGAAACAATCACCAACCTCGACCGTCTCGATCGGGACGTTCCGGCCTACCGCCGAACTTTCGCGGGACACCGGTGGGCTGGTCGTGTCGGTGTCGTCTGGTTCGGGGGATGCCGTCGTGCTGGTCGCGGTCTCGGTGTCGGCCGTGTCGCCGTCGGCCGCGACGTACCGGTAGAGGGGGAGCCCCAGGCTCGCCGAGAATGCGACGGCGCCCGTGACAATCCCGACTGTGGCTCGCGAGTTGGCCAGCCAGCTTCCCGGCGTCGCGCCGCGGGCTGCGATCGTCCCACACACCACCGCCAGCGCGGCGATCAGCGTCGACACGACGCCGAGCCGGAACAGTCCGAGTGCGAGGATGCCGAGCGCCAGCGCGCTTGTGGCGAGGCCGCGCGGTGGCCGGACATTCGCTTCGACGGGCGGTCGCTCCACGTCGGCGACGGTCAAGGACTCGCCGTTCGAGCCAAGTGCCGGCTTCTGGTCCGTCGAGGGTCTGGCCAGGTCTGTGTCTTGGAGAAGCACCTTCTGTTCCAGCTGCCGCAGTGGTGCGGACGGCTCGATGCCGAGCTCATCGGCGAGGATCCGTCGTACCCGCTGATACGCCGCCAGGGCGTCCGCCTGGCGGCCAGACCGGTACAACGCCGTGATCAGGAGCTCCCAGAGCCGCTCCCGCAGGGGCTGGCTATCGACCATCCGCTCGAGCTCTCCGACCGCCTCCGCGTCCCGGCCTCCGGCCAGCTCGGCAGCGAAGTAGTCCTCGGTCGCCACCAGGCGAAGCTCTTCGAGACGGCGGCGCTCGCCCGCGACGAACGGCTCGGCGTTGACGTCGGCAAGTGCCGGTCCAGTCCACAACGCCAGCGCGTCGCGGAGCGCTGAACTGACCGCGTCCGGGGCGGCACCATCGGATCGAGCCAACCGGGCAGCGGCGACCGACCGCTCGAAACGGACAACGTCCACCGCGTCCTCGGCGACCGCCAACAGGTAGCCACCCGGGCGCGTGCGCAGCGTGTCAGCGGCGTCCGCCTGCCGCAGGATCCCACGCAGGCGCGACACATGGAAACGAAGGGCCTTCACCGCCCCATCGGGCGGATCGTCACCCCACAAACCATCAACGAGCGCGTCGTTGGTCACCAGGCGCTGCGGCCGCAGAGCCAGGAACGCAAGCAGCGCCCGCTGCTTCTCAGAACCAATCGACACCGGTCTCCCGGCCGACACCAGCTCCACGGGCCCCAGCAACCGGATCTCCATGGTGCCCTCCCGCCCACTCGCCTAGCACCACAAATGGTACGCCTCCACACCCACACAAGCCCCTCACCTGGCGCTCCACCAACACTCATACAGCGCTCACATCCCGTCGGCACCAACGCTCACCCCCCACCGACACCCTCCACACCGGGCGGCAAGCCCCCCGTGAATTGCTGAGCGGGCGACCCGTCGAGGGCTAGGACGCAAAAGGAGCAACCGTGAACAGGTCTTGGGTATCGAGGAGTCAGGCAGGAGATCGGCGGCGACCTAGGGCGCGCGTTGCCCTGGGTGCCGCATTGGCTGGGCTCGTCTTGTTCGTGCTTTCGGACGGTGAGGCGGGGGCCAAGCGGTCGCCCGATGCCATCCCTGAGGGGACGGCCACCGAGGTGATCACTGGGACGGCAACGAGCTCGGGTGGCAATGGCTTCACAACCGCGGACTTCGTGTACTCCTCGTCGGGGATGCTCGGCTCGGGCACGATCCATGCCGAGTTCGTTCTCATTGCAGACCCACCCGGCTCGCGGACGGAAGGTACCAGTGTCATCACACGATCAGACGGTGCAACGCTGACAGGACCGGGAACGAGCACCGTCAACACGAGCCCCACCGGCGGGTTCGACGTCGTGGTCCACTCCACACTGACCTCCGGCACCGGCGCCCTCGCCGGCGTGACGGGGGAGATCGTGCTCACGGGCACCGTCGTGGGGCCAGGATCTGTCGGCGACCTGTTCACGATGACGGGCACCCTCACCACACCGTCACCGTCAGCAACGGACAAGGACAGGTGCAAGGACGAAGGCTGGCGGAACCTTGTCGACGACAAGCGTGAGCCGTTCCGCAACCAAGGGCAGTGCGTGTCCTTCGTGTCGCCGATCGGAACCCTTGTGCGGGTGGTCGACGGCCAAGGAAATCCGTTCCCGGCTGGAACGGCCGGTGTGCAGGCATGTGGCGGTGCCGGCTACCCCGCGTGCGATCCCCATGTCGTCGCCGTCGACGATGACGGTGACGGGAAGGTTCGCCTCACGCTGGACCCCAACGTGCTGTACACGGTCACCGGCTTCGCGAGGAACACGGGGTGGCCCGACCCATGGGTGTCGGAGGACGGAACGCAGTTCCACTTTTCAGCGAGTGTGACAGTGCTCGGCTCGGACCTGAAGGGCCGGACCGTGTTCGTGGTCCCGCAGCCCGGCAGCGACGCGGCTGCCAAACCAGGCAAGTGACCAGCGTGACGAGGCCAGCGCAGCGACGCCTGTGACCGGCTCACCGGCGAGGGCGGCTCCCGGCCGGTCATACCCCACGTTGCGCTCAGCGCACGCTCACCCGGCGCTCACATCCCGCCGGTACGAACCCACAATCCGAAGCGCACGCTGCACCGGGCAATGGGCCCGACGCTTCGAACGACCACGGGCCACAGCTTGAGGAGGTGGCGCAATGAATCTGTACCGCCCCGACGAACGGGAGGAAGCGTCCGTGCCTGCGGGGCAGGTGCATGCAGGCGGTCCACCGCCTCTCGACGGTCCACCGGTTCCGGATCCCCCACCGCATCTCCCTGCCGCACCGGATGTCGCGACCGCCACGCAGACTGCGCCGGCGAAGCCACCCGGGCAACGACGACGGACCCGCACCGCGTGGCTGGTCGGCGCGGGAGTGACGTGTCTCGCGGTCATCGCCGTCGTTCTCGGCGTCCGCAGCTTGGACCTCGACAGCCAGGTCTCGGATCTGACCGAGAAAAACGGAACGCTGTCCGCCCAGAATGACGCGCTCGACGGCAAAGTCTCCCAGCTCACCGCAGAGAGTGATGCGATCCGGAAGGTTTTCCCGATTTCTCAGGAGTCGTTGGCCGACGCCGACCTGGCCGGCACTTACGAGTTCCTCTTCGTCCCTGTGGAAGGCGAGTGCACGTACTCCGACTGCGATCAGATCGGCTCGGAGCGTTACCAGCTATCGATCGGCCGGACCTCCGACGGCTACGCACTCGCGCTCGAAGGTGCTCCAGGACCTCCGGCTCCGATGAGCCGTGACGGCAACGTCTACTCCACGTCCGGCCTTCTCCCCGAGTCGATGTGGGGCACATGCGGCGACGCACCGGCTCAGACGAACTTTGAACTACATCTGACCGTGACGGCGGCCGGACTCGCGGGAAGCGACCTGCGAGCGGTCGAGGCCGGCGGAACGTACCGCCAATACACCCCCGACGCGGGCTTGGGCTGTGAGTCGTCCGAGAGCGCATCGACCTTTACCGCACGCCGAACCGGCTGACGCTGGATCAGCGTGCGGGAGGGAGGTAGCCCCATGATGCGTATGGCTTGGATGTCGCTTGCCCCCGCTCAGTCAGCAGACCCGTGATCTGGAGCTTCAGCGCGCTCGGAGGGACTCGAACCCCCAACCTTCTGATCCGTAGCTAGATGCAACGAGAACGGATGCTCACCTGCGGAAACACCACGTCGGAAGCGTCCGGAATGCACACGATCAGAAGCTCAGTGCCCCCGCACCGCTGACACGGCCGGGGGCTGGACACCAAGGGAGTGCCTTGATGCCAACACCCGACGATAGCGATGGCATCGACCGTGAACCGAGTGACGAACCCATGGGTGACGCACGGTCCGGGAGATGTTGTTGGCCCGGATTGACGAGCACTGCCGGTTGCTCGAGATCGAGCTCGAGCGGGTCGCCGAGGTAACCGAGCAACTCGAGCCCGACCGGGCCCGGTCCTGCCGGAACGCCATCACGATGGCGTCGGTGATGGTCGACGAGATCCGCCTACGGGCCCACGCCCGGCCGCTCGACGAGCCGGTCGACTAGCCCCGACGCTGGTTCGGATAGCCACGAACGAAGCGGGCGGTCCTCTGGTTTCCTGTGCACCCGGGGGACCGTTTCGCGTTATGCCGCTGCGCGCCAGTCAGCGGTCCTCGACGGTCAGCGGTCCTCGATGATCCAGGTCACGTAGGCCATCGGCATGGCGGGGTTGGGCCAGTCGACGTAACGGACCTGGGATCGTCCCTCGCCGGGTGGTTGGGCGTCGAACCACCAGCTGTCAGGGTCCTTGATGACCCGATGCTGAGTGCGGATGATCCTCATAACGCCAGTGTCCACCCTCGGCCTACGGGTCGGGGGGCGGTTCCGCGTCAGGAGTTGCCTCGGTCCATCCGCGGTTGGTGGTTGCACCGAAGTAGCGGCGGCGGCACATCGTTGCCGCGAAAGGAGCCGACATGTTCCCGCGAGCACGACTGATCTGGGCCGGGTTGCTGGCCGCTGCCGCCACCGCCGTCCTGGTCGGGGCCCCGGCCATGGTCCAGGCCGGCATCACCTTCAACGCGCTGGACTGAGGGAGCTGACGATGACTGGACGAATCCGCTTCCTGTGGGCCGGGCTGTTCGCTACCGCGGCGGCTGCGGCCATCGCGGCACCGGCCGTCTTTGCGGGCATCTCG